>NZ_MRDI01000014.1:0-144953 GCF_002008205.1 Agrobacterium sp. YIC 4121 | reverse complement strand
TTTCGACGATTTCATGCGCGTGCTGTCGCCCGCTGCGAGAATAACGGCTAGAGAGCTGCGCTCCATAAGACCTCCAACACCCAGTCACCGACCGCAGGGCGGCCAGGACGGCGGCATATGTTTGACTTCACGCCGTCCGGCAAAACGAACGGGCGCATCGGTAATTTCATTCCGGAATTGCTATAACGGCGGCCCACTTAAGAAACCATGCAAATCTGCACCAAATTTCCGCACCGATTTTCATCAAACGTGATTGGCACGGGATCGCATCCCGCTCCCGCGGTCTGATTTATCGCCGGGGGTTACGGGCAGTGAATTCCAGCACCTGCTGGCGGCCGTTTTCGATCAGCCTTTCCATCTCGCGGCGCGCTGCGGCCTCATCGCGCAGGCGAAACGCCTCCACGAGCCGCAGGTGGGAGGCGGAGACGTCGGAAATCTCATTGGGATCGGTTTCCGGGTTGCTCATCCGGAAAATACCCACCAGAGCCGCCTTTATCAGCGAACCGACGGTGCGCATGAACGGATTGCCGGACATTTCGGTGATGA
This sequence comes from Agrobacterium sp. YIC 4121, assembly GCF_002008205.1. Lineage (NCBI taxonomy): Bacteria > Pseudomonadati > Pseudomonadota > Alphaproteobacteria > Hyphomicrobiales > Rhizobiaceae > Agrobacterium > Agrobacterium sp. YIC 4121. The sequence continues at coordinate 144,407 of NZ_MRDI01000014.1, read as the reverse complement.
GGACATGGAAATTCATATCCGCAAGCGCGCGCTTTTCCTTTGAATAGGCCGTATTGCCCATCTCGTTGGCATAAGCGGCGAGCTTGGCGATATCCGCGTCCTTTGCCCGCGTCGCGGCAAGCCCCGCACCATATGGCTCGAAGGCCTGACGGATATCGTAAAGATGCAGCAGAAACTCGTCGCTGACGCCCGCCTCGAAATGCCAGAGCAGCACTTCGCTGTCGAACATGTTCCAGCTTTCGCGCTCCGTCACCCGGGTGCCGATACGCGCCTTGGGGGAAATCATGCCCTTGGCGGTCAGCGTCTTCATCGCTTCGCGCAGCACTGTGCGTGATACTTTCAGCCGCTCCATCAGCTCGGCATCGCCCGGCAGGATATCACCCGTCTTGAAGGTGCCGGACACGATATCGAGACCGAGCTTGTGAACGACCTGTGCATGATTTGTCTGCAGCTTTCGAAAACCGATAGCCGCATCGAGCATTCCGCGCTGCAAGTGCCATGTCCTTCCGTTCGGTTGGCGATCTTAAAAAATCGCGCCAGACGTGTATATCTCAAGTCAGAATATAGTGAAAAACATCAAGTCGCCTGAAAAGCAAAGGCAAACTTCGTCCACGGCGTAAAACATATGAAAATAACAAAGGCCGCACATGAATTTCATGCGCGGCCTCAATTGTGATAACAGGCGTCAAATCTCTCCTCCGTCATGCCGGACTAGATCCGGCATCCAGCCACGGCGCGTCTGCGCCGTGAGAAATGAGTCTTTCGCGATCAAGGACTTGATCGCACTGGACCCCGGATCAAGTCCGGGGTGACGAAGTGCGGATGCGACGCAAACTGCAAGCCAAAAGTGCCAGCAAATCCCGTTATTGCGGCAGCTTGTCGTCCACGCCCGCGACGTAGAAGTTGAGGCCGAGCAGAACGCCGTCCTCGGCCTTTTCACCCGCCTTCAGCCATTCCGAACCGTCCTGCTTCTTCACCGGGCCGGTGAAGGGGTGCAGCTCGCCCGACTTGATCTTGGCTTCGGTATCCTCGGCCATCTTCTTCACGTCGTCAGGCATGTTGGTATAGGGCGCCATTGTCAGGATGCCGTCCTTCAGGCCGTCCCAGACGGATTCGGACTTCCAGGTACCATCGAGAAGAGCCTGCGTGCGCTTGATGTAATAGGCGCCCCAGGTGTCCTTGATGGCGGTAAGCTGCGTCTTCGGACCGGCCGCGATCATGTCGGAAGCCTGACCGAAGGCCTTGATGCCGCGTTCTGCCGCAACCTGCATCGGCGCAGTGGTGTCGGTGTGCTGGGTCAGAATGTCGACGCCCTGGTCGATCAGCGCCTTGGCGGCATCGGCTTCCTTGCCGGGGTCGAACCAGGTGTTGGCCCAGACGACCTTCACCTTGAAGTCGGGATTGACGGACTGCGCACCGAGCACGAAGGCGTCGATGCCCATCACCACTTCCGGGATCGGGAAGGAGGCGATGTAGCCGGCGAGACCCTTCTGCGACATCTTCGCGGCGATCTGGCCCTGAATGTAGCGACCTTCATAGAAGCGCGAATTGTAGGTCGCGACGTTTTCGGCGGTCTTGAAGCCGGTGGCGTGTTCGAACTTCACCTTGGGGAACTTCTGGGCGACCTTCACGGTCGCATCCATGAAGCCGAAGGAGGTGGTGAACACCAGTTCGCAGCCCGAACGGGCCATGCGCTCGATGGCGCGTTCGGCATCCGGACCTTCCGGAACGCTTTCGAGGAAAGGCGTTTCGATCTTGTCGCCGAAATGCGCCTGCAGTTCCTGACGGCCGATATCATGCGCCTGCGTCCAGCCGCCATCGGTCTTTGAACCGACATAGATGAAGCAGACCTTCTTGGCGTCGGCGGCTTCCGCCGAGGAAACGACGCCGCCGAGAGCCGCAACCGAAGCGGCGAGTGCGATGACCAGTTTTTTCATTTTTACCCCTGTTGGTTTGGAGACGTGAGAATGCTTCACCTGTCCGGCACGAAGGATTTGCCAAGCGAGGCCGGCGTGTTGATCAAGGTCGTGCGGCGATTATGCGAGATGATGACCAGCACGACAATAGTTGCAAGGTAAGGTAGTGCCGAAAGCAGTTGCGATGGCACCCCGATGCCGAAGGCCTGCGCGTGCAATTGGCCGATGGTGACGGCGCCGAACAGATAGCCGCCCGCCAGCACCCGCCATGGGCGCCAGGAGGCGAAGACGACGAGCGCCAGCGCAATCCACCCGCGCCCGGCCGACATGTTTTCCACCCATTGCGGCGTATAGACCAGCGACAGCTGCGCCCCGGCAAGCCCGGCACAGGCGCCGCCGAACATGACGGCGAGATAACGGGTGCGGATGACATTGATGCCGAGCGCATGGGCCGAAGCGTGACTGTCGCCGATGGCGCGGATTTTGAGGCCCGTGCGGCTCTTGAACAGAAACCAGCCAATGCCGGCGACAAGCGCGATGGAGAGGTAGAAGATCAAATCCTGCCGGAACAGCAACGGACCGAAGAAGGGAATGTCCGATAGCAGCGGAAAGACGATGGGCTGCAGTTTCACACCCGGCAGGCCGACGAAACTTTCACCCAGCATGCCCGAGACGCCGAGGCCGAGAATGGTGAGCGCAAGGCCCGTCGCCACCTGATTGGTAACGAGCGTCAGCGTCAGGAAACCGAAGAGCAGCGAGAAAACCGCACCCGAGGCAATGCCGGCGAGAATGCCGAGATAGGGAGATCCGGTCATATGCGCGGCCGCGAAAGCACAGACCGCACCCATGATCATCATGCCCTCGACACCGAGATTGAGGACACCGGAGCGCTCCGTCACCAGCTCGCCGGAAGCGGCGATAACGAGCGGCGTGGCGGCGGTGATGACGGTGAGGAGAATGGCCTGAAGCATATCCATCATGCCGCTCCTTCTTTACGATGCGCCTTGCCGGAAAAGACGACCCTGATGCGATAGAAGATCAGCGTATCGCAGGACAGCACGAAGAACAGCATCAGCCCCTGAAACACGCGCGTCACCTTGTCGGAGACACCAATCGAAAGCTGCGCCGCCTCGCCGCCGAGATAGGTCAGCGCCAGCACCAGCCCGGAAAGGATGATGCCGAGCGGATTGAGACGGCCGAGAAAGGCGACGATGATGGCGGTAAAGCCGTAACCCGGCGAAATGCTGGGCTGGAGATGGCCAATGGAACCGGAAGCCTCCGATATGCCCGCAAGCCCCGCCAGCGCACCGGAGAGCAGCAGCGAAAACCACACCATGCGGCTGGAGGAAAAACCGGCGAAGCGCCCTGCCCGCGCCGACTGGCCGAGCACGGTGACCTCGAAGCCCTTCAGCATGTAGCGCATCATGAACCACAGCGCGATGGCCGCGACGATGGCGAAAACGAAACCCCAATGCGCACGGCCCGATGCCAGCATTTCCGGCAGAACGGCGCTGTCGTTGAACGGCTTGGTCTGCGGGAAGTTGTAACCGCCCGGATCGCGCCAGATGCCGCGTGTCAGCCAGTCGAGGAAAAGCTGCGCGACATAGACCAGCATCAGGCTGACGAGGATTTCGTTGGTGTTGAACTTCGTCTTCAAAAGTGCGGGAATACCGGCATAAAGCGCGCCGCCCACGGCGCCCATCACCAGCATCAAAGGCAAAAGCAGCGGCGAATGCCAGTCCGGATAAAGCACCGGCAGGATGGAGCCGGTGATCGCGCCGATGGTGAACTGCCCCTCCGCGCCAATATTCCAGTTATTGGAGCGATAACAGATCGACAGGCCGACTCCGATCAGGATCAGCGGCGCGGCCTTGATCGCCAGCTCGTGCAGCGACCAGACTTCCAGCAGCGGCTCGACGAAAAAGGCGTAAAGCGCGTGAGCCGGATTTTTGCCGAGCATGGCGAACATGACGGCGCCGACAAGCAGCGTCAGCGTGAGCGCCAGAAGCGGAGAAAGCAGGGTGAAAAGCTTCGAAACCCCCGCGCGTTTTTCAAGCTCAATGCGCATGCTGGGCGGCTCCCGAATGTGACGTGTGAATGCCGCCCATCAAAAGGCCGATCTTTTCAAGCGTCATCTCTTCCACCGGATGGGCATCGGAGAGCTTGCCGTCGGAAATGACCGCGATATTGGTGGCGACTTCGAATATTTCATCGAGATCCTGGCTGATGACGATGACGGCCGAACCCGCTTTGGCAAGATCGACAAGCGCCTGGCGAATGCGGCTTGCCGCACCCGCATCCACGCCCCACGTCGGCTGATTGACCACCAGCACGGCAGGCTGGCGGTCAAGCTCGCGCCCGACGATGAATTTCTGCAGGTTGCCGCCGGATAGCGACCCGGCCAGCGGGTCTGCCCCACTCTTGCGCACATCCATGGTTTCCGAAATACGCCGCGCCGCCGCCTTAATGACTGAGCCACGCACGATGCGCAGGAAACCGCCGGTCAGAAACGCCTTGCGGTCGGAGCGCGCCCGCGCCAGCAACAGATTGTCGGAAAGGCTCATGCCGGGAACGGCGGCGTGGCCATGGCGCTCTTCCGGCACAAAACCCGCGCCCATCAGCCGGCGGCCATTGATGCCAATACGGCCGACCGGCTTGCCGCGCAGATGGATCGCATCGTTATTATAGACCGGATATTCGCCCGAAAGCGCATCGAACAGCTCGCCCTGCCCGTTTCCGGCAACGCCGGCAATCGCCAGCACCTCGCCGGCGCGTACGGTCATGGAAATCGATTTCAACGCCACGGCAAAAGGCGTGCGCGGCGCGACCGAAAGCCCCATGACCTCGATCTGCGGCGCACCCAGCGCCTCGCCCGTGGCCCGCGAAACGCTTGCGACATCGCTGCCCACCATCATGCGCGCCAACGATGCCGGCGTTTCCCTGCGCGGATCGCAGGCCCCCGTCACCTTGCCGTGACGCAGAACGGTCGCACGGTCGCAGATGCGCTGCACCTCTTCGAGACGATGGCTGATATAAAGTACGGAACGGCCTTCGGCTTTCAGCTTCTCCAGCGTCTCGAACAGCTTGTCGGCCTCCTGCGGCGTCAGCACCGAGGTCGGCTCGTCAAGAATGATCAGGCGCGGATTCTGTAGAAGCGCTCGGACGATTTCGATGCGCTGGCGCTCGCCGACCGAAAGATCGGCCACATGCGCATTGGGATCGAGCGGCAGACCATAGGCGCGCGACAGCTTTTCCGCTTGCCCGGCGATTTCCTTCAATGAAATTTTCGGATCGAGCGACAGGGCGATGTTTTCAGCGACCGTCAGCGCCTCGAACAGCGAAAAATGCTGGAACACCATGCCGATACCGAGCCTGCGGGCCTCGCTGGGTGAGCCTACGGAAACCGGCTGGCCCTGCCAGATAATATTGCCCTCGGTCGGGGCGAGAACGCCGAACAGCATCTTGACGAGCGTGGATTTGCCCGCGCCGTTTTCACCCAGAAGCGCGTGGATTTCGCCCGGCGCAATATCGAGATCGATGCCGTTGCAGGCGGCGAAATTGCCGAACAGCTTGGTCAGCTTGCGAACGGACAGGAGAGGCACGGCCTCCGGCGCCAAAGTTCCAGTCACGAGTTCCCTCTCTCACCAACCGTCATGCCTTCTTCGAGGCGTTTCAAACGGTTGCGGTCATTGTTCCCAATCCCGCGCCAAAAAGTATGCAATGATACGCGATCAGAACTTATTGATAACGGTTTTGCTGCTGCGCACAACTGAAAAAGAAGCCGCTTAAATGCAATTTGCACAAGCAATAAACGGCTTTACCCTTTTCTCATTTCGCGCCGAGCGAGGGGAAAAACTGCAATATTCCACCGATGCAATAAAGATAGATGCCGCTCGCCACAAAGCCGATCACGGCCCAGGTCGGGGTTTCGAAATGCATCAGCAGCGAATAACCGCCAAGCGCGCACCAGATGAAGACCACGGCGAGATTGAGCGGCCGCAATCGCTTCACCCGCACTGGATGCAGGAAGTTGATCGGCAGGAATGTCAAAAACACCGAAACGGTAACGACAATCATCGCCGTGGTGGCGCTGGCGTCCATGACAAACAGGGTGAACACCACCATGTTCCACACTACCGGAAAGCCGGAGAAGAAATATTCGTCCGTCTTCATGCCCATGTCGGCATAATAAATGGCGCTCGACACGACGATCATGCCGGCGGCCACGAAGGACAGCGGCTCGCCGATCATGCCCTTCTGATAAAGCGCAAAGGCGGGCAGCAGCACATAGGTAACATAGTCGATGATATTATCGAGCGTATCGCCAGACCAGTTGGGCAGCACTTCCTTCACCCTGACCTTGCGGGCGATGGGACCGTCGATGCCATCCACCAGAAGCGCAAGCCCCAGCCACCAGAACATGTCAACGAAACGGTGTTCGGCTGCGGCGACCACGCCGAGAAAAGCCAGGAACGAGCCGGAGGCCGTGAGCATATGGACGGAAAAGGCGCGGATTTCCGCGTAGGGAACACGCTTATAGTTGAAAATTTTCATAGTCAGCGTCTGTGCCCCGTTTTTTCATCCGCCTGTTCATTCCGGTATGCGGCCATTCACCACGCTTTGCAACCGGCTCAATCCGCTTATCCTAAGACTAATATCGCGGCACAACCAACGAATCTTCACAACCGGATGTTCCGGGACCGAAGTGGATTTACCCGACCAAAGCCTTTATGATGCTTTGGAAATAACAACGGATCAGGACCATGAGACACTTCGATATCGCCATCACCGGTGCGGGACTTGCGGGCCAGATCGCGGCCATCGCGCTGGCGCGGGCGGGCCGCCACGTGGCGCTCGTTGCACCTTCCAGCGACAGGAAGGACCAGCGCACCACGGCGCTGATGGACCAGTCCATCCGCTTCATGGACCGTCTCGGCCTGTGGTCGCGCATCGCGCCGTCAGCCGCACGCTTTTCCACCATGCAGATCATCGACGGCACCGACCGCCTGCTGCGTGCACCCACCGTGCAGTTCCGTTCGTCCGAAATCGGGCTGGACGCCTTCGGCTGGAACATCCCCAACGAGGCGCTGCTCGGCGTTCTGAGCGAAGCGGTCGAACAGGAACACAATATTACCCGCCTCGATGCCACCGCCGAGACAATCGACATTGGCAACGACCGCGTGACGGTGACGCTTGCAAATGGCGAAACGCTCTCCGCCGATTTCGTCATCGGCGCGGATGGCCGCAAATCCATGGTGCGGGATGCTGCCGGCATCGGCGTCAAATCCTGGTCCTATCCGCAGACGGCCATTGTTTTGAACTTCGGCCATAGCCGGTCGCATGGCAATGTCTCGACGGAATTCCACACCCCCACCGGCCCTTTCACCCAGGTTCCCCTGCCCGGCAACCGCTCCAGCCTCGTCTGGGTCGTCACCCCGCAACAGGCGGAGGAATTGACGGCGCTGCCGCTGGAAGCGCTCAGCCTCCGGGTCGAGGAGCGAATGCAGTCCATGCTGGGAGCCGTCACCGTCGAGGACAGCGTGCAGGCATGGCCGCTCTCTTCCATGACCGCACACCGCTTCGGTAAGGGCCGCGTCGCCCTGATCGGCGAGGCCGCACATGGTTTTCCGCCCATCGGCGCGCAGGGGCTGAACCTCAGCCTGCGCGACATCATCGCACTGACGGAATTGCTGAGCGCCGTCTCCGACCGGCCGGTTGCGGCCGATGCCGGCAGTAGCTTCGACCGCAGGCGGCGGGCGGATGTCTATAGCCGCACGCTGAGCGTCGATCTTCTGAACCGCTCTCTGCTTTCCGACCTCCTGCCGGTTCAGATGGCGCGCGCGGCGGGCCTGCACGTGCTTTCCGGCATCGGCACGCTTAGAAGCATGGTCATGCGCGAGGGCATCGAACCGGGCCGTGGGCTGAAGGCCCTGCCCTCGCTGCTGTTCGGCAGCTTCAAAAAGGCTGGATGAAATACACCACGCCGGTCAGCGTGAGGACCGAAAGCACCGTCGAAATCAGGATCGTTGCCGACGCCCGCTCCTGCCAGACGTGATATTGCTGGCCGATGACGAAAACATTCGTCGCGGTCGGCAGCGCGGCCAAAAGAACGGCCGAATAGATCCACACCGGCTCGAACCGCCCGAGCGACGAGAGCACGAGATAAGCGGCGAGCGGATGCAGGATCAGCTTTGCCGGCACGATATAGCTGATTTCCACCGGCACCCGTTTCATCGGCCGAAGCGCCAGCGTCACGCCCATGGCAAACAATGCGCAGGGCGCCGCCGATTGCGCCAGATAATCCACCAGCCGCTGCACCGCCTCCGGCGGCTGCCATGACAGCGACGCGGCGAGAAAGCCGGCGATGACGGAGACGATGAAGGGATGGGTGATGACCTTGCGCGCCACATCCAGCGCAAGCCTTGCCGGAGAGCGCTTGTCACCGCCCGCAACCGCCATCATCGCCGGCGCGACGATGAAATGGGCGGCATTTTCCAGACAGACGATCAGCGCCACCGGCACCGCCGCCCTTTCGCCAAGCGCCAGAAGCGCAAGCCCCGGCCCCATATAACCTATATTGCCGTAGCTTGCCGCGAAACTCTGGATCGTGGTTTCGGCAAGGCTGTTTTTCCGCACGAACCGGCCGATCAGGAACACAGCCAAGAAAATGCCATAGGTGCAGGCGAGACTGGCCGCGACGAAATCCATCCGCGCCAGTTCTTCCACCGGCGTTTTCGACACCAGCTTGAAAAACAGCGCCGGAAGCGCCGCATAGATGATGAAAGTGTTCAGCCAGCCCATCGCCTCGACGGGCTGCTTCGTGATGCGCGCCGCCCCGTAGCCGATGAAGATCAGGCCGAAAAACGGTAACAGCAATCCGACGATATCCGTCACTATGTTTCCCCCGCAAGCAACTCCAGCGGGAGGCTTAGCCGATTTGCATCAGGATCGGAAAGGTCTCCTGGAACCAGATCGCCACATTGGTGATAAAACCGGACATGAAAGCGAGACCGGTCAGCACCAGCAATACGCCGAGCAGCTTTTCCACGAGGCCGAGATGGCGGCGGAAGCGGACGAGAAAACGCATGAAGGAGCCGGAAAACGCCGCCGCGATCCAGAACGGCACCGCAAGGCCGAGGGAATAGACCGCAAGCAGCGCCGCACCGTCGCCAACCGTATCGCGCGCGGCGGCGACGCCGAGAATAGCCCCCAGAACCGGGCCAATGCAGGGCGTCCAGCCGAAGGCGAAGGCAAGACCCATGACATAGGCCCCGGAAAGCGTGGCAGGCTTGCCCGCCCCCTGAAACCGCGCCTCGCGCGAAAACAGGCCAATGCGAAACACGCCGAGGAAATTCAGACCCATCAGAATGATGATGAAACCGCCGATCTTGGCGAGAATATCGAGATTCTGGCGCAGAAGCGTACCGATCGTCGAGGCGCCGGCCCCCAGCGCCACGAAGACCGTGGCGAAACCGAGCGTGAAGAAGAAGGCCGAAAACAGCACGGCCCTGCGAATCTCCGGTCGCGGCGCGGTATCTTCCGTCCTGAACTGCTCGACCGAAACACCCGCCATATAACAGAGATAAGGCGGCACCAGCGGCAGAACGCAGGGCGACAGAAACGAAAGAGCGCCGGCCAGAAGCGCGCTGAACAGGGAAATATCGGCAATCGACAAGAAAGAACTCCGCATTCCGCAAAGCCGCCGCGATTCTCGAGCTTCGCCGGCACTTCACGCTTCATTTTCTTGCATGTCATTGCTGCAAAAGGATTTCACCCGTCCGGCCGACATGTCTGAAGCCGGTTTTATCCCCAGCCGCCCCCTCTCTCCAATCACCTTTTCGGGGGTGCGACAAAAAAAACCGGATTGATTGTCGAAACCGCTTTTTTTGGGTTGACCGAACGGATCGCTCTACATATGTTCCGCGCACTTCCGAAGGGCAGCCAAGCCCCGACACGGGAGAGCGTAGCTCAGCCGGTAGAGCAACTGACTTTTAATCAGTAGGTCCAGGGTTCGAATCCCTGCGCTCTCACCACCTTCAAATACAATTTTCAGATATTTCACAAAGAGTTAGCGCCGAAGGTGGCCGAACTCCGGCGGTAATGGAAAAGATTCGGCCGCAGTCTCCGAGCGCAAAATAACGATATCCACCGCAAGCCCGGGTTTCAGAACAACCACTGCAATAAGGGGCACGGCTCGGCGCTAACGCCCCGGCATGACCGGGCAATCGTTTCAATCGCTCGAGATATTTCCTCAGGCCGAAATCTCAGTCAGTATTCACGCAAATCCAATCAGGATATCACTTGCGCGCGGCAGTACGGCGGCAGCGCCAGTTCCAGTCTCTTGGCTCGCCCGTGTCCATGTGGACCGATTCGGTGTGGCAATAGGTGCCGACGCCACCGCGTTCCGGCAGGGAACGTAGATAGGTGGCAAGCTCCCATTTGGAGACGCCCTTGATCTGGATGTCGGCGGCATCGCAGGTGTAGTGCTTGGAACCCTGCCTTATGCCCTTTGGCGGACGATAGCCCGAGGTGACGATCGCCGGGCTGTTATAGTGGCGCTCCACATCCTTGATCATCCGCACCAGTTCCGGCTTGAAACAGCCGACTTCGACCCGGTCCGTCTGCAGGAAAAGCCCGTTCGGGGCGACGCGGGTGAGGCCGGAGAGCGAGGCTAGCTTCATCAGGCCGGTCGGCTGGTCATCCTCTTCATCGAGATGGGCGTCGTCGAATTCGTCTGACATCATCGAGCGGCCGGAAAGGGCAATGCCCATCGTCCCGTCCGAAACGCCGGGCAATGCGGCGACCTGCGTATTGCCGGCCGTGCCGCTTTCAATCATTTTCGGCAGGCGCTTTTTGGCCGCACCGGCGAAAAATGCCGCAAGCGTCACGCCCTTACCCTCGCTTTCCTGCCCCTCGCCCGCCGCCCTGGCGTCCACGGCTGGTTGCGCGGTAACGGCCGCGAGCTGTTCCGATGCCGACTGCGGCACGGGTACGGATGCCGGCTGACGATTTTCGCTGTGCTGTTCCGCCGGCGCCTGTGCGGCTGGCGGGACCTGAGCCGGCGCTGCCACCGGTTGCGGCTGCGCCGCCTGCACCGGCGCCGAATAAACGCTGCTGACGGCGGGAACGATTCTCTGGGACGAAGCGCCCGCAGCGGCGGCCGTGCCCGGCGCCCCTGCAGCACTGACAAGCGCTGCGGATGCGGTGGAATAAATGCTTGTCGTTCCTGCGGAAATCGCCGTTGGCTGCGTCGTCAATCCGCCGATATCGGGGGCGGCGCCATAAGCCTGCGCCGGGCCGCCCGATGCCTGCGGCTGGGCTGACGCGGCCGCTCCTGCCGCCGATGCCACGGCCGGATCCACATAATGTCCCTGTTGCGCGCCGGCCGCAGCAGTTGAAGCGGCGGTCTGCGGCTTCTGTTGTGCGAAAATTTCCGGCTTTTTGGTCGCGGCGGCCATCTCGTCGTCGGTCACTGCCGAAACGCATCCGGAAAGCCCGAGCAGCGAAACCGCGATGACGAGACGCTGACGGACCAGACGTCCTTTCGCGCTCTCGACAGTTGTCATGGGTGGCCTCCGTATCTTGCATTTCCAACAGCAGCACGGGAACGGGCGCGTGTGCTTCCCCAAAACGGGACTGGCCGTTTTGATTCGCGGACTATGCCTCATCCCCTTGGGACAAGGCAAGAGCACCCGAAAACGCCGCTGCTCACCGGAAAATCCCTACCAGGAACCGGTATTCTGCATAGATATCCACGGTTCGGCTGGTGCGAGGCTTTCGCCCTTCTGCAGAATTTCGAAGGAAATGCCATCCGGCGAGCGCACGAAGGCCATGTGCCCGTCACGCGGCGGCCGGTTGATGACGATGCCGTTCTGCTGAAGCCGGGCGCAGAAATCGTAGATATTGTCGACCTCGTAAGCCAGATGACCGAAGTTGCGGCCGCCGGTATAATCCTCGGTATCCCAATTATAGGTGAGTTCGAGGCACGGCGCCTTGTTTTCCTTCGCCGCAGCAATGTCGTCGCGCGCCGCAAGAAACACGAGAGTGAATCGGCCTTTTTCGTTCTCGATTCGGCGTATTTCCTCAAGACCCAGCAGGTCGCGATAGAATTTCAGTGATTCGCCAAGGTCTTTGACGCGAACCATTGTGTGCAGATACCGCATTTTCTTCCTCTCAATTACACGGGTCCGGAGCCGTTAAACGCATGATGGCAAGCCCCGGACAAGGACGGCGACATAAAAGCAGCTGCGTAAATCAAAAACTAGGGCTTGCGTGAAACCGTTACCAAGATGTTAATCTGGCGCACAGGAATCAGTTGACCGGTGTATGGCGCGTAATCGAGGGGTTGGCAGGATATGGCTGATAGGATGTCATCGAAAACGATAGTCGATGTCGAGGACCTTTCGGGCGATGCCGTGGACCTGACCGAAATTACCGGTGTCGTGAAGTGGTTCGATGTCGCCAAGGGTTTCGGCTTCATCGTGCCCGACAACGGCACGCAGGATGTGCTGCTGCACGTCTCCTGCCTGCGCCGCGACGGTTACCAGACAATTCTTGAAGGCACGCGCATCGTCGCCCTCATCCAGCGGCGCGACCGCGGTTTCCAGGCCTTCCGCATCCTGTCCATGGACCAGTCGACCGCCGTTCACCCCTCGCAGCTGCCGCCGGTGCGCACCCATGTGCAGGTAACGCCTTCGAGCGGGCTTGAGCGCGCCATCGTCAAGTGGTTCAACCGCACAAAGGGTTTCGGCTTCCTGACGCGCGGCGAAGGAACGGAAGATATTTTCGTGCATATGGAAACCCTGCGCCGTTTCGGCCTGACGGAGCTTCGCCCCGGCCAGGTGGTGCTGGTGCGTTACGGCGATGGCGACAAGGGCCTGATGGCGGCGGAAATCCACCCCGACAACCCGGTTTCCATCGGGATGTCGCATTGATGCCCGCCCTGCCCCATATGGTGAAAAGCGCCGTTATGGCGCTTCTTTTTTTCACGCTCGCCGCCGCCGCGCAGGCCCAGCAACAGCAGACATTCACCTCCGAACCGCTGCAGATTGAAACCGCCGGGGGAAAGAGCCACGATTTCACCGCGGAACTGGCGCTGAACAATGCCCAGCGCGAACAGGGCCTGATGTTCCGCAAGAGCATGCCGCCTGAAAACGGCATGCTGTTCGATTTCGGTGAACCGCGTGATGTCGCCATGTGGATGCGGAACACGCTTATTCCGCTCGACATGCTTTTTATTGGCCGCGACGGCCGCATTACCCATATTCACGAAAACGCGGTTCCGCATTCGGAAGCTATCATCAGCTCCCGCGGGCCAGTAAAATTTGTGCTTGAACTGAATGGCGGCACTTCGAAGCGCTATGGCATCAAGCCGGGCGATATGGTTCGCAGCGCGCAAATCGGCAACCGGAAATGACGTTGCCGCGTTATTGCGTCTGAAGGAGCCGGACGAGGTTTCGCCCGGCTGGCGCAATATTCAGTAGACCGGCTCGATATGGCTCAGAATCCGGCAATTGGAAATGGAAGCGGCAAGGTTGATGGCAATGTCGATCGCCTCGACCGAATCGGCCGTGCCTTCCAGATAGATGACATCATTTTCGACGGTTGCGGAAATGCGTGACTTCTCGAGACCCGATTCGAAGGCCAGAGCCGATGTGATTGCCTGGCATACGCCGGCCATGCGGTCTCCGAAGAAGCTTTCCTGAATGCCTGACAAATTGAACATATGCGTTCTCCTTCTTATGGACATAACAACGCCCTGAGGGCGGTTTTGTTCATCTCCGGTTCATCTATTTGTTCATCTTCCATTCATCTTGGAAAATTGGAACCCCCTGATCGATCACATTTTAGGTGATCGGGAACCATTTCGTGAGGCGGGCATTTCGCGCATGGGAGTGTGAAAGGCCTTCAAGGCAGGTAAAACAGGGAGGAGAATGACATGCTGATTAACAGAACGGAGCCGTGTCACCACGCCTCGTGGATGAAGCCGGTGGCGATCCACCTGCCGCTGTGTGTCGCGGTGGAAATCTACAGCCCGCTGGTGGCGCTGGACATGCTGATGTATCGTTGGCCCGAGGAACACGGGCCGGAATATGAAGAGGCGCGCAGGAACTGCCTCGATGCCATCGCCGGCAGATGCGACATCGAGAAGGCACGGGAATCGTTTCTCATCGCAAGCAGTCATGCCCATATCCTGAACGTCCACTAAAATTCATCGACCGTCATGACGATTGGGCCCTTCCATGCGGAGGGCTTTTTCTTTTGCGCGCGGCCTCTGCGACGCCTCCATGCACGGCGCAGCCTGCACACCGGCCGATGATGACATGTAACTGTCACGCAAACGTTATAATCGGCAGAGACGAATTCCATGGAATCGATTGGCGCGCAGACCGCCAAAAGCTTGGGAGTGGAACTGGCCAGCATGGAAACTGTCTTTGCCCTTTGCGCAATTCTGCTCCTCGGCTTCAATCTTCTCGGCATCGTTCTGGCCGGCTGGCGACTGACGAGACGGGACGCGGAAAACGATCTTGTCCGGCAAAAGCCGCCTGTCTCGCTTGTGGTGCCGCTGCGCGGCGTGGAGAACTTCACGCCCCTGACGCTGTCGCGCGCCTTCGAGCTCAACTGGCCCGATTATGAGCTGCTGTTCTGCGTCGCCGATGAATTCGATCCGGTGATAGAGGAGGTTCGCAAAGCGCAAGCCGCCTTCCCCTCGGTTTCCATGCAGTTGCTCATTGGCGATGACCGCATCAGCGCCAATCCGAAACTGAACAATTGCGTCAAGGGCTGGCGGGCCGCCCGGCATGAGTGGGTAATTCTGGCCGATTCCAATGTGCTGATGCCGAAATCCTATATTGCGACCATGATGTCGGCCTGGCGGCAGGAAAGCGGGCTCGTCTGCTCGCCGCCGCTCGGCTCCCGGCCTGCGGGTTTCTGGGCGCATGTGGAATGCGCCTTCCTCAATGGCTCGCAGGGCCGCTGGCAATATGCGGCGGAAGCCATCGGCATGGGTTTCGCACAGGGCAAGTCGATGTTGTGGAACAAGCCGTTTCTGGAAGACAATGGCGGCATTCGCGCACTGGCCGCTGAAATCGCCGAAGACGCCGCCTCGACGAAGCTGGTGCGAAGCGCCGGCCGCAAGGTGCATCTGGTCTGCGCCCCCTTCGAACAGCCGCTCGGCCAGCGCCATGCCGGCGAGATCTGGTCGCGCCAGACCCGCTGGGCGCGGCTGCGACGCGTGACCTTCCCGCAATATTTCGCGCCGGAAATCCTCACCGGCGCGCTTCCCCCGCTTCTCTTCGCGCTCGCCGCCGCCGTCATGATGGATGTAAACCTCGCCGCAACCGCCTTTGCCGTCCTCGCCCTCATGTACGTGCCGGAACTTGCGCTTGCAGCCCTCAACCGCTGGCCGGTATCGCTCCATACGCTGCCGGCGATGATCGCCCGCGACATGATCATGCCCGTCGTCTGGGCGCGAAGCTGGATCGGCAGCGCGGTGGCATGGCGCGGCAATGTCATGACGATCGGCACGGCAGAGAGCACCCTGGCTGGTCCGTCCGCGGAATAAATCAGAGCTATTTGGAAGAAGTTACGCCGGAAAGCTGATGTTTTGCTTTAAAATGGTCGGAGTGGAGAGATTCGAACTCCCGACCCTCTGGTCCCAAACCAGATGCGCTACCAGACTGCGCTACACTCCGCCGAGGCGATGGCTGGGGAATACACGGTTCACCCGCAGTCCGCAACAGGGAAATTCATCTTTGTTCAGCCACGGCCCCGATGAGCAAAACGTAACCTCGAAACGGCAGCGCACGATCGGACGGCAAGGGGATAATCGTCTTGACTCTCACCTGAAGTCAGTCCATTTCAAATTCAACGTTCCTGACACGATTTGGTTATTCTATTCAGGTACGTGATGAATAATTCGGGGTGTTTCGCCCCGCTGTCCAACCGGAGCAGTTTCGACATGTCTGCGAAGATTTACCGCCCTGCAAAAACCGCCATGCAATCCGGCAAGGCGAAGACCAATGTCTGGGTTCTGGAATTCGACGCCGAGGTTCCGCGCAAGATCGATCCGATCATGGGCTACACCTCCAGTTCCGACATGAAGCAGCAGCTCAAGCTGACATTCGAGACGCAGGAACAGGCCGAAGCCTATGCCCAGCGCAAGGGCATCGAATACCGCGTCATCCAGCCGAAGGAAGCGACCCGCAAGGTGGTTTCCTACACCGATAACTTCCGTTTCAACCGCACCCAGCCCTGGACGCACTGAAACACGACGATCAAAGTTCTTGCCGGAGTATCGATTGCCCGGCATGACGGCCCCTTAGCTCAACTGGATAGAGCAACTGCCTTCTAAGCAGTAGGTCGCAGGTTCGAGTCCTGCAGGGGTCGCCATCTTCCCTCCGAGGCGCAAACCTTCACTGCACTGCCGGAATCCAGATTGCGGACGTCTCGTCGCCATAAGAGATGGCATCGCCCTCCAGAACGCAGATGCCAATCCAGGCGCAAACCACTGCATCCATCATGTCTTCGAAAGCCTTCATCTCCCATGTTCGCACGCCGATGGGAGGAATGGCGAGAGCATCGGCGACATTGCCAATGCGGGCATCGAGATGCGCCACAATCGAACGCCAGACTTCAACCAGTTTCGTGCGCCGAACGGGAATGGTGTCTGATCGCCAATAGCTGCCAATCTTCGAGTGTTTATAGGGGAGCCGCTTCTCCGATTGCGTCAGCTCGACCAATGCGGGGTGGGGATAGACCTCAAGCAGACCGCGCTCGCAGACCTCCGTCGTCAGGAGTGGATATCCTGCGTGTTCGAAGGAGATTTTTAGATCGTCGCTTATCTTCCCCGGCCTTAGAGCATTTGGGGTGTGCGTGCCGC
This sequence comes from Agrobacterium sp. YIC 4121, assembly GCF_002008205.1. Taxonomy (NCBI): domain Bacteria; kingdom Pseudomonadati; phylum Pseudomonadota; class Alphaproteobacteria; order Hyphomicrobiales; family Rhizobiaceae; genus Agrobacterium; species Agrobacterium sp. YIC 4121. Next base: position 127,610 of record NZ_MRDI01000014.1, on the reverse strand, counting down.
AATGGCGGGCACCATAAGCCGAGGAAACCCTGTTGTCCGAAACGCGTCGAGCCGTTATCGGGGCATGTGAAAGCGGCATATCAACCGCGACAAGGTTGACCTTGCATCCGCCAAGCGCTTCGGCGGCATCTAGAAGTTCTGTCGCCTGTGCAATCGAACCACGAGGGCGGTCACTACGGGCTGATGCCCCGTATTGTCGTGCAAGAAAATGATCGTAAGAGGGGGCAACCGCGCGCAGCCGCCAGCATGAGCCATCCTTGACAACCAGCGCGACGCCGCTCGGCTCGGTCGCCGTCCAGGCAGCGTCAATTCCCAATATCGCCGTCATACATCACGTCCGGATTCCGTCGCACACGGGATCGCGTCACCCCTGCCCTACAAACGAAAAATAACCCCACGCAGCCACGAAGAAAGCGATCACGGCCACGATCGTCAGGGCCTTCTTCGCTTTTGGTCCCATTGGTTCGCGTGGCTTCTTCGGCGGCACCGGTTTGCGGAACTTCACCACATTGTCGTTCATTCTATTTTCGTCCTGACTATCGCTGCTGAGAGCTCAGCCGCGTTTATGGCATCGATCTTCCCGGATTTATCTCTAGCAGACCAGAACTATCATAAATATTACCAAGTTTTCACTTCACCCTTGGGGCAAGCTATGTCACTTCCCACAATCAGAGGAATACAACGGCGACAGATGGACGGACAAACTGGAGAGCGGCGACAACCCTCTGTGGTATTTTGAACTTTGCGGGTGACGAGAATGAATGACGCCAATACGAGTGGCAGCGATACCGAAAACAGCCAGCCCGATCTGCGCGAGATTCTGGGAACGAACAGAAACGGCCGCAAGAAAAAGTCGCGTCGGTATCTCTATGCCGCAGCAGCCCTTGTGCTGATTGGCGGGGGCCTTGGTTATTATTACCAGTCACGTGCGGCAGGCGTCGCCTATAGCTATACCACGGAAGCGGCGCGTCAGGGCGATCTCTCGGTCATCGTCACCTCCACCGGCTCGGTTCAGCCGACGGATCAGGTCGATATATCGAGCGAACTCTCCGGCACCGTGCGCAAGGTCAACGTCACCTATAATACCCCGGTCAAGGCCGGAGACGTTCTAGCGGAGCTGGATACCAACAAGCTGGAGGCCGACGTCCAGAGCGCCCGCGCAAAACTCGCCTCTGCCAAAGCCAATGTGCTGAAGGCGCGCGCCGATCTCGGCTCGGCAAAGACGTCCATGGAGCGCCTGCGATCCCTGGTGCAGAACCGTGTGTCCAGCCAGCAGGATCTGGATGCGGCACAGTTCACCCACGATGCCGCCGCTGCGACGCTGGAAGTGAATGAGGCAACCGTGCTTTCGGCGGAAGCGGATCTGCGGCTCGCCGAGGTCAATCTCGGCAAGGCCAAGATCGTCTCACCCATCGATGGCGTCATCCTCACCCGCAGCGTTGACCCCGGCGCCACCGTTGCCTCCTCGCTGAACGCGCCGGTGCTCTTCACCATCGCCGGCGATCTGCGCCACATGGAATTGCAGGTTTCGGTTGATGAGGCCGATGTCGGCAAGGTCGAGACCGGGCAGAAAGCCACCTTCAACGTCGATGCCTATCCAGACCGCAGTTTTCCGGCCGAGATAGAAACCGTTCGTTTCGCCTCTGAAACCGTTTCCAACGTGGTGACCTACAAGGGCATATTGACCGTCGACAATGCGGAACTGTTGTTGCGCCCCGGCATGACGGCGACGGCCAATATCGTCGTCGAGGAAATCAAGGACACGCTGCTGGTGCCGAATTCGGCACTGCGATACACGCCGCCGCGCGAATCCGCCTCCCGTGGCGGCGGGTTGATGAGCCTGTTCCGCCCTCCCCGCATGGGCCGATCGCAGGGCCGCGATGCCGCGAAGGCGGTAACCGGTAAACGAACGGTGTGGGTGCTGCGCAACAACAATCCGGTCTCCGTCGCCATCGAAACCGGCTCCACCGACGGTCAGCATACCGTGGTGAAATCGGGCGAACTCAAAGTCGATGACCAGGTGATTACCGACGCAACGGCCCGCAACGCCGGTTGACGCAGGAGAACCGCATGCAACAGCCGCCGCTCATCGAATTTCGCGATGTCGTCAAGCAATATGGACGCGGCGAAGCGACGATCCGTGCGCTCGATGGCGTCAGCCTTTCCATTCGTGAAAAGGAATTCGTCGCCATCATGGGTCCATCAGGCTCGGGCAAATCCACTTCGATGAACATCATCGGCTGTCTGGATGTGCCCACAGCTGGCGAGTATCTGTTTCAGGGCGTGCCGACCAGCGGCTTCGACAATGAGCACCTGACGCTGCTGCGCCGGCATATGCTGGGTTTCGTGTTTCAGGGCTTCAACCTTCTCTCGCGCACCTCGGCGGTGGAGAATGTCGAGCTGCCGCTAATCTATCGCGGCATGAAGGCCTCGGAGCGGCGCGCGCGCGCCATGGAGGCGCTGGCGCAGGTGGGCCTGAAAGGCCGCGAGGACCACACCACGCAGGAGCTTTCCGGCGGCCAGCAGCAGCGCGTGGCCATTGCCCGCGCAATCGTCACCCGCCCCGCTTTGCTTCTGGCCGACGAGCCGACCGGAAATCTCGATACGAAAACCAGCATCGAAATCATGGAATTGATTACCGCGCTCAACCGCGACAGGGGCATCACGGTGGTCATGGTCACCCATGAAGAAGATATCGCCGCCCATGCCGGACGCCTCCTGCGTTTCGTCGATGGCCACCTCGCCTCCGACAGTGCGACGGACAAAAAGGAGACCGCCGATGTTCTTTGAAACGTCGCGTCTTGCGCTGCGCGCCATCAGTCGCAACCTGCTGCGCTCCTTCCTCACCGTGCTCGGTGTCGTCATCGGCGTGGCCGCCGTCATCGCCATGGTCACCATCGGCAACGGCACGACCGAACAGGTGAAATCGGAACTCTCGCGGCTCGGCACCAACATGCTGTTCGTTCGCCCCGGCCAGTTCGGCCCCGGAAGGGCCAGCACCGAAGCCAAGCGCTTCGATGACCGCGATGTCGAGGCCATCCGCAACCAGATAAGCGGCATCCGCGCCGTCGCACCGCAGAACCGCAGCTCTGCCGCAACCGTCATTTTCGGCGGCAAAAACCACCAGACAAGCGTCATCGGCACCACCAACGACTATCTGATCGCGCAGGACTGGACCATCGCGCTCGGCCGCGATTTCCAGCCCGCCGAAGATCGCGGCGGCCAGATCGGCTGCATCGTCGGCGAAACGGTGCGGCAGGAACTGTTCGGTGCGGAAAACCCGGTGGGGCAGACGATCCGCGTCAGCAACATCTCCTGCCCCGTCATCGGTGTGCTGGGCAGGAAAGGCCAGTCCGGCCTCGGCGACGATCAGGACGACACGATCATCATGCCGCTGAAAATCCACCAGCGGCGCATCGGCGGCACCACCACCATTTCCTCGATCATGGTCTCTGCGCAGGACGGCGTATCGACTGCCAAGGTGCAGAGCGACCTGCAAAACCTGCTGCGCGAGCGCCGCCGCATCGGCATCGGCCGCGAGGATGATTTCACCGTCAACGACATGACGCAGATCGCCTCAGCCATGACCGGCACGACGACGCTACTGACCGGACTTCTCGGTGCAGTCGCGGCCGTCAGCCTTCTGGTCGGCGGCATCGGCATCATGAACATCATGCTGGTGTCTGTGACGGAGCGCACGCGCGAGATCGGCATTCGCCTTGCCATCGGCGCACTGGAAAAACAGGTGCTGACGCAGTTTCTGGTGGAAGCCGTCATGCTGTCGGCCTTCGGCGGCCTTGTCGGCATCCTCACCGGCCTCGGCCTTGCTTATGCCGTCGTGGGTTATCTCAACGTGCCCTTCGTCACCAGCCCGTCGATCATCTTCCTCGCCTTCGCCTTTTCGGCGGCCATCGGGGTGATTTTCGGCTACTTCCCGGCACGACGGGCGGCGAGCCTGAGCCCGATAGAAGCCTTGCGGCATGAATGAAAGCCGGCGTTCAAACCGCAACCTGCTTTGTCTCTTTCCTGCAATTGACCCGATCCGCTTTAGTCGCTCACCGGCGAGCGTGCACTATCCATCCACTCTTCGAGCGCGCGCTCTATGTCGTCCTGACAGGACGGCAGGTTTTCCTTCTCGCTGATGGCGCGGAGATATATTTCCACGGCATTCCGTTGCAACGGGGTCAGTAAGGAAAACCTCTCCTGGCATCCGCGCAAATAGGGTGCGAATTCGTGCCTGTAGTCGCCATCGAGATCGGCGATCATATAGGCGGGCAAATGAAATCGCATTCCTTCAGCATCAAGGAAGGCGGGGCTGCCGGAGTGTCTGTTGATGTCCTTCAGCGGGATCGCGGCCCAATCATTCTTCTCATCGCCAGCACGACATGCGGCGCGAACCTCATTGTTCGCATAATCATCAAGCGCCTGCGCCTCGGAGAGGCCGACGCCGCCACCCAGCGTAACACTCGCGAATGCCTCTCGCACCGCGGCTTTCGCATTCGCAATATTATCGGGTTGCGACCTCATCAAATCGTCTGCCTGTTCAATGATGCGCTCCCCCACTCCCGTCACCATGCGCTGTCGGCCAGTCTCCACCCTCGGTCCGTTCGAGCGGGGGGCTGTTCAACGCATCACCCTTGGATACCGCAGATCCCTTTATCTCCTCCCGGTAAAACGCAAGGCAAACAATACCGGCAATCAGCGTCAGGCCAGCCACGACGCTGGCGACGATCAGCCCTATCGTCCAGATATCAATCGAGGCGCTACTGATGTCCATTCCGGTTCACTCCCCACGATCAATCCCGCCGGCGATCCGAACGCCTTCCAGCATGGGCGGCGGGCGGTTCCGCACCTACCGCCAAACCTCGCAGAATATCCGATATCCGCGCTGACCTTGCGTCAGGGCGTCAATCGGATAGGCTCGCCCTCAAGTTTACCGGATGGAGTTTGGATGTTCAAATCGGTATCGGATAGCGCCGCTGCCGCAGACGGCGGTTCGCTCGCCCTCTTCGTCGAACGGATTGACGGACAGACGGAGCTGTTTGTGATCAATCGCTCCCTCGCGTCATGCGGGACGCCCGACTACAACAAGATCACTTCGAGCCTTCGGCCGCTTGCCAAGGAGGATTGCGCAATGATCGCGGCCGCTCTCGAGCCGCTGTTGATGACGACGCCATCGATTCATCCGCTGGCGGATTTTATCGATACGCTGAAACAGCAGTCATCCTGCTGATCGGAAATGCAGTGCGGCCAATCAAACGTTGGCCTCTGCCTCACGCTGCTTTGCCAGCGCCGCCAGATCGGCGGGCTTCAGCTCAACCGATTCACCGCAGCCGCAGGCGGATGTCTGGTTCGGATTATTGAAAGTGAAACCGGAGCGCATCTTGGTCACTTCGAAATCCATCTGCGTACCGAGCAGATAAAGCACGGCGGAAGGCTGAACCCAGACCTTCGCGCCTTCGAATTCCACCAGATCGTCCTTCGCGTCCGGCTCGGTCACGAGGTCGATGGTATATTCCATGCCCGCGCAGCCGCCCTTCTTGATGCCGACGCGCACGCCCCTGGCATCCGGTCCGGAATTTTCGACGATTGCTTTAACGCGCGAGGCGGCAGCTCCGGTCATGGTCATGATCGCAAAGCCCATGGGCTCATTTCTCCTTCGACAATCGAGTTCAAGGCTCGATGCTTATGGATTTCAATTTAAGTGCGCCTGAGAGTGTCATCAAGGGATGACACCCGTCAAAATCACGTCAGTACCAGCCGACAGCGACCTGTGCTTCTTCCGACATGCGGTCCGGCGTCCATGGCGGGTCGAAGGTCATTTCGACCACGACACCGGAAACACCCTCGACGGCACCGACGGCATTTTCCACCCAGCCCGGCATTTCACCGGCCACCGGGCAACCGGGGGCCGTCAGCGTCATGACGATCTTGACCATCCGGTCGTCCTCGATGTCGATCTTGTAGACGAGACCGAGTTCGAAGATATCGGCCGGAATTTCCGGGTCGTAGACGGTCTTCAGCGCCGCAATCACGTCGTCGCTGAGGCGTGCCAGCTCATCCGGCGGAATGGTCGAAACCTTTTCCTGAGCTTCGGTCGCATCCTGGGTCTTTGCAGTGGCTTCGGCAGTCATGGTCTTAAACCTCAATCCTGATCTCTCAAATCCCGATATCAGGCGAAAAATTTGCGCGCATATTCCAGCGCCTCAACAAGAGAGTCTACTTCGGCGCGGGTATTGTAAAGGCCGAACGATGCCCGGCATGTGGAGGTGACGCCGAAGCGTTTCAAGAGCGGCATGGCGCAATGGGTGCCCGCACGCACGGCAACGCCGCGCCGGTCGATCACCATCGAGACATCATGGGCATGAATGCCCTCAAGCTCGAAGGAGAAGATGCCGCCCTTGTCAGGCGCATTCCCGATGATGCGCAGCGAATTGATCTCGCGCAGACGCTCGGCGGCGTAAGCGGCAAGATCAGCCTCGTGTGCTGCAATCGCGGCGCGGCCGAGATTGTCCATGTAATCAAGCGCGTAACCGAGACCGATCGCCTGCACGATGGGTGGCGTGCCGGCTTCGAAACGGTGCGGCGGCTCGTTATAGGTGACATTGTCTTCGGTAACGTCGAGGATCATCTCCCCGCCGCCCTGGAACGGCCGCATCTCGCGCAGCCGGTCGGCCTTGCCATAAAGCACGCCGATGCCCGAGGGACCGTAAAGCTTGTGGCCGGTCATCACATACCAGTCGCAATCGATATCGCGCACATCGACCGGCATGTGAACCGCACCCTGCGAACCGTCGACCAACACCGGAATGCCGCGCTCATGCGCAATGCGGCAAATTTCCTTGACCGGCACGATGGTGCCGAGCGCATTCGACATATGGGTGATGGCAACGAGCTTGGTGCGCTCCGTCAGGCTCTTTTCGAAAGCCTCGATATGAAACGCGCCGTCATCATCCACAGGCACCCATACGAGCTTGGCGCCCTGCCGTTCGCGGATGAAATGCCACGGCACGATATTGGAGTGGTGCTCCATGATCGAGATGACGATCTCGTCGCCCTCGCCGATCTTCGGCATGCCATAACCGTAAGCGACCGTATTGATCGCTTCTGTCGAGGATTTGGTGAAGACAATCTCATCCACCGAACCGGCATTGAGGAACCGGCGCACCTTTTCGCGCGCCGCCTCATAGGCGTCGGTTGCGGCATTGGAGAGGAAATGCAGGCCGCGATGCACATTCGCATACTCATTGGCATAGGCATGCGAAACGGCGTCGATCACCACCTGCGGTTTTTGAGCGGACGCGCCGTTGTCGAGATAGACCAGCGGCTTGCCATAGACTTCGCGCGACAGGATCGGGAAATCCCGGCGCACGGCTTCGATGTCATAGGGGGCCGCCACTGCGGCGCGTTCGCTCTCAGGCATGATGTTCCAGCCAGCCGGAGATAATCGTCTCCAGCGCCTCTACCAGATTTTCTTCTTCCAGTTCCTCGACGATCTCGGCGACGAAGGCGTTGACGAGCATCGCCCGCGCCTTTGCCCGCGGCACACCGCGCGCCATCAGGTAGTAGAGATGGTTGTCGCTGATATCGGCAACCGTCGCACCATGGCCGCACTGAACGTCATCGGCGAAGATTTCCAGTTCCGGCTTTGCCGAGAACTCGCCATCGTCAGACATCAGCAGCGTATTGCAGGCCATCTTCGCGTCGGTCTTCTGGGCATCGGGCGCCACCCGGATCATGCCCTGGAAAATGCCCTTGGCACGGTCGAACACCACGTTGCGGAACACTTCCGTCGAGGTCGTGTTCGGCACGTTGTGGCCAAGAACCATCGTCACGTCGGTATGGGTTTCGCCACCCAGCAGGTTGACACCGCGAACGATGAGGTCCGTGCCCTCGCCTTCCACGTCGATGCGCAGTTCCTGCCGCACCAGCTTGCCGCCGGCATTGACAATGAACAGGCGAATCTTGGCATCCGCTCCAATTTTCATGCGCAGCTGGCCAAGATGAATATCGGCTGCACCCTGTTGCTGCAAGATGATCCAGGTCACTTCCGCGCCGTCTTCGACGACGATGTCGCTGACGGAGGAAACAAAGGCCGCATCCGAAGTCACCGAAAGGTGACGCTCGATGACGGTTGCCTTGGAACCCTTGCCGAAACGGACCGGGAAGCGGCTGTGAACCTGGCCTGCGCCATGGATCGCCTGCAATTCGATCGGCTTCTCGATCTCGGCATCGGCCGGGATCTCGAGCACCAGGCCATCGCGCACGAAGCTGCCATTGATGCGGCCAATCGCGTCATCCTTGCTGGCTTCAGCGAGGCCGGCGGCAGCGGAACCGTCGAGCAGGCTTTCTGCAAAGCGCGAAACACGGACGTCTTCGATCTTGCCGATATCGGCCGCGCCATGCTGCACATAGGCAACCAGCGAGCCGGCAACCGTCGGCGCCTGCTTCTCGATAACGGGCGCGGGCCGGTCTTCCGGAACGGCGCGCAGCAGGCTTTTCAGATCGGTATAGTGCCACGCCTCGATGCGGCGGGTCGGAAGACCGCCGGTCTTCAGATCGTCGAACAGCACGTCACGGGCAGCAACAACAGCGCCGTCGCCCGGCAATTCGCTGAACTTGGCGGTGTAAGCGTCGACCAGCGCGGTTTCCGCTGGCGTCAGCCGGTTGGTAGCTTGAATGTTCATGGACATCACCTCCTGGCCTCTGGCTTAGGCCGCTTCACCGATGATGTCGGCGTAACCATTGTTTTCCAGCTCCAGCGCAAGAGCCTTGTCACCCGAGCGGATGATCTTGCCCTTGTAGAGAACGTGCACGCTGTCAGGCACGATATAATCGAGCAGACGCTGATAGTGCGTGATGACGACGGTCGCGCGATCCGGCGACTTCAGCGCGTTGACGCCGTCAGCCACGATCTTCAGGGCGTCGATGTCGAGGCCGCTATCGGTTTCGTCGAGAACGCAGAGCTTCGGCTCCAAGAGCGCCATCTGCAGGATTTCGGCGCGCTTCTTCTCACCGCCGGAGAAGCCGACGTTCAGCGGACGCTTCAGCATCTCCATGTCGATCTTCAGATCGCCGGCCGCTTCCTTGACGCGGCGGATGAAGTCCGGCGTCGTCAGCTCCGACTCGCCGCGCGCCTTGCGCTGCTCATTCATCGCAACCTTCAGGAACTGCATGGTGGCGACGCCGGGAATTTCGACCGGGTACTGGAAGGCAAGGAAAATGCCCTTGGCAGCCCGCTCGGCCGCGTCCAGCTCCAGAATGCTTTCGCCGTTATAGAGAATGTCACCGGAGGTGACTTCATAATCTTCGCGGCCCGACAGGATGTAGGACAGCGTCGACTTGCCGGAACCGTTCGGGCCCATGATGGCGGCGACTTCACCAGCGGCAACCTTCAGGTTGAGACCCTTGATGATCTCGGTTTCGGTGTCGGCGATCTTTGCGTGCAGGTCGATGATTTCAAGCATGGTTTTGTTCCTGTTCATGGTGCGGTTTCAAGGACCGCCTCGTGCGCCCCGTCAGGGCTTGTCTCAAATCTCTCATCCGTCATCCTCGGGCTTGACCCGAGGATCCAGGAAGTGGGTTGTCTCTGCTCAGGCCAAGGGCCGTAGATCCTCGGGACAAGCCCGAGGATGACGTCGAGCAAGAGTTAACCCACGGACCCTTCCAGCGAAATGCCGATCAGCTTCTGCGCTTCCACGGCAAATTCCATCGGCAGCTCCTGAATGACTTCCTTCACGAAACCGTTGACGATGAGCGCGATGGCCGCTTCTTCCGGGATGCCCCGCTGCAGGCAATAGAACAGCTGGTCTTCGGAAATCTTCGACGTCGTCGCCTCATGCTCGAAGTGAGCGGAGGAGTTCTTCGCCTCGATATAGGGCACGGTATGCGCGCCGCACTTGTCGCCGATCAGCAAGCTGTCGCACTGCGTGAAGTTACGCGTGTTGGTCGCCTTGCGGTGGGCCGACACCTGGCCGCGATAGACGTTTTCCGAAAAGCCGGCGGCGATACCCTTGGCGATGATGCGGCTCGACGTGTTCTTGCCGAGATGGATCATCTTGGTGCCGCTATCGATCTGCTGATGGCCATTGGAGACCGCGATCGAATAGAATTCGCCACGGCTGTCATCGCCGCGCAGAATGCAGGACGGGTATTTCCAGGTGATGGCCGAGCCGGTTTCCACCTGCGTCCACGAAATCTTCGAACGGTTGCCGCGGCAATCGCCACGCTTGGTCACGAAGTTGTAGATGCCGCCCTTGCCTTCCTTGTCGCCCGGATACCAGTTCTGGACGGTGGAATATTTGATTTCGGCATCGTCGAGAGCCACGAGTTCAACCACGGCGGCGTGAAGCTGGTTCTCGTCGCGCTGCGGCGCGGTGCAGCCTTCCAGATAGGAGACGTAGGCACCCTCTTCGGCGATGATCAGCGTGCGCTCGAACTGGCCGGTGTTCTTTTCGTTGATGCGGAAATAGGTGGAAAGCTCCATCGGGCACCGCACGCCCTTCGGCACAAACACGAAGGAACCGTCAGTGAAGACGGCCGAGTTCAGCGTCGCGTAGAAATTGTCCGTCGTCGGCACGACCGAGCCGAGATATTTCTTCACCAGCTCCGGATGCTCGCGCACGGCTTCCGAGATCGACATGAAGATCACGCCGGCCTTCGCCAGTTCCGCCTTGAAGGTGGTGACGACGGAGACACTGTCGAACACGGCATCCACCGCAACCTGACGCTTTTCGACGCCAGCGAGGATTTCCTGTTCTTTCAGCGGAATGCCGAGCTTTTCATAGACCTTCAGCAGCTCCGGGTCGACTTCATCGAGCGACTTCGGGCCGGGCGTGCTTTTCGGCGCGGCGTAATAATAGAGATCGTTGAAGTCGATCTTGGGGTAGCTGACGCGCGCCCAGGTCGGCTCTTCCATCGTCAGCCAGCGCTTGTAAGCCTCAAGACGCCATTCCAGCATCCATTCCGGCTCCTGCTTCTTGGCCGAGATGAAACGGATCACCTCTTCCGAAAGACCCTTCGGGGCCTTGTCGACTTCGATATTGGTTTCGAAGCCGTATTTATACTGGTCCACATCGATCTGGCGGACCTGATCGATCGTTTCCTGAACCGCTGCCATGTCGTTCTCCAATCTCGCCGGAGCCAAGGTCCGGTGGCTTGTCAACGTATCAAGGCGGAAAGCCGCCTTATCCATCTTCGGGCAATGTCACCGCGCCGTTAAGCGGGGCGGAGCTTATACCCATGTAAGTGCGGGATGGCGCTTTTCACACATCCCGGCAAGCGGAAAATTGCTATTCCGCAATTCTTTGCCGCATTTTAAGCGGCTTGACCGGAAAGCCTGCGCCGCCCGGCAATTTTCGCAAACGCCGCAAGCGTCCGTTCGATGTCCGCCTCGTCCGTCGCGTGGCCAAGGGAAATCCGGAGCGCGCCGAGCTTGGGATCGCGCCCCATAGCCGTCAGCACATGGCTTTCCCCCACCTTGCCGGATGAGCAGGCCGAACCGGCCGACAGCGCAATACCTTCTATATCGAAGGCGATCTGCCCCGTTTCCGCCTTCAGGCCCGGCAGGGTGAAAAACGTGGTATTACCGACGCGGGCAACGTCCTCGCCGTGGATGATCACATCCGGTGCGCTCACCCGCATGCCGTCTTCCAGCCGCGCCCGCAGAGCGGCAAGACGCGCCGCTTCAACCTCGAGATTCTTGGCAGCAACAGCGGCAGCGGCGCCAAAACCGATAACCGACAGGGTATTTTCCGTACCGGAACGATGCCCCTTTTCCTGCCCGCCGCCATGAATAAGCGGCTTCGGCATCATCACCTCGCCGCGCGAGATGAGAGCGCCAGCCCCCTTGGGGCCACCGAGCTTGTGGGACGAGACAACAAGGAAATCGGCATCGAGCGCATTGATATCGAGCGGAACCCGGCCAGCCGCTTGAACGGCATCAACCACCATCAATCCACCCGCCGCATGCACCAGCCGCGCGGCTTCCGCCACCGGCTGGAGGATGCCGGTCTCATTGTTCACCAGCATGAAGGCAACCATCGGCAGGCCGGCGGAAGCGTCGTGCGAAGACAGCAGCGTCTGAAGTGCCGCAAGATCGATGACGCCCGCTGACGTAACGGGAATTTCCGTAACGTCAGCCTTGCCGAACCGGCCGCCTTCGCGAAAGGCAGGATGCTCGATGGCTGAAACATAAAGATGGCCATAGCGCACTGGAGCGCGCCCCATCCTGAAATCCGGTGTCAGCACCAGATTGGCGGCTTCCGTCGCGCCGCTGGTAAAGGTGACATGGGCAGCCTCAGCGCCAACAAGTGCCGCAACCTCGCGGCGGGCGCCCTCAACGGCGGCGCGGGCGGCACGCCCTTCCCGGTGCACGGAAGACGGATTGCCGGCAAGATCGAGCGCGGAGACGAGAACATCGCGCACGGCGGGCAAAAGCGGCGCCGTCGCGTTCCAGTCCATATATGTCCGCGTCAAAACCGTCATGACGATGAGGCTTCATCCAATCTTCAATGCGCCAAAACGCATTTTTCTTGAAATTACAGTTGCGCTTGCCTTATGACACCACCCGAGTGCTTTAGCACACGCAAAGTTTCGAATTATTCTAAACTGCGTTCTAGAAAAGATGACACAGTTCGTCAAGTCTTCTCATCGGAAGAATGCGGTTGGAGAATGAAAAAACACGACCGGAGTACCAATGCCCGAAGTCATCTTTAACGGCCCTGCGGGTCGCCTCGAAGGCCGTTATCAACCCTCCAAGGAAAAGAGCGCGCCGATCGCGATCATCCTTCATCCGCACCCGCAGTTCGGCGGCACGATGAACAACCAGATCGTCTATCAGCTCTTCTATCTTTTCCAGAAGCGCGGCTTCACGACGCTCCGGTTCAATTTCCGCTCCATCGGCCGCAGCCAGGGCGAATTCGACCATGGCGCCGGCGAGCTTTCCGATGCCGCTTCCGCGCTCGACTGGGTGCAGAGCCTGCATCCCGATTCGAAAAGCTGCTGGGTCGCGGGTTACTCCTTCGGCGCCTGGATCGGCATGCAGCTCCTGATGCGCCGCCCGGAAATCGAAGGTTTCATGTCGATTGCGCCGCAGCCCAACACCTACGACTTCTCCTTCCTCGCCCCATGCCCGTCGTCGGGCCTCATCATCAACGGCGATAGCGACAAGGTCGCGCCTGAGAAGGATGTGAACGGTCTGGTGGAGAAGCTGAAGACCCAGAAGGGCATCCTCATCACCCACCGCACCGTTCCCGGCGCCAACCACTTCTTCAACGGCAAGGTGGACGACCTGATGGGCGAATGCGAGGACTATCTCGACCGCCGCCTCAATGGCGAACTGGTGCCGGAACCGGCGGCCAAGCGCATTCGGTGATTGGCCGAGCATTGGCAGGGTAGGTTTTGATCTAAAGACAATGATCGATGGTGGGTGTGGCTTACCCCCCTCTGCCCTGCCGGGCATCTCCCCCTCAAGGGGGGGAGATCAGCTAGACGCCTGCTCCTCGCCCAAGTTTCTACGTCGAAAATGACCAGAAGGTCGCCACGATTCGATCTCCCCCCTTGAGGGGGAGATGCCCGGCAGGGCAGAGGGGGGTAAGCCAAGCCCGCCGTTCTCAACTACCCCCGCACCAATACCCCACCCGTCACCGGCTCCTTCACCCCTGTCGTACCGGGATAGGTCAGCGGCAAACCCTTGACCGACCGAACCGCCAGATAGGCCCAGGCCTCCGCCTCCATCGCGCCGCCATCGAACCCCGCCTCTTCCGCCGCAATCACACGTGCGCCGACCTTGGCGGCAAGGTTACCAAACTCCTCCATGATCACCGGGTTCAACCGCCCACCACCACAGACCACGTAGGTCCTCGCCGCCTCCGGCAGATAACTTGCCGACTTCAGAATGGCAGCCCCCGTCAGATGCGCCAGCGTCCGCGCCCCATCCGCCAGTGAGACCTCCCCCTTTTTCGGCGGCACGAAATCGCTGCGGTCCAGCGACCGACGGATATTGGCTGAAAAAAACGGGCTCTCCATATAACGCACCACCAGCGACGCGACGACGCTGCCACCCGCCGCCGTCTTGCCGCCCTTGTCGAAGGCCTTGCCCGTATGCGCCTCGATCCACTGGTCGATCAGCATATTGCCGGGGCCGCTGTCGAAAGCGGCAAGCCGCCCCGCCTCACCGATATAGGTGAGATTGGAGATGCCGCCGATATTGACGAAGACGGCCGGCGTTTCGAACCCATCGGGCAGATTAGCGGAAAGCGCCATGTGATAGGCCGGGATCAGCGGCGCGCCCTGCCCGCCATGGACCATGTCGTTTGCCCGCATGTCGTAAACCACATCGATGCCGGTTTCGGATGCCAGAAGCGCGCCGTCGCCGATCTGCACGGTCAGCGCCTCGTCCGGGCGGTGCAGCACCGTCTGACCGTGAAAGCCGATCACATCGATATCGCCGGGCTGGAGCCGGTGACGATGGAGGAAGGATTTCACCGCCGCCGCATGGGCAAGCGTCAGCTTGCGCTCGGCCTCACCCAGATCGCCGGGACGTTCGCGTCGTTCACGAATGGCTTTGGCGGTGACCAATGCCTTCTGCCAGATGGCGCGCAGGCCCGGATCATAGGGGAAATACCCACTCGGCCCATGCCGAACCACGCTTTCGCCATCCGTGCGCAAAAGGGCAATATCGATGCCGTCCATCGATGTGCCGCTCATCAGCCCGATTGCCGTTTTGACCTCGCCCACCTGCCGCTCCCCTGCAATCTCGAATCATGCTTGCTTGAATCCCGACATTCATGGCCGAAACGGGTGCACATTTCAAAAAACAATGATAAAGCCGCGACGGTCATTGGTTTTCGATGGCCGCAAAGATCAAACCAGAAAGTAAAAGGTTATGTCCAGGTTCAAGTCCGATTTCCTCCGCACGCTCGATGAGCGCGGCTTCATTCACCAGATCTCCGATGAGGCAGGTCTCGACGAACTGTTCGCCAAGGAAACCGTGACCGCCTATATCGGCTATGACCCGACGGCTTCGAGTTTGCATGTCGGCCACCTCACCCAGATCATGATGCTGCACTGGATGCAGAAGACCGGCCACCAGCCGATCTCGCTGATGGGCGGCGGCACCGGCATGGTCGGCGATCCCTCCTTCAAGGAAGAGGCCCGCAAGCTGATGACCATCGACATGATCGAAGACAACATCACCTCGCTCAAGCATGTCTTCGCCAACTACCTCGATTACGATCGCGCCGAGAACCCGGCACTGATGATCAACAATGCCGACTGGCTGCGCGGCCTCAACTACCTCGAATTCCTGCGCGATGTCGGCCGCCACTTCTCGGTCAACCGCATGCTGTCCTTCGACAGCGTGAAGACGCGCCTCGACCGCGAACAGTCACTGTCCTTCCTCGAATTCAACTACATGATCCTGCAGGCCTACGATTTCGTGGAGCTGAACCAGCGCACCGGCTGCCGCCTGCAGATGGGCGGTTCCGACCAGTGGGGCAACATCATCAACGGCATCGATCTCGGTCACCGCATGGGGACACCGCAGCTCTACGCCCTGACCTCGCCGCTTCTGACCACCTCCTCCGGTGCGAAGATGGGCAAGTCGGCTTCCGGCGCGGTGTGGCTGAACAAGGACCTGCTGCCGGTCTATGATTTCTGGCAATACTGGCGCAACACGGAAGATGCGGACGTGGTTCGCTTTGCGAAACTCTTCACCACGCTGCCGATGGATGAGATCGCCCGTCTCGCCGCCCTTGGCGGATCGGAGATCAACGAGGCGAAGAAAATCCTCGCGACCGAAGTGACGGCCATCCTGCATGGCCGCGCGGCGGCGGAAGAAGCGGCCGAGACGGCGCGCAAGACCTTCGAAGAAGGTGCGCTCGCCGAAAACCTGCCCTCCATCGAGGTTCCGGCATCCGAACTCGAAGCCGGCCTCGGCGTCCTGTCGCTCATCGTCCGCGCCGGCCTCGCCGGCTCGAACGGCGAGGCCCGCCGCCACGTTCAGGGCGGTGCGGTAAAGATCAACGACATTGGCGTTTCGGATGAGCGCCAGACGGTCGGTTCCGGTGAAATCACCGGCGACGGCGTCATCAAGCTGTCGGTCGGCAAGAAGAAGCACGTTCTGGTTCGCCCGGCGTGACACCCGCGCCAGACCTGTTACCAAGGGCCGCGAAAGCGGCCCTTTTTTTATTGGAACTCGAAAATCTGCCGGAAGACGCCCGGCGCGATCAGCGAAAGCGGATTGATCGTCAGCTTCGGCTGGTCCGTCTGGCCGGAGAGCTTGAAAGTGATGCCGAGCAAGCCCCGGTCGCGGCCATTGCCGAGGAAGATGCCGATGAAGGGCAGCTCGCCGAACAGCCGGTTCAGGCCATAGGCGGGCATGAAGGTGCCGGTCATGTCCATACGGCCGCTCTGGTCCTTCAAAAGCCCCTGGAAAGTCGCACCAATCTGCTCGCCGCGCACGACGCCGTTTTCCACCGCCACCGAACCGTTGACGTAAACGACCCGGGCAAAACCGCGCTGGAATTTTTCCGAGCTGACATCGATATTGCGGCGCACCGCATTGTTGAGGCTCCTGCCGTCCTCGCCCGTCGGCGTGGCGACAATGTCCTGCAGCTTGGCTTCGTTGACGACGGCAAAATTGCGCAGGTCGAGCGATCCGCTCCAGTCGCTGCCATTGGAGGTCGTCAGCGCAAGGTTGAGAAGGCCGCCACGAATGCGGCTGTAGATATTGGCGAAACGGGCAAGCGAACCCGCATCGCTGCTGGTCAGCGTCACGGTTCCCGTCGCCCCGCGATTGACAGTCTGCGCCACCACCGCCTGGCCGTTGCCGGTGACGCCACGGAAATCGACGGAGCGAACCTTGCCATCCCGCACGCTGACATCGGAACTGACATTGGCAAGGATTTCATCGTTGAACCCGTAGACCTTGTCGAATTGCGTCTTGATGGCAAGGGATGGCTGCGAACGCGACGTCCCGTCGCCGCTGCCGGAAGAGCTGCGAAGCTTCGAGAGGAAAGGCCTGACATCGGCGGATTTCCCCGATGCATTGATGATATAGCCGTTCTTCGAAGCGGCGACCGAAACGGCGTAATTATCGGAGGGCGAAAGCTGCACGCGGCTGAGATCGGCGGAAATCAGCCCGTTCTTGCTGAAGGCGATATCGCCGGCAGCGCCGAAGCCGTCGCCGTCGAGCGAGAAGTCGCTGATCGTCGTGCGCCCGTCTCCCATTTCCATGGTGAAGGCGGCGCTGGCGGGAATGCCGATGCCCTTGCTCCAGCCGAGCCCCGGCAGAATGATCGACGCCTTGGTCAGATCGAGCCGGATATCCTGGCGTTTCGGGTCGGCGCCGTCGATTTCAATCGCCGTCGTGCCGCCGAGGACCGTGGAAAGTTCCGGAGCGAGCTTGGCAACCTGCGTTTCGTTCAAGCTTGCCTTCAGCGACAGCGTCGGCGCGATATCGCTGTTCTTACTCACCGGCTCCGTCATCACGATGTCCATCGGCACGTCGTCCACGCGGCCTCTGCCCTCCAGTTTGAGCTGTCGGTCGTCCAGCGTCATGAAACCGTCGAGCGCAGTCACCTTGTGGCCCGCAAAGGGCTTGGTCAGCGACAGGTTCTTCAGATCGAGATCGGCCGTCCACACCGGCGGAGGCGGGTTATGGCTGGAAAGCAGGCCAACGGTCAGGTTAGCATGGGCTTTGACATCGCCGGTGAAATCCTCCGGCTTGAACTGCGTATTCTTGAGCGCATTGATGGGTTTGAGCGCCGCAAGCTCGGCCACGGCATCGGCCGAGCCCGAAACGTTCAGTTCGAGATTTCCGAGCAGCGGCTTGTCGTAAACAGCGGAAATGAGAAAACGGCTGTTTTCCAGCGCAAGCGACCGGTTCGACGGGAAATAGGATGTTCCCCGCTTGATATCGACGGCCATCTTGCCGCCCACGAGATCGAAATGCGCGTCGACATCGCGCAACGGTGGAATGTCGCCGGTGGTATTGAGACGCGTATCGTCTATATCGAAACGGATCTGCATTTCGCTTTCGCCGAGCACCAGCGGGCAACCGGGGCCGCACATCCGCCCTTGCGGTATGAAGATAGCGATTGAACCATTGGTGACGGTGCCGCCGTAGAGATTGGAGACCACCCAGTCGCGCGGCTTGTGCGCCATCCAGAACGGCCAGAGCTGCTTGACCGCCGTGGCCTCCATCTTCGGAATCTGCCCGCCGAAGCTGATTTCCGGCGACCCCTGGCCGAACCGGATTTTCAGCGATCCCGCCATGTCTCCGAGCGGGCCTGTCACATAAAGCGAGGGAACGTCGAGCTGCTTCGTCGCCGCCGTAAAATGCCCGTCCGCCTTCAGGCTGAAAGGAACCGGGGCCTCGCCCGAAGCTTCGGACGAAGCAACGGCGTTGTCGATCCGCAGCGAAAGGCCGAAACCTTCTTCCGTATCGCTGATTTCACCGGCGACCGGAAGAATTGTCCGCCCAAGCTCCAGCCGCGAATTGTCGATGACAAGGGTGCTTTTGGCAAAGTCATAACGCGCATGGACGTTGCCAGCCGTAAAGGTCTGGGACTCACCGCCGATCATCAGCGTTCCATTGCCGAGGCCGAGCGCGATCTCCAGCTGTGGCTCCTGCCCTTCCATGGCGCGCCGAGCGACAATATTGATACCCGTCTTGACGTTCAGGCCTTCATGGAGATTTCCGTCGGGATCGTATTTCTCAAGAAACGGGCCGATATCGAAACCGTCGATGCGGGCTTCAAAACCGTCTATTCGGCCACCAGATCCCGAAGTCTGCAGCGACACGCTGGCAATTTCACCGTTGAATAGCGTTTCTCCATCGAGCGAATATCCGCCCTGCTGATCGGGCGTCAGCGACAGTTCACGCACTTCGACGGTGCGCGGCTTGCCCAACTCTCCGGGTGGCAGGTGAATCGAAACGCTGGAAATATCGATTTCCTCGGTTCCGCTGCTCAGAAAAGCCTGAGCGAGCTTGTCGAGCTGCCCGAAGGCCTCCTGCAATTGCTGCGGCACGGCGTCGAGCTTGACGCTGGCGAGATCGAACCCGTTACCCTTGGGCAAAAGCGCCGTATCGAGCTCCATCCCGTCGGCCTCGAGGCTCTCCACCGAGACACGGCCGGTCAGAAGCGCAAGCGGATCGAGCGCCATGCCGATTGCCCGCGCCCGGCTCATATGCTGGCCGGATTCCTTCTCGATGATATCCACGTCCTCCGCCACCAGCGCAAGGCGCAGCCCGGTGGAAAACCTGATCGCCGAAGAACCGATCCGCGCGCTGTAATGGGGGCCGAGCGCCCTTTCCAGCGCCTGCTGCGCCTGGCTGGAAAGCGTCGCGTCGATCGATCCTGTCTCGACGGAAAGAATGATGCCGCCGATGGACAGGAAGGCCAGCACGAAAAGCGCTGCGAAAATCTTGATGAAGGCGCGCACCATGGAGCGCGGCGCCGGGCAATGCACGATGATGGGATCTTCGGCCTGCGCCGAAGGAAGATCGTGCAGCGCAATGATATCGCGTCTGCCGAACTTGACCTTTTCACCCCTGACTTCAGCCATACGCCCGTGTTTGCCCTTGAATAGCTTTGTTTCGCCGCAACACCGAAGCGGGATGGCGAAAAGTGTAAGCGGTTTTCGTCCGGAATCCCGCTTTAATTCTTTAGCCCGGATAACGATTGAGATTTAAGATCGTTCGACCTGAAATCTAAATAGTGATCTGGACGACGCGCGGTTTCGCTATATATCGAATGTGGCGACTTTTCCTCAACATCCCGGCGAAAGAAAGGTAGATTATGACAGACTTGACGATTGGCGGCCCGGCTCCCGATTTTACTTTGCCCCGCAACGGTGAAGGGACGGTGACATTGTCCAAACTGCAAGGCAAGGCCGTCATCCTCTATTTCTATCCGAAGGACGATACTTCCGGCTGCACCGCAGAAGCCATCGACTTCAGCGCGCTGGGCGGCGAATTCGAGGCAGCCAACGCCGTCGTCATCGGCATTTCGCCCGACAGCGTTAAAAGCCACGACAAGTTTGCGGCAAAACATTCGCTTTCCGTCATGCTCGCTTCCGACGAGGAGAGGAAGGTTCTGGAAGCCTATGGCGTCTGGAAGGAAAAAAGCATGTATGGCAAAAAATACATGGGTGTCGAACGCACGACCGTCCTCGTTGCCCCGGATGGAAAAATCGCGGAAATCTGGAACAAGGTTAAGGTCGCGGGCCATGCCCAGGCCGTTCTCGAGGCCGTGAAGAAGCTCTGAGGGACCAACCCGTCGTGACGCCCCCGTTCAAAATCATCTCGCTGCGAGGCGGCGCGACGGATGCCATCGTGAGCGCCGATCTCGACAGAAAGACCGCACTCGCGCAGGAAACGGCGACACGCTGGTTCGAGCGCCGTCTGTCGCTGCGCTCGCCTCTCGACCCGCCGCTGCCCGAGCGGCCGGGCAGGCCCGAGAAGCCGGAACTCGTGCCGCCAACCGCCGTGGAACGCCGCTCCCTACACAGCGTCAGGGGCCGCATCGCGCTGCTGCACGCCATAGCCCATATCGAACTCAACGCCGTCGATCTCGCGCTCGATATCGTCGCCCGTTATGCCAGCGAGCCCGTGCCGCATTCCTTTTTCGACGGCTGGATGCAGGTCGCCTTCGAGGAGGCGAAACATTTCCGGCTGGTGCGGGACAGGCTGAGAAGCCTCGGCGCCGACTATGGCGATCTGCCGGCCCATGACGGGCTCTGGCAGGCCGCGCATTCCACCCGCAACGATCTCACCGCACGGCTCGCCGTCGTCCCGCTCATCCTGGAAGCGCGCGGACTGGACGTCACCCCTTCCCTGCAGGCGAAGATGCGTGAGACGGGCGATCTCGAAAGCGCCGCCGTTCTCGATGTCATCTATAATGACGAAAAGGGCCATGTCGCCATCGGCGCGAAATGGTTCCGGTTCCTGTGCGCCCGTGAAAAGAAGGACCCGGCCGCAACCTTCAGGCAGCTGGTGCGCGCGAATTTCCGCGGCCCTTTGAAACCGCCCTTCAACGACATCGCCCGCGCCGAGGCCGGCCTGACGCCTTCCTTTTACCGCTCGCTCACATCCGTCAGCCAATAGCCGACACCGCCAAAAAGCCTCTCCGGCAAAACTTCGTTAACCTTAACGAATTATGATTTCCCTTAAGAAATCGGCCAGTCCGGAGAGAGATTGTGACTGATACGGCGGAAAACCGGGTATTCGGCAAAAAGCGTGAGCCTCACGTGCTCATTCTCGCGCGCGGCGACAGGGTGCGGCACATGACCATCCGTCCGTGGATGGCGGCGCTTGCCGGCTGCACGATCGGCCTTTTCTCGCTCGGTTATCTCGGAGCCACAGGCTATCTCATTTTGCGTGACGACCTGATCGGCGCGACCATGGCCCGCCAGACCCGCATGCAGAACGACTATGAAGACCGCATTGCAGCGCTGAGAGCTCAGGTGGACCGTGTCACCTCCCGGCAATTGCTCGATCAACAGGTCGTTGAAAAGAAAGTGGAAAAGCTGCTGGAACAGCAGGCGGCGCTGACCTCGCGGCACGGCCGCATGAGCGAATTGCTGGAGCGCGCCGAAAATTCCGGCATCGCCGCCTCCCCGGCCGCACCCTCTTCTCTTTCGAACGCCATGGCGCCGGAAAAACGCGCTGACCTCTCCGGCGGCCTTTCAGCCATCGAAAAGCTGATGACGCCACGCAAGCCGCAGGTGGAAAAGCCGGCCACATCGGACAGACGCGCCGCCTATATACCCGAAGCCGGCGAAACGCCGTCCGACCGGGCCGACCGGGTGTTTTCCAAGGTGACACTGTCGCTGAAGGATATCGAACGCCAGCAGATATCGCGCATCGCCAGACTGACCAGCGACGCCGAGGACAAGGCGAATGCGATGCAGGACATCATCCGGCAGGCAGGCCTGAAAATCGAAGAGAACGGCAACGATGACATAGGCGGCCCCTATGCCGACCCCGAGCGCGGTGACACCGATCCTTTCAACCTGTCGCTCACCAATCTCGACAATGCGTTGAACCGGCTCGACATCGTCAAGGAAACCGCGACCACCCTGCCCTTCGGCAACCCGGCCCCTGGCCGGGCGATCACCAGCCGATTCGGCAACCGGATGGATCCGTTTCTCGGCCGCCCGGCCCTGCATACCGGCATCGATTTTCGTGCTGAAACCGGTGCTGACGTCAAATCCACCGGCGCGGGCAAGGTGACGGTCGCGGAAAATTCCGGCGGCTACGGCAATATGGTAGAAATCGATCACGGCCAGGGCGTCTCGACGCGATTCGGCCATCTCTCCGCGATTCTGGTGAAAGCCGGCGACAGGGTCGAGGCCGGCGACGTCATCGGCCGCGCCGGCAGTACCGGCCGCTCCACCGGTCCGCATGTGCATTACGAGGTGCGCCGCAACGATACGCCAGTCGATCCGATGCGGTTCCTGATCGCCGGAACGGAACTCAAAACCTATTTAAAATAGCAGCCCGATTTTAATGCTTTTTTTGCGCTTTTTACGATAAATCGCTGAAATCTGCACCAAAGGCCAAGATGCCCCGCCCGAACCCCGCTGTTTCGCGCGCTTTTCCCGTTGTTTCCTTGACTTTCCGGCAATTTGGGCATATCCCCGCGCCAAGTCTTTGCAAGTGCCGTCGCGGCACGCAGGTGTTCTTACCGAACCAGAACGGAAAAAGTTCTTCCTTTGACAACATTCTCTGATCTTGGCCTGAGCCAAAAAGTTCTTTCCGCTATTGCAGATGCCGGCTACACGACGCCGACACCCATTCAGGCTGGCGCCATTCCGCCGGCGCTGGAAAAGCGTGATATCTGCGGTATCGCACAGACCGGCACGGGCAAAACCGCGTCCTTCGTTCTGCCGATGCTCACCCTGCTCGAGAAGGGCCGCGCCCGCGCCAGAATGCCGCGCACGCTGATCCTTGAGCCGACCCGTGAGCTGGCAGCGCAGGTGGCGGAGAACTTCGAGAAATACGGCAAGAATCACAAGCTGAACGTCGCGCTCCTCATTGGCGGCGTTTCCTTCGAAGACCAGGACCGCAAGCTTGAGCGCGGCGCCGATGTGCTGATCTGCACCCCCGGCCGCCTTCTCGACCATTGCGAGCGCGGCAAGCTTTTGATGACCGGCGTGGAAATCCTCGTCATCGACGAAGCCGACCGTATGCTGGATATGGGCTTCATTCCCGATATCGAGCGCATCGCCAAGATGATCCCGTTTACCCGGCAGACGCTGTTCTTCTCGGCCACCATGCCGCCGGAAATCCAGAAACTGGCCGACCGGTTCCTGCAGAACCCCGTCCGTGTCGAGGTCGCCAAGCCCTCCTCCACGGCAAAGACCGTTGCCCAGCGCATCGTTGCCGCGCACAACAAGGACTATGAAAAGCGCGCCGTGCTGCGCGATCTCGTCCGCGCCGAAGAAGCCGAACTGAAGAACGCCATCATCTTCTGCAACCGCAAGAAGGATGTGGCCGACCTCTTCCGTTCGCTCGACCGTCACGGTTTTTCCGTCGGCGCGCTGCATGGCGACATGGACCAGCGTTCGCGCACCACGATGCTGCAGAACTTCAAGGACGGCAATCTGAAGCTGCTCGTCGCCTCCGACGTTGCCGCACGCGGCCTGGACATCCCCGATGTCAGCCACGTCTTCAACTTCGATATTCCCATTCATTCGGAAGACTATGTCCACCGCATCGGCCGTACCGGTCGTGCCGGCCGCTCGGGCAAGGCCTTCACCATCGTCACCAGGAGCGACACGAAGTATCTCGACGCGATCGAAAAGCTGATCGGCGAAAAGATCGAGTGGCAGAACGGTGACCTCTCCACCCTTCCCGCGCCCATGGAAAGCTTTGAAAGCAATTCCGGCCGCCGGGGCAAGGAACGGGGCGGCAGGGGCCGCGACCGCAACCGTCGCGACGCAGCGCCGGTCGAAAACATCAATCAGGGTGCACAATCCGCTGCGGACACGGACATCGCGGCTCATGGAGACGACAAGGTGAAAGCAGAACGCAAGCAGGAAAAGACCCCGCGCAATTCCGACCGCAACAGCCGCAATCCGCTGCACGCCAATGACGACAACCGCGACCGCCGCCGCCATTATCGCGACCATGACGATGGCCCGACACCGGTTGGTTTCGGCGACGACATCCCCGCTTTCATGCTGATCGTGGCCAACGCCAAGGCCTGACCGCGGGAATGGACAGCATGAAGCCGACCGCCAGGCCAGGTCTCGATTTTCCGGGTGTCGGCGTCGGCCTCGCCATCATGCGTGACGGCCGCGTGCTTTTATGCCGCCGCTTGAAGGCGCCGGAAGCCGGATACTGGAGCATTCCGGGCGGCAAGGTCGATCACCTTGAAACTTCCCTCGCCGCGGCACGCCGCGAGGCCGAAGAAGAAACCGGGCTCAAGATCGGCAACGTCGAATTCCTCTGCCATAGCGAATTCATCGATCCGGAAGATCGCCACCACTGGGTTTCGCTGATCTTCGTCACCCACGATGCGCAGGGTGAGCCGGCACTGACCGAACCCGACAAGCTTTCCGCCATCGGCTGGTTCGATCCGGATAAGCTTCCCGAACCCATCTCCGCCTTTGCCAGGGACGCCCTGGCCGCCCTGAAATAAAGCCGCACAGACGGCCGACCGAACTCGCTCGCAGGCGAAAATGTCCGTCACCCGGCATATCAAGCAGTTATGTTGATGTGTACTTCGGAGCCGGCTTCGCTCCCTCCGCGCGATATCTTTTCCATAAATTCGAAAATGAAAGAACGTCTTTGCGCAGGAGTTTCCTAATTCAATTTTAAATTGCTTAAATTAGCTCCACGTAAAAAACCGCCCCAGTTTCCCGAAGCGGTTTATACGTAATGAAAAAAATAGAATATGAAAGGCAATATAGTCTGGCAGTGCTTATATTCGGAACACTTTCCGAGGCCTGTTACAGCCAATTTCAGTCGTCCCCTGAAACAGTTACATCTAAGCTAATCATTTACTTTCCGTCAAGCAAATCTTCTCGCAAATGCGAAAAAACCGCGAGGAAAAACTTGCGCGCGCCATGAAGCTTTACATATTTTGAATATATATCAGCAAGTTAGGAAAATGGGAATAAAATGTGCATTTTTGTGGGCTGCACTCTAGAAGGCAGAATTAATAGCTCACGTTTCCCAAATTGCATCTCTACTCCACAAATATAATAGTTTTATAAAGCAATACCGTCGTTCATCCTCGCTGACGTCTTCCCGCCTTGGAAACAGGTAGATGATTAAGATTCTGTGGGAAATCAACGACAACGATCATCTTCAGCCTCCGGCGGTAAAAACAACTTAAAATTGACGCATGTGGCGTTTTTTCCGACGCAGACTCGAGGCTGCACGGAGGCAACATCCCATTGCGATGTTAAATCCCTGAATTCATGCAGTTACAGCTTCGATATAATCAGTCGGATGCCAAGAATGATAAGCCCCCACATTAAAATGGAGACGATTAAAACCAATAATAAAAACCTGCACCTAAAATAAAGTATGATATTTTTGGCAATATTCTCCATTTTCTTTCCATGATGGTACGCCGTTGGCTGCCAAATACATTTGGCGTGGAAGAAATTCCGATCAGTGATGTCTTTCTTCTCTTGGCTTTATCGCGGGGGAAATCACGACCATCGCCATCACGACAATCGCGAACAACAAAATAAATGGGCACAAAACGAGCATTGCAAGGCCCTTAGTCGCCGAACCGAATACTTTGCGTAGCAACCCTGACCTTTCAACGCGCATCGCGGCCGCCTTTTTAGAGATCTGTGTCTCCAGAAATTGTCGTCAACGCTTCACAATCGAATCGTCTTGAAGACCGCGAACGATCATCAAGCATTCAACGGCGAGATATTTGATTCTATGCAATGGAACGAAGCGTGCGCTCTATCTTGCTGATGCCTTTAACACAGTGCTAAATAACCTATTAAAACAAGTGCGTCCTGGCAGACGCGCTCCCAATGAATGACATGCGAACACAGAGAGGATTAAATTACATTTGGATTTTTGTAAACTCCATTTGTGATTTAATTTGAAGGAATTTGGCCAGGAAAGAAGTCGAGCCCAAGACAGCCCTAGGAAAACGCCTCCGTGCTGTGAGGGCGGCGTTCGATATCGATGACCGGGATGTCTTCGCCAACCGACTGGCAATCAGCAAAAGCGGGCTGGCGCATTATGAGCGGGGCGAACGCGTGCCCGATGCCGAACTGCTTTCCGCGTACCACAGGGAATTTGGCGTGAACATATCATGGCTGGTGACGGGACATGGAGATATGTTCGAAGGTGGACAATCGGCGAGCGCAGACTATAGCTCACATCAGCTTTTAGTGGATCTGATCAATCCGCTCGGAAGATTGATAAACAAAGTTTACCGCGACCATGAGGTGAGGATAACCGACGATCAGCGCTTCGCGGAGTTGACTAGATGGCATAATAATTTGACCCGCCGCGCCGGCTCATCCTTCGATTGGAACGATCTTATGTCCCAGTTGCCGTGGGTGGAGCAAAGCCTTGGAGAGGAGTTGCTCTCCAGGCGCACAAGCCCGGAAACCAGCAAAAGATCGGCGAGCTGATCCTCACAAACAATGCAGACACACGGGGCAATATGATGGTTTTGCGGGAATGTCCGTGAAGCGCGCGTATTTTTCCTTTGGAAAACCGGTTGTTGCCGATAAACATCAAGCCGGGACAACAGGATTTCTATCACGTCATGCTTTCACTTCGCCTGCTAACGATCATCGCCGGTTTTGCCCTTGCGGGCTCAGCAAGCGCGGCATCGATTGGCATTGTTGCGCCCCAGAGCGGTCCTTACGAACTTCTGGGGCAGCAGGTACGGCAGGGCGCGAAGGCGGCGGCGGCAAAGCTCGGGCTGGATGTCGTCGAAATCCATGAAAGCTGCGAAGATGGCAGCGGCGGCGCGATAGCCGATGGCCTCGTGGCCGCCAAGGTCAGCGCCGCAATCGGTTTCTTGTGCACCGAAACGCTTCAGGATGTTCTGCCGCCGCTGAAAGCGGCCGCCATTCCCGCCATCACGCTATCCAGCCGCGCGCCGATCCTGATGGAGGACGCCCTGAAATACGGTTGGCCGCTCTTTCGCCTCGCCCCGTCAGACAGGGCCGAATCGGACAGGATCGCGGAGATCATCCTGCGCGACTGGAAGGGACATTCCATCGGACTTGTGGATGACGGCACGATCTACAGCCGCGAGCTGGTCGACCGCATCCGCTCGTCGCTCGAGGAAAACGGTCTGAAGCCCACCCTTGCCGATACGATGCGTCCCAACCAGGAACAGCAGGTGGCGCTGGTGCGCCGGCTGGCGCGCACCGGCATTTCCCATGTCTTCGTCGGCGCGGAACGCAACGACGTCGCCATCATTGCCAGAGACGCCGGGTCGGAGAACATTCCCCTCACCCTCATCGGCGGCGATGCCATGAATGCGGCCAATAATCCGGTCCCCTTGGCCGCGAATGTGCTGGCGGTCACCCGCCCGGCCTATGATACCCTGCCATCGGCCCAGGCGGTTGCCGGCGAACTGCGCGGCGCCGGCATCGAGCCGGAAGGTTACGTCCTGCCGGCCTATGCGGCAGCGGAACTCACCGCCGCCCTTGCGGAAGCCACACAGGCGCAGTCGAAACCCGCGCCGGAGATACTGGCGGGCGGCACCCTTTTCAAAACCGTTCTCGGCGATCTCGGTTTCAACCCGTCGCATGACCTTTCGGACAATCCCTATCGCCTGCAGCGATGGAACGGCCAGCGCTTCGAACCGGCGGACAAGGCTGAAAGACAATAGGCGAAACCCGCGCCGCTGAAAATTCGAGGAAACGCAGCTGAAAACCGCCGGCAACCGCGCGACCGGCCGTTTCAAACCCCGATACTTGGTGTTAAAGGCAGCTTACGCAACGCGTCGAGAGGAGTTTGCCCCATGTCCCTGCCCATCCGCATAGCCCCGTCCATTCTGGCTGCCGATTTCGCCAAGCTCGGACAGGAAGTCGCCGATGTCACGGAAGCGGGCGCGGACTGGATTCATCTCGATGTGATGGATGGCCATTTCGTCCCCAATATCTCCTTCGGGCCGGATGTCATCAAGGCGCTGCGGCCGCACAGCATGGCGTTCTTCGACTGCCATCTGATGATCGCGCCCGTCGATCCCTATCTCGAAGCCTTCGCCAAGGCGGGCTGCGACAGCATCACCGTGCATGCCGAAGCCGGGCCTCACCTGCACCGCTCGCTGCAGACGATCCGCGGGCTCGGCAGAAAGGCCGGCGTGACGCTCAACCCCGCAACACCGCTTTCAGTTATCGAAAACGTTCTTGATGACGTCGATCTCGTCCTGATCATGAGCGTCAACCCCGGTTTTGGCGGGCAGAAGTTCATTCCGGCCATGCTGGACAAGATCCGCGCGGCAAAGGCCATGATCGGCGACCGGCCCATCGAACTCGAAGTGGATGGCGGCGTGACGGCGGAAACCGCAGGCGCGATCGTTGCCGCCGGTGCAAATGCGCTGGTGGCCGGCTCGGCCATCTTCAAGGGCGACGGCGTTGCCGACTACCGCAAGACGGTCGCGCAACTGCGCCACGCAGCGGAAGCCGCGCGGACATAACCGCCGCCGCCGAAGGGCGCACGGCAAGGCGTTGGGGGATCGGCATGGAAAGCGACAGGCGGGGTTTCCGTGACACGGCTTCGGCAGCGCTGTTTCCGCTGCTCGGCGCGCTTGTCTGGGCCGTCTGTTCCAGCGCCGCCGCCGCTATCGGCCTCTATGTCAGGAACCGGCTGGAAACCGACCATGCCGCCGACATAATCATGCTTTTCTTCGCGGGCGGCCTCTTCGGCTGGCTGCTGGCCATGGCGGCGCTGCACCTTCTCCCTGCTTCAGCCGCCCTGCCGCTGCGTTTCGTGGCGGCCTGTCTTGCCATCGCTTTTTTCACGCTGGCAGTTGCGGCGGCGTTTTTCGCTTTCGAATACCGTATTTTTTATGCGCAATGGCACGCGCCGGCATTCTCCCGCATCTGGTTTTTCCAGCAGCTCTTCACATCGCTCGGCGCGATTTACCAGTTCTGCATTCTCGGCCCTGGCTTATATTTTCCCTTTGCCATCGTTCCGCTCCTGCCTGCGGGCGCGATCCTCTGCCGACGTGCGCAACGAGCAACAGAGGCATGTAGCTTGATAGATTGAGATTACCGGAACACTTTGCTAAACGGGCAGCAAATTTCCTCCACAAAGAAAGTCATTGCCATGATCCCTCGTTATTCCCGGCCGGAAATGGTCGCCATCTGGTCGCCGGAAACAAAGTTCCGCATCTGGTTCGAGATCGAGGCATATGCCTGTGACGCACTTGCCGAACTCGGCGTTATCCCGAAGTCCGCTGCCCAGACCATCTGGGAAAAGGGCGGCAGCGCCACCTTCGACGTCGCCCGCATCGATGAGATCGAAGCCGTCACCAAGCATGACGTCATCGCCTTCCTCACCCATCTTGCCGAATTTGTCGGCCCCGACAGCCGTTTCGTGCATCAGGGCATGACCTCGTCGGACGTGCTCGACACCACGCTCAACATCCAGCTCGTACGCGCCGCCGATCTGCTGCTCGCCGACATGGACCGGGTGCTGGCGGCGCTGAAGACCCGCGCCTTCGAACACAAGAACACGGTGCGCATCGGCCGCAGCCACGGCATCCATGCCGAGCCGACCACCATGGGCCTGACCTTCGCCCGCTTCTATGCCGAGATGCACCGCAACCGTGAGCGCCTTGTTAATGCCCGTGCGGAAATCGCCACGGGTGCGATCTCCGGCGCCGTCGGCACCTTCGCCAATATCGACCCGCGCGTCGAAGAACATGTCTGTGCCAAGCTCGGCCTAATTCCCGAGCCGGTCTCCACGCAGGTCATCCCGCGTGACCGCCACGCCATGTTCTTCGCAACCCTCGGCGTCATCGCTTCGTCGATTGAAAACGTCGCCATCGAAATCCGCCACATGCAGCGCACCGAGGTTCTGGAAGCGGAAGAGTTCTTCTCTCCCGGCCAGAAGGGCTCGTCCGCCATGCCGCACAAGCGCAACCCGGTTCTGACCGAAAACCTGACCGGCCTTGCCCGTCTGGTGCGCATGTCGGTCGTTCCGGCC
Organism: Agrobacterium sp. YIC 4121; assembly: GCF_002008205.1. Classification (NCBI taxonomy): domain Bacteria; kingdom Pseudomonadati; phylum Pseudomonadota; class Alphaproteobacteria; order Hyphomicrobiales; family Rhizobiaceae; genus Agrobacterium; species Agrobacterium sp. YIC 4121. The sequence continues at coordinate 97,444 of NZ_MRDI01000014.1, read as the reverse complement.
ATGGAAAACGTGGCTCTGTGGCACGAGCGCGATATCAGCCACTCCTCGGTCGAACGCGCCATCGGCCCCGACACCACTGTCACGCTGGATTTCGCGCTGAACCGCCTGGCCGGCGTCATCGAAAAGCTGGTGATCTATCCGGACAACATGCTGAAGAACATGAACAAGTTCCGCGGCCTCGTGCATTCGCAGCGCGTTCTCCTGGCGCTGACGCAGGCCGGCGTATCGCGCGAAGACGCTTACCGTCTGGTACAGCGCAACGCCATGAAGGTCTGGGAACAGGGCGCCGATTTCCTTGAGGAGCTGCTGGGTGACGAGGAAGTGCGCGCCGCACTTCCCGAAGAGGTGATCCGCGAAAAGTTCGACCTCGGCTACCACACCAAGCATGTCGACACGATCTTCACCCGCGTCTTCGGCAACGCCTGAGACTTGAGCTGAGTTTGAGACCTTGAAGTTAATGCCGCCGCGACCTTGATCGCGGCGGCATCGCAACACAGATATGGGCGCATGAAAGTTTCAGAAGCAGATATCCTGATCGTCCCCGGTTATACCAATTCCGGCCCCGACCACTGGCAGAGCCGCTGGGAGCGCAAGCTTTCCACCGCCCGCCGCGTCGAGCAGGCCGAATGGTCCAAACCCGTGAAGGAAGACTGGGTCGCCCGGCTGGTGGAAGAGGTCAATGCCTCCACCAAACCCATCGTCCTCGTCGCGCATTCGCTCGGTGTGCCGACCGTCATCCATGCCCTGCCGGAAATCGGCAGGAAAGTATCCGGCGCGCTGCTCGTCGCGCCGCCCGATGTCGCCAATCCCGATATCCGGCCGAAGCATCTGATGACGTTCGGGCCTTACCCGCGCGATCCGCTGCCTTTCCCGGCGATCACCATCGCCAGCCGCAACGATCCTTTCGGCTCTTATGAACATGCCGATGACATTGCCGCCGCCTGGGGCTCGCTTTTGATCGACGCCGGCATGTCCGGCCATATCAACACCGAGTCCGGCCATGGTCCGTGGCCGGAAGGCGGTATGGTCTTCGCGCAGTTTTTGAGCCGCCTGAAGGCTGTCGAGCCCTGACGGCGCCGGCCCTGCGGACCGCCTCCTCTTCGATCGGCCCCGGAAGCCTAATTTCATGGCCCAGCCGTTTCCCCGGCCTGTCACAAGAATTGAAGGGAAATATGCGAGCCGCATTGTAGAATGCACTCTTTTCCTTTATGGGACCGCTTCAAAGACCAAACGCAACGCCACCAGAATCGGCGTCAACCAAGAGACCTGCAATTATGAACCGTCGCCGCCGTATTTACGAAGGCAAGGCCAAGATCCTCTACGAGGGTCCGGAGCCAGGCACGCTTATCCAGTTCTTCAAGGACGATGCGACCGCCTTCAACAAGAAGAAGCATGAAGTCATTGACGGCAAGGGCGTGCTGAACAACCGTATCTGCGAATACGTCTTCACGCATCTGAACAAGATCGGCATTCCCACGCACTTCATTCGCCGCCTCAACATGCGTGAGCAGTTGATCAAGGAAGTGGAGATGATCCCGCTCGAAGTCGTCGTGCGCAATGTCGCTGCCGGCTCGCTGTCGAAGCGCCTCGGCATCGAGGAAGGCGTGGTTCTGCCGCGCTCCATCATCGAATTCTATTACAAGTCGGATGAGCTGGAAGACCCGATGGTCTCCGAAGAGCACATCACGGCTTTCGGCTGGGCCAACCCCGCCGAGCTTGACGACATCATGGCGCTCGCCATCCGCGTCAACGACTTCCTGTCCGGTCTGTTCCTCGGTGTCGGCATCCAGCTCGTCGATTTCAAGATCGAATGCGGCCGCCTTTTCGAAGGCGACATGATGCGCATCATCCTCGCCGACGAGATTTCGCCCGATAGCTGCCGCCTGTGGGACATCGAAACCCAGAAAAAGATGGACAAGGACCTGTTCCGCCGCGACATGGGCGGGCTTCTCGAAGCCTATTCCGAAGTCGCGCGCCGTCTCGGCATCATCAATGAAAACGAACCGATCCGCGGCACCGGCCCTGTCCTCGTGAAGTAATATCGGCCTCGTGAAATAATATCGACACCGCAAGGGTAAAATCAGGAGAAGATCAGGTGATCAAGGCACGGGTGACTGTTACGCTGAAGAACGGCGTTCTCGATCCGCAGGGCAAGGCAATCGAAGGCGCGCTCGGCAGCCTCGGTTTCGGTGGCGTTGGCCATGTCCGTCAGGGCAAGGTCTTCGACCTGGAGCTGGAAGGCGCCGACAAGGCCAAGGCCGAGACCGACCTGAAGGCAATGTGCGAAAAGCTGCTGGCCAACACGGTCATCGAAAACTACGCCATCGCCATCCTCTAAAGCCGCAGGAGCCGCTCCGATGAAATCCGCTGTCGTCCAACTTCCCGGCCTCAACCGCGACCGCGACATGATCGCGGCGCTGACGAAAATCTCCGGAAGCGCGCCCGTCACCATTTGGCAGACGGAAACGGATATTCCCGACGTCGACTTGATCGTCATCCCGGGCGGCTTCTCCTATGGTGACTATCTGCGTTGCGGCGCCATCGCCGCCCGCATGCCGGTCATGCAGGCCATTCGTGAAAAGGCCGAAAAGGGCGTCAAGGTTCTCGGCGTCTGCAACGGCTTCCAGATTTTGGTCGAGGCGGGCATGCTGCCGGGCGCGCTGATGCGCAACGCCTCGCTGAAATTCGTCTGCCGCGAAGTGAAGCTCGAAGTCGCCAACAACGACACGGATTTCACCCGCGCTTACGACAAGGGCCAGATCCTGCGCTGCCCCGTCGCCCATCACGATGGCAACTACTTCCTTGATGCGGATGAGCTGAAGTCGGTTGAAGGCAACGGACAGGTGGTGTTCCGTTATGCCGAGGGCACCAATCCCAACGGTTCGCTGAACGACATTGCAGGCGTCATCAACACCAAGGGCAACGTTCTCGGCATGATGCCACACCCGGAAAACCTGATCGAAGCCGCCCATGGCGGCAATGACGGCCGCGGCCTCTTCGCTTCGGCGCTTGGCGTCATCGCAGCCTGATAGACAAAGGCGGGTTTCAAACCCGCCTTTTTTGATGCCGGCTTCCGGCTATGTTTCGGCTTTTCTTCTGGATGACCTGATGCCCCGCATTCTTCGACACAATGCCTATAAAGCCACCGGACTGATCCTCGCTGCCGCCGCACTCGCGGCTTGCCAGCCGAAACCGCAGCCTTCCTCCTCCGTCTCCCGCGCGGCCCTGCCGACCATGGAACGGATCGCGCTTGGCGCGAATGCCTGCTGGTTCAAATCGGGCGACGCGGCGTTCAAGGCCTATCGCCTGGCGCCGGAACTCAACTCCTTCTCCGGCCGTCCGCGCATCCTGCTCGTGCCGCGCAACAGCCCGGAATCGCGCCCCATGCTGGTGGTTCAGGCAGAAGGCAACCCGGCAAAGCTCGATGCTTTCGGCCCCGTGATGAACGAAGCCCTTTCCGGCCGCATCGCAGCCGACGTCAAGCGCTGGGCGAACGGCGGCAAGGGCTGCTGATCGACAGGCACCGGCACCCGTGAGAACGCGGTCGGCATAAAAAAACCCGCCAGCGCCGGTTGGGATTGGCGTGGCGGGTTGCCGAATGGCTGCTTGGCGCCGGGGAAAGAAGGCGCCGCTCTCCGACAAAAAATCAAAGGGGCCGCGGCGGCCAGGAGAAGAGCCGGGATTTTGCCGCCTCCCTCAAGGCTTCATCCCGCGTAACGCCGATATCGTCCAGCAGATCGTCCGAAAGCTCCCGCAGGGCGAAGCGCCCCTGACGTTTCCGCTGCCATGAGGATATGCCCGCAATCAGGCGACCAATAAGCGTGCGGGCGATCTTGGCCGGAAAGGGCGCCGGTGCGACCATGTCGCCGGCATCGCGGAACACGCGTTCCCGTTCGTAGCCATCAGGATAGAGTGTATCCGCTGTCGAAAGGTATTGATCCATCTTGCGCATATTGCACCTATTGTCTCCGTGCGTTTAGCCTCATTCAATGCAGACAATAAATACAATTGACTTGAGGATAGATACAATGCATAAATTGTCACCATGACAAATTGGCTTCCCGACATTACCGAGGGCGACGGCCCGATTTACCTGCGCCTCGCCGACAGTATCGAAGGCGCGATTTCCGACGGCACCCTGCAGGCCGGCTCGAAACTGCCGCCGCAGCGCAATCTTGCTTACGATCTCGGTGTGACAATCGGCACAATCAGCCGGGCCTATGCGCTCATCCACGAGCGCGGGCTCGTCAGCGGTGAGGTCGGACGCGGCACCTATGTCAATGAGCGCAAGACCCCTGCCCCGTCATTGCCCATGGAGTCGGCAACGGCCGCCTTCGGCAGCACGCGCCATGCCGTCGACACCAGCGCCGAATTCCGGTTGAACACCACCGCTGCGCCGGATGTCGGCCAGAGCGTGCTGATCGCCAGACACATCGAGGCGGTAACCAGAGAGCATCCCCAGGACATTACCAATTATGCCCGCTCTTTTCCCGACAACTGGTGCATGGCGGGCGTTCGCTGGCTTTCCCAGAATGGCTGGTCGCCGAAGCCGGAAAACATCGTTTCGACGCTTGGCGCCCATGCGGCGGTGATGAGCGTGATGTCGGCGATGACCGCGCCGGGCGACCGCATCGTCTTCGAACCCGTCACCTATTCCCACATCAGCCGCAGCGCCGCCCTTGCCGGCCGGCGGGTGACGCTGGTGGAGGCGGATGAGAACGGCATTGTCCCGGATGATTTCGAACGCGTCTGCGCCCAGCAGCACCCCAAGATGATCTTCCTGATGTCGGCCGGCCAGAACCCGACCTGCGCGACCCTGCCGGAAGAGCGCCGCCGCGCGATTGCCGATGTCGCCCGTCGTTACGGCGTGTGGATCGTCGAGGACAATCTTTATGGCGCGATGACGCGCGATGCGATCCCGCTGATCGCAGAATTTGCGCCCGACATTACCTTCGTCGTCGGCGGCCTGTCGAAATCCGTCGCCGCCGGCGTGCGCGGCGGCTGGGTCGCCTGCCCCGCGCAATATTCCTCGCGCATCCGTATTTCCCACTCGATGATGACGGGCGGCCTGCCCTTCATGCTGGCCGAACTGAATGCGCGCCTCGTCAATAGTGGCGACGCCGACGACATTCGCAAGGATTGTATCGCCGAGATCAATCAGCGGGAGGCGATTGCCCGGCGGGCCTTCGCCGGACTGGATTTCAATTCGCTGCCCGATATCGCCTTCCTGTGGCTGAGACTGCCCGAACCCTGGCTTTCCGGCACGTTCCGAAACGCGGCGATGAAAGAAGGCGTGCTGATCGATGACGAGGATGAGTTCAAGGCCGGCCGCACCGACAAGGTTTTCCATCGGGTGCGCGTCAGCCTTTCCGGTCCATCGAACCAGCAAGAGTTGACCCATGCCCTCGACATCCTGCGCCACCTTCTCGACAACGGCTCCGCCGGTTACGAAAGCGTTGCCTAGAGGGCAGAGAGTCTTTCCTGCAACACCCGGCTTAATTCAGTAACTTATCATTTACCACGCCGACAAACCTGCCATCCTTTCCGCAATTCGAGGTGGGGAATGATTCGATGGCAGCATTCGGTTCCACAGGTATGAGGGCGTGTTTCACGCTGGCGATCCTTCTCGCGGCATGTGTCTTTATCGGCATCATGCCCGCCACTGCTGCGGAAGGCACCGTCTTCGACGAATTGCGCTTCGGCGCAACCACCTCGATTTCCAATCACGACAATGGCGGTGAGGATGGCATCTTCCCGGCCTTCACCGTCTATTTTGATCCCTTCGCCAGTGCATCTGCGGTAACGCTCGGCCAAAAACTCTCCCGCCCGCGGCTGCATATCGGTGGCGAGATCGGCACTGAGGGCTCGGCGAATACCATTTACGGCGGTGTCAACTGGACCTTCGATCTCAACCCGAAGATCTTTCTCGATTTCGGTTTTGGCGGCCTCTGGCACGATGGCAAGCTGAGAAACAGTGCCGGCGAAACCGGTGCGGAATTCGGCTGCCGGGTGCTTTTCCACGAATATGCGGCGATCGGCTATCGTTTCGATAATAAATGGAATATTTCGACCCAGATCGAGCATGCATCACACGCCAATCTGTGCGACGGCCCGAATGACGGGCTCACGCGCGTAGGCCTTATGGTCGGTTACAGGTTCTGAAGAAGCCAAGAAAGCAGCGTTTTGCGGGTAAAACCGCGCATTTTCCTGTCGCACCATCGAGCCTCTTGCGCTAAAGAACCGGAAACTTTCCTCGGCTCGAACCGCGTGAGACCTATGTCTATCTCAAACTCCATCAAGATCACCCCGGAACTCGTTGCATCCCACGGGCTGAAGCCCGACGAATACCAGCGTATCCTCGACCTGATCGGACGGGAGCCGAGCTTTACCGAGCTTGGCATCTTCTCGGCCATGTGGAACGAGCACTGCTCCTACAAGTCCTCCAAGAAGTGGCTGAAGACCCTGCCGACCAAGGGTCCGCGCGTCATTCAGGGCCCCGGCGAGAACGCCGGCGTGGTCGATATCGATGATGGCGACTGCGTCGTCTTCAAGATGGAGAGCCACAACCACCCCTCCTATATCGAGCCCTATCAGGGCGCGGCAACGGGCGTTGGCGGCATTCTGCGCGACGTCTTCACCATGGGCGCCCGCCCGATCGCGGCCATGAACGCCCTGCGTTTCGGCGCGCCCGACCACCCGAAGACCCGCCACCTCGTGGCCGGCGTCGTTGCCGGTGTTGGCGGCTACGGCAACTCCTTCGGTGTGCCAACGGTCGGCGGCGAAGTGGAATTCGACCCGCGTTATAACGGCAACATCCTCGTCAACGCCTTTGCCGCCGGCCTTGCCAAGTCCAACGCGATCTTCCTTTCGGAAGCCAAGGGCGTTGGCCTGCCGGTCGTTTATCTCGGTGCAAAGACCGGCCGCGACGGCGTCGGCGGCGCGACCATGGCGTCCGCCGAATTCGACGAATCCATTGAGGAAAAGCGCCCGACCGTTCAGGTCGGCGACCCCTTCACCGAAAAGTGCCTGTTGGAAGCCTGCCTTGAGCTGATGAAGACCGGTGCGGTCATCGCCATTCAGGACATGGGTGCGGCCGGCCTCACCTGCTCGGCCGTTGAAATGGGCGCCAAGGGCGATCTCGGCATCGAGCTTGACTTGAACGCCGTACCGGTGCGCGAAGAGCGCATGACGGCTTACGAAATGATGCTGTCGGAAAGCCAGGAGCGTATGCTCATGGTTCTCGAACCCTCCAAGGAAGAAGTCGCCAAGGCAATCTTCGTCAAGTGGGGTCTGGACTTCGCCATCGTCGGCAAGACCACCGACGACCTGCGTTTCCGCGTGCTGCACAATGGCGAGGAAGTCGCCAACCTGCCGATCAAGGAACTGGGCGATCAGGCTCCGGAATATGACCGCCCGTGGACGCCCGCCAAGGTGCCTGCGCCGCTTTCGGAAAACGACGTCCCCGCCGCCGATATCGCCGATGCGCTGGTATCGCTCGTCGGTTCAGCCAACAATTCCTCGCGCCGCTGGGTTTACGAGCAGTATGACACGCTGATCCAGGGCAATTCGCTGCAGCTGCCGGGCGGCGATGCCGGCGTTGTTCGTGTCGAAGGTCATGACAAGAAGGCACTCGCCTTCTCCTCCGACGTCACACCGCGTTATGTCGAGGCCGATCCCTTCGAAGGCGGCAAGCAGGCCGTGGCAGAATGCTGGCGCAACATCACCGCAACCGGCGCTCTGCCGCTTGCGGCCACCGACAACCTCAATTTCGGCAATCCGGAAAAGCCCGAGATCATGAGCCAGCTGGTCCATGCCATCAAGGGCATCGGCGAAGCCTGCCGTGTGCTGGAGTTCCCGATCGTTTCCGGCAACGTCTCGCTCTATAACGAGACCAACGGTCAGGCGATCCTGCCCACCCCCACCATCGGCGGTGTCGGCCTGCTGAAGGACTGGGGCCGCATGGCGCGCATCCGTTTCGCCGCAGCTGACGAAGTGGTGCTGCTCGTCGGCGCCCCTGCCGGCCTCGGCACACACATCGCCCAGTCGGTTTACATGCGTGACATTCATGGCCGAACAGATGGCCCGGCGCCGCATGTCGATCTGGCCGCTGAAAAGAACAACGGCGATTTCGTCCGCAGCCTGATTACCGACGGTCTTGCCACCGCCGTTCACGATTGCTCCTCGGGCGGTCTGGCGCTTGCAGTCGCCGAAATGGCGATTTCGTCGGGCATCGGCGCGACCATCGACGCGGTCGAAGGCCACAACCCGGTCCTCACCTTCTATGGCGAAGATCAGGGCCGTTACGTTCTGACGGTCAAAAAGGCCGATCTCGACGAGGTGCAGACTGCGGCGAAGGCGGCGGGCGTTTCCTGCCCGGTCATCGGCGTTACCGGCGGTTCCACCGTAAAGCTGGGCACGGCGCGGGCTGTCGAGATTAAAGAATTGCACTTGGCCTATGAATCGTGGTTCCCTCAATTCATGGACGGCGAAACTTTGCTCGCCGCAGAATGAATTAAGGAGAAGCACCATGCCCATGAAACCCGGCGACATTGAAGACATGATTAAGGCGGGAATTCCCGGGGCAAAGGTCACGATCCGCGATCTGGCCGGTGATGGCGATCATTACGCGGCGGAAGTCGTTGCGGAAGCATTCAAGGGCAAGACCCGCGTGCAGCAGCACCAAATGGTCTATGACGCGCTGAAGGGCAATATGGGCGGCGTTCTGCATGCTCTTGCCCTGCAGACCTCGGCTCCCGAATGATAACGCCCGTGAAAGCGGTTCCGGCAACGGACCGTCTCTGTCCCGCCTGCGGCAGAGCGTGAAACCTGCGGAATAAATCAAGGCCCGCGTGATACTCTCACGCGGGCCTTTTTTAATGTCCGGCCGAATGGGTCGTCGCCGCTTACAAAACGGGCGGCGTCTGCGAATCCAGAGCGGCGAAAGAGGCGGCAGGCAAAGGCCCCGCCGTCAGCAGGGTAAAATCGTAACCGGATCTGCGGTCCGGCCCCAGAACATATTGCCGGTGCATGCGCAGGAAGTTGCGCTTGTTCTTCTTATAACGGTCCGGCGAGAGCGAATGCTTGAAACGGATCGGCACGATCTTCGGCTGCGGCGCATCCCTGTGACCGGTCAGGCCAACGGTATTGCATCGGTAGAGATGAATAGGATCGGTCAGGCACTGGATATCGAACCATGTCACCTCTGGGTGACGAGCAATCGTGCCGACGCTTTGGCGAAGCCGGTCGGCGCTCGACAGGAACGCACATTGCAGCGCCGCCCCGCCCAAGGTCGCAAAGGACAGTTTCCGGCCATCCAGCGCATTCGGCTTCAGCTCCAGCACGCGGCCGATCACGGCAAGCGCAAGGCTGGCACCCATGCTGTGGGAAACCACCAGAACCTCGTCCGAGGGCTGCTCCAGCGCCGTCAGAACAAGTGCCGCCCTCTCCTCGATCCAGTCGCGGGCAATCGGCTCATCGCGGCCGACCGCGAGCGCGAACCGCCAGTCCGCATAAAGATGCAGGGTGTGAAACCGCTCCGCAAACGGCAGGAAAGCCTTCACGAAAAACAGGGCGGCGACGGGAAAGCTGATCGCCAAGAGCCAGAGAGGTAAAGCGAAAAGCCACGGCGACAGGGCAATAGCCGCCGCAAGGGCGCCGCCGACAAGCATCAGCAGGAACGGAAAGATGAAGAACAGCCCAAAACGCCAGGCGTGGCGGAAGTAACGCGCCGCGCCGCCCTCGGCTATAATGCCGGCTCCGGCCTTGAAACCGAGCCAGATCTGCCGCCAGACGGGTGCATCCCGCAATTGCGATATCACCGCATTATGGTCGTAAACGAAAATGTCGGAGCGGGTCCGCCATTCGCCCGCCGAGGCCTCAACCGTGAATGTTTCGCCCCCGGGCGCATTCTCCAGCGGTCCCACGGCATAATCGACATTCCATGTCTTGCCGGAGAGCGCCGCCGCCCGCTGGTAACGCAGATGATGGGCGGCCGCATCGAGCGGATCGAAACCGGGGAAATAAAGAACAAGTCGTGACTTGACGGCTGGCATGCATGAACCTTCGGCCGGAGCATTTCCAGTAAAAGCGCAATCGCTTTTACCCCAGGACAATGCGTAAAAACAAAGAGATAGCGCGCTTTTGCGTTTCGGAAGAAAGCAAATGCGCGCTAGAGACACCCGAAAGGATCGCTTGATACAGCGGGCGATGCACGTATAGTAAAAATCGCGACGGAAATGTGATTTATTTATCGGTGAGGGAAATTTGTCTGGCATCGTCGATCAAGTACTCAACGGCGTCGTCAAGGGCGCGCTGTCTGAAATCCTCACCAAGACCGGCATCCGCAAGACGCGCCGCGCGCGTCGGACGAAAAGCACCGGCTCGCTTGCCGGCGGCATCGTCGGCTCGGTTCTGGAAGCCGCGATCAACGCCGCCATCAAACCCAAGCCGGCCAAGAAGCAGGTGAGCAAAAGGCGCACCGCCGCCGCCCGCAGCAGACAACGATATCGATGATGTATCGCCTCCCCCTGCTTCCCGCCGTTTTACTACTGGCGATTTCGGGGCCGTTACAAGGTGCCGCAGAGGTTAAGAGCAGCAAAGAGATCAAGATCGGCTTCGTCGTGGAGCTTGATGGTGCTGATCGGATATCCGGCACAGCCTTCTGCAGAACTGGCAACACCTGCCGCCTGGTGGACCAGAAAAGTCCAAAATTAATTCTCGATATTGAAGTGAACAGTTTCTATAGCGAAATGGAGATTGACTGTGAGGACGATTGCTCGCTGCCGGGCGGCATGCGCGCCATAACGTTCGACAACGCTCGCGAATTCCATATTTCGGAAGGCGAAACAGGTGTATTGATACAATCAGTCTTCAGACGGTGGGAGCGGATAGGAAAAATCGTTCTCGACTTTTCTTACCCGAAGAGAACGACACGCTGGTAGCCCGAGCTTCGAGCTGCAATCAGCGATGCCACACCCGCAGTTTTTTACGCTTTCCGGGTGGAAATCGCGCCGCGACATGTTATTTAGAGGCTAACAGAAAGCAGCGGCCTTGAACCGCATGTGAAAGGAATAAGCCTATGAGCGGCATTCACGACATGATCGACAGCGAAGTGAAGAGCAACGACATCGTTCTTTTCATGAAGGGCACTCCGCAATTTCCGCAGTGCGGTTTTTCCGGCCAGGTGGTACAGATCCTCGATTATCTCGGCGTCGACTACAAGGGCATCAACGTGCTTGCCGATGCAGATATCCGTCAGGGCATCAAGGACTACTCCAACTGGCCGACCATCCCGCAGCTCTACGTCAAGGGCGAATTCGTCGGCGGCTGTGACATCGTAAGAGAGATGTTCCAGTCCGGCGAACTTCAAAACCACTTCCAAGAACAGGGTATCAGCGTCCGCGGCGCGGCCTGATTTCGGCCGGTTCATCCGGCCCACCCTGATTGTCAGAAATTTATGCCAGGCGTTGCTTCATGCAACGCCTTTGCCGTTCTTTTTGGGGCAATCCTGTGACAAATCTTTCACAATCCACCGCTTCGCGCGCAGGCTCGATGGGGCGCACGGAATTCATCGCGCTTGCCGCGATGCTGATGGCGCTGAACGCGCTTGCCATCGACATCATGCTGCCCGGTCTTCAGGAAATCGGCGCCTCGCTCGGCGTCGAAAACGAAAACCACCGCCAATATGTGATTTCCGCCTATCTTCTCGGCTTCGGCATCGCCCAGCTTCTGTACGGACCGATTTCGGACCGTTTCGGACGCCGCAAGCCGATGTTCGTCGGGCTCGCCATCTACATCGTTTCAGCCATAGCCGTGGTCTTCGTACCGTCCTTCTCCGGGCTTCTGATGCTGCGTTTCATTCAGGGCATCGGTTCGGCGGCCACGCGTGTCATCACGGTCTCCATCGTGCGTGATATCTATGGCGGACGGCAGATGGCGGAAGTCATGTCGCTGATCATGATGGTCTTCATGGTCGTGCCGGTCATTGCGCCCGGCACCGGCCAGATCGTGCTGTTTTTCGGTGACTGGCACCTGATCTTCGCTTTCATGGCGGCCATTGCCGCCGTGGTGACGGCCTGGATGTATTTTCGCCTGCCGGAAACCCTGCATCCGGACGATATCCGCCCCCTGACCGCAAGCTCCATCCTCGGCGGTTTCAAGATCGTGCTCACCAACCGTATCGCGCTCTGTTATACGCTCTCCAGCACCTTCATCTTCGGGGCGCTGTTCGGCTTCATCAACTCGGTCGAACAGGTCTATAAGGGCATTTACGGGCTCGGCGCATGGTTTGCGGCGGCCTTTGCGGGCGTGGCGCTGTTCATGGCCTTCTCGTCCTTCGTCAATGCAAGGCTGGTCGGCCGGTTCGGCATGCGCAAGCTGTCGCACGGCTCGCTGCTCGGCTTCATCGCCATCACCTTCGTCTGGCTGCTGGTGCAGGTGCTGGGGCCGGAACCGATGCCCTTTGCCATCTTCATCGTGTTCTTTGCGCTCGCCATGTTCCAGTTCGGCTGGATCGGCTCGAACTTCAACTCGCTGGCGATGGAACCGCTCGGCCACGTCGCCGGCACCGCATCGTCCGTCATGGGCTTCATGGGGACCGTCGGCGGCTCGCTGATCGGCGCGGCCATCGGCCAGTCTTTCGACGGCACGGCGCTGCCCATGGTGGCGGGCTTCTTCGCCGTCTCCATCGTCGGCCTCATCTTCGTGCTGATCGGTGAAAAGGGCGTGCTGTTTCAGGCGCATAACAAGCCGACCCGCTGAGGGGCGATAGACAAATGAAAGGGCGCGGAATTCTGTTCCGCGCCCTTTTTATTGATTGACGGTTCAATTTATCCAATGTCACTCCGGACTCAAACCGTAAAAATCTTCTCCCGCAGCAGTTCCCACGTCTCCTGATCCGGCGCGAGCAGCAGCCCGCCATCCACATGGCTCGGCAGATAGGGCGAGCCGTCGAGGCGTGCCGCGTAAGCGCCCGCCTCCTGCGACAGCAGCGTGCCGGCCAGATGGTCCCAGGGCATCAGCTTGTTATACATCAGGAAATGCATGTGGCCGCCGCAGAACAGGCGGTATTCATGCGCCGCGCAGCGATAGCTGGTGAAGAGCCGCACATCGGCGAGGTTCGTCAGGATCTTGCGCCGTGTCTCCACATCGAAATAGCCGGTATTGGCGATGCCGACCATCTGCGACAATTCCGGGGCCGGCACGACCGACATCTGCGTCTGCGAACCGTCGGCGCTGCAAAGCCACGCGCCGGAACCCTTTTCGGCAATCGCCCAATCATTGCCCATCGGATCGAAGATAAGGCCGGCAACGGTCTCACCCTTGGAGATGACGCTCATCATCACGCCGAAAAGCGGCAGGCCGGAAGCGAAATTATAGGTGCCGTCGATAGGATCGACCACCACGGCAAGATCGGCATCGGCAAGCTTGCCCAGCAGCGAGGCATCCGCCGCCACCGCCTCTTCGCCGATGAACAGTGCATCCGGCATGATGTCCTGCACACGCGCACGGATCAGCCGTTCGGCGGCCTCGTCGGCTTCGGTGACGAGGTCTATCGCCTCGGTCTTCATCCGCACATCGCCTTCGCCCAGATTACGGAACCGCGGCAGAATTTCTACTGCCGCCGCCTCCTGAAGCGCATTGGCAAGAGAGGCGATGTCGAGTTCGAGAGCCATGGGCGATATCCTTCTATTTGAGCGCGATGTTATAAGGCGACGATTTCCCGTCGCAGCATCTTCCAGCTTTCCTTATCGGGAGCAGACAGAATGCCGCCCTCCGTTTGCCCCGGCCGATAGGGCGTATTGTCGAAACGGGCCGTGTAACCGCCCGCCTCCTGATGAATGAGCACGCCGGCGAGATGATCCCACGGCATCAGCTTTTCATGGCCGATGAAATGCAGCTTGCCGGCCGAGGCGAGCCAATATTCATGCGCCGAGCAGTTGAGCGACAGCGCCATCTTGATCTTGGCCATATTGGCCGCAATCACCGGCCGGCGATCCTGATGGCTGTGGCCCCAGGAAAAGATGCCGACCATGTCGGACAATGGCGCGGGATCGGCTACCCTGAGCTTCGCCTGCGAACCGTTCCTGCGGTTGAGAAACGCGCCCTCGCCTTTCAAAGCGACGATTGTATCGCCCATCACCGGATCGTGGATGATACCCGCCACCGTCTCGCCCTTGACGGTGACCGCAAGCAGCGTGCCGAAAGCGGGAAAACCGGAAGCGTAATTGAAAGTGCCGTCGATGGGGTCGATCACGAAGGCAAGCGGCGCATCGGCAAGTGCGGGAATGACGGATTGGTCCGCCTCATAGGCCTCTTCGCCGACGATGTGGGCCTTCGGAAATCGCTGCAGGAGAGCAGCGGTGATCGCCTTTTCCGCCAGAACATCGGCCTCGGTGACGAGATCGACGGCGGAGGTCTTCTCGGAGATCGCACCGGCGCTCAGGTTTCGAAAGCGGGGAAGAATTTCATTCGCGCCGGCAGCGGCGACGGTGGAAACGAGGAAGTCGATATCTTTGTCGGAAAGGCTCATCGGGCGGGGCACTTCTTCATAAGGGGGAGTTGGCCTCCCTACGCTCTTCAGGTGACGCCCCGGTGACAGAAAGCGCCGAAAAATCAAAAAGCTTGGGATCGAGCAGATGCGACGGATTGACATGGGCAAGCGCCCTCAGCATCACGTCCTTGCGGCCGGGCATACGCCGTTCGATGTCGGCCAGCATCTCCTTCATGGCATTGCGCTGAAGCCCGTCCTGCGAGCCGCAGAGGTCGCAGGGAATGATCGGGAATTCCATCGCCGCCGCGAATTTCGCCATATCCTCCTCGGCGCAATAGGCAAGCGGGCGCATGACCATCAGGTCGCCCTCGTCATTCAAAAGCTTCGCCGGCATGCCAGCCAGCCGGCCGCCGTGGAAGAAGTTCATGAAGAAGGTCTCAAGAATATCCTCGCGGTGATGGCCGAGCAGCAGTGCGTCACAGCCCTCTTCCCGCGCGATGCGGTAGAGATTGCCGCGCCGGAGCCGCGAACAGAGCGAACAGTAGGTGCCGCCCGAAGGCACCTTTTCCTTCACCACGGAATAGGTGTCGCGATATTCGATGCGATGGGGCACACCGATCTTCGCCAGATACTCCGGCAGCACGTGCTTGGGGAAATTTGGCTGACCCTGATCGAGATTGCAGGCAATCAGTTCCACCGGCAAAAGGCCACGCCATTTCAAATCGAGCAGCAGCGCCAGCAGCCCATAGCTGTCCTTGCCGCCGGAAAGGCCGACAAGCCAGCGCTTCTGGCCATTCAGCATGCCGAAATCGGTAAAGGCCTGGCGCACATTGCGCAGCAGCCGTTTGCGCAGCTTGTTGAACGACACCGATCGCGGTGCATTGTCGAACAGGGGATGCGAGCTGCCGTTTTCTTCGGACGCGTCCTGATCCGCCCCGATCTGGTCGGCCCCGGCCTGATCTACAAAATCATCGATCTTGGTGAGAATGTTCATCATCAGCTCGCTCCGGCACGACTGCCGTTCTTAATGCAGGCAATGCCCCCATCCGCCGGCAATATCAAGCCCCGAATACCGACCAGCCGGTTTTCGTCGCCAGCATTTCCAGCGCCTGTGACCCGAGCGCCGAGTTGCCGACCTTGTTGAGACCCGGCGACCAGACCGCAATCGACGCGTTGCCGGGCGCCACCGCCAGGATGCCGCCGCCCACACCGCTCTTGCCCGGCAGACCAACATGATAGGCGAAATCGCCCGATCCGTCATAATGGCCGCAGGTCAGCATCAGCGCATTGATACGCCGCGCCCGGCGGTCCGACACAACCGTATGCCCCGTCAGCGGATTGCGGCCGCGATTGGCGAGAAAGAGGCCAGCGCGGGAAAGCTGAGCACAGGTCATGGAAAGCGCGCACTGGTGGAAATAAACGCCGAGCGTATATTCGACGGGATGGTGCAGATTGCCGAAGGAGCGCATGAAATTGGCGAGCGCGAAATTGCGGAACCCTGTCGCCTGCTCGGATTTCGCCACCGTATCGTCGATGCTGATCGTGTCATCGTCCGCGAGGTAACGCACGAAACGCAGAAGCTCACCGATTGCCTCGCGGGGCTGGTGGCCAGCAAGCACGATATCCGTGACCACGATCGCGCCGGCGTTCACGAAGGGATTGCGTGGGATGCCGTGCTCATGCTCCAGCTGGACGATGGAGTTGAAGGAGGAGCCCGAAGGCTCGCGCCCTACCCGGTTCCACACCGTTTCCCCCGCCTTGCCGAGCGCCAGCGTCAGCATGAAGACCTTGGAGATGCTCTGGATCGAAAACGGCGTCAGCGCATTGCCGGCCGTGTAGGTGGTTCCATCGACAGTGGTGATGGCGATGCCGAACTGGTTGGGATCGACCTTGGCAAGTTCGGGAATGTAATCCGCAACCTTCCCCTCGCCGAGCCGCGGCGCCATGCTGTCGTAAATGGAATCGACGATCGCCTGAATGTCCTGCATGCAAAGCCTTCCCCGCAAACAAAAAAGCCGCCCCGAAGGGCGGCTTCCTGAATACTGAAACGCGTCGATTAACGCGAGTAGAATTCGACGACCAGATGCGGTTCCATGACGACCGGGTACGGAACGTCGGAGAGAGCCGGAACGCGGGCGTAGGTCGCAACCATCTTGTTGTGGTCAACTTCGATGTAGTCCGGAACGTCGCGCTCAGCGAGCTGAACGGCTTCCAGAACGGTGACGAGCTGCTTGGACTTCTGGCGAACTTCGATAACGTCGCCCGGCTTGCAGCGGTAAGAACCGATGTTGACGCGAACGCCGTTAACCGTGACGTGGCCATGGTTGATGAACTGGCGCGATGCGAAAACGGTAGGAACGAACTTGGCGCGGTAGACGATGGCGTCCAGACGCGACTCGAGCAGGCCGATGAGGTTTTCGGAAGTGTCACCCTTGCGACGGTTTGCTTCGTCGAAGGTGGCGCGGAACTGCTTTTCGCGCAGTTCGCCGTAGTAGCCCTTGAGCTTCTGCTTGGCGCGCAGCTGCGTGCCGAAGTCGCTCATCTTGCCCTTGCGGCGCTGGCCGTGCTGGCCCGGGCCGTATTCGCGGCGGTTAACCGGGGACTTCGGACGGCCCCAGATGTTTTCGCCCATGCGGCGGTCAATTTTATACTTAGCCGATTCGCGCTTGCTCATCGTATTTCCTTCTCAAAAGGTTATGCCGGTCTGTTACCAAACCGGTTTAAGGAAACACGCCCTCCTCTGAAGCCCGTTTCAGGGCCTCTGACAGGCTTCTCACATGCAAATGGAGAAACCACGGGACATGTCGGTGATATTGACCGCCGAACGTCAGTTCTTAAACTGCAGGGCAGTCAACAAAACACACCGGACATCACTGCCCGGCGTTGTGGCGGCTTCTACAGAGCTTTCACGAATTTGTCAAACAAGGCCTTTCGCTTTTTTCTGAAGTCTCCTCTTGAAAAGCGAAAGTGCCCACCCATCTCTCCATCGTGATCAGAACTCGGGCCCCTCTGGCGTGTTACCGGACAACACGTGATGTCGAGTTTGTTAAGGTTGGGGCCACGTATATGTCTGTTTCACGTCCCCCATCCGTAAAGCCAACCTCGTCCGGCTAAAGGTTGACTGATGGACTTTCTTCTATCGGATTTTCTCGGCACCCCCACATGGATGTGGGCGGTCTTCATTTCCCTCGTCCTTGGCCTTCTCGCGCTCGATCTAGGCGTGCTGCATAAAAACTCCAAGGAAATTGGCGTTCGTGAAAGCCTGCTGATGTCGGGCTTCTATATTGTCATCGGCTTGGCCTTCGGCGGCTGGATCTGGTATCAGTCCGGCGAACAGTCGGCGATGGAATATGTCACCGGCTTCGTGGTCGAAAAAAGCCTGGCGATGGACAATATCTTCATCATCGCCATGATTTTCTCCTATTTCGCCATTCCCCGCCAATATCAGCACCGCGTGCTGCTCTGGGGCATCCTCGGCGTCATCGTCCTGCGTGGCATCATGATCGCGGGCGGCGCGGCCATCGTCGAAAACTTCCACTGGGTGCTTTATCTCTTCGCGGCCTTCCTCGTCTTCACCGGCCTCAAGATGCTGTTCTCGTCCGACCATGACGAGTCCGATATCGGCAATAACCGCATCCTGAAGTTCCTGCGCAGTCACCTTCCGGTGACAAACAGGCTGCATGGCGAGAAATTCTTCGTCAAGGAAACCGATGAGACCACCGGCAAACTCAAGACCTTCGTGACGCCGCTCTTCCTGGCGCTCATCATGGTCGAAATCGCCGACCTGATCTTCGCAGTCGATTCGATCCCGGCAATCTTCGCGATCACCACCGATCCGTTTATCGTCTACACGTCGAACATCTTCGCGATCCTCGGTCTGCGCGCCCTTTACTTTGCGCTCGCCGCCCTCATCCACCGCTTCGCTTATCTGAAATATGCGCTGGCTGCGGTTCTGGTCTTCGTCGGTTCGAAGATTTTCGTCGCCGATATGCTGGGCATCGCCAAGATCCCGCCCGCCGTCTCTCTCGGCGTCACCGTCGCCATCCTTGCAACCGGCATCATCGGTTCGTTGATTGCGACGCGGAAAGAAGCGAAGGCCATCGAGTAAGAATATGCGACGAGGAGGCGGAAACGCCTCCTCGCACCACTGACAAAGTCCTGAAAGCTCTCTTCCGTTATGCTCGGGCCTGTCCCGAGCACCTGCAACGTCTCGATTTTATTAAGGGACAAGCCCAAGGATGACGTCGAGAGTGAGTAGGTTTGTCAGTAAATTGAGGAGGCGAAGACGCCTCCTCTTTCTTTTTTGATGCTGAAACCTATAATCTGCATTATTACGACCAATACCAAAATCTATTTTCACAATATTAAAAACTCTCAATTCATTGCTTTAAAATGACCTTTGAACCCGTTGACCAAGCCATTTCCGAACAGAAACTCTGGCGAGCGAAGGAAATCCTTCAAGGCAGGCTCAGCCATCCTGAAGTCGATCTGGTGCTCTTTCAAAAATACGGCGAAGTGCTGCTCGAGATGAACGACCTCGTGGAAGCGGGGCGCATGTTGTTCTGCTCCGGCGCGCGCGAAGAACGTTTCAGGGAAGCGATCGATATATTCCTGTCGAGAAACAACCGGCGTGAACCGCAGCGCTTTCTGGCGCAATTGCCCTCTTCCATAAGACGGCAACGGCATCTGGCGGAATTTATCGCCTCGCCGGAATTCGAACGCAGCGGATGGACAGCGGCGCAGCTCTCCCGGGTCGCTCCCGTAAAAACGGATGTCAGCACCCGCCCCTATCAACGGCCGCACCGATTGGCCTCGGCACTTGTCATAGCCGCTATTGTTTGCGTGCTGGCTTTAAGCCTCGTCGGTCTATACACGACGATCCGCTTCGCCGTGCGGATTTTGGCGGAATAGCGATTACTCCGCCGCCAGTCTGGCATCATCCTCAGCCGCATCCGCATCGCCGGGTGCGGTTTTTGCATCGAGATCGGGGAAAGCCACGATGCGCTTGCCGGAGAAATCGGCATGCACCACCACAAGCTCCTTCTCCTCGAAATAACCGAGCAGCCGCCGCGCGCGGCGGGCGGAATGGGTGCCATAAGCGCGGGCGATGCGGGCATCCGAAGGACAAGGCTCCTCGCCGAGAGCGGCCTTGACCAGAAGCAGGAAAACGCCCTGCAGGTCGTCGGAAACCGACGTCGACAGTTCCAGCGCCTTTTGCCAGCCTTCGCTGGCCGCCATCGCCGCATCCACGCCGGAGCGGGCAATCGCCACCTGTCGGCGGAATTCCGGCAGCGTCATCGGCGTGCCGGGAATACGGCGCATACGGGCGCGCACCAGAAAATCCTGATAGAGTACGGCATCGGTGCGATAGGCCGATTGCGGATCGTCGAGAATTTCGACAAGCACCGCGGCGATCTTCTCCTCGCGCTCCTCCGGTGTCATCTCTGGCTGCCCAGCCCGGAGCGACGGCTCGGGCGAAGGACCAACGGCAGCGGGCGTGGAGCGGGAAAGCTCGGCGAGAATGTCGTTGGTCGGGCGCGGTGCAGGCGGCGTACGGCGCACCGCGGCGCGCGTAAACTCTTCCGGATCCGGCGTGAAGATCAGGTCTTCCACATCCTCAGGCGCATCCGGCAGCGGCATCAGCTTCGGCGAGGAGGAACGCGCCGAGGTTTCCACCGGGCCGATGACGATGGGCAGCGGCCGACGCGACAGCGCCGGGCCAAGCGCCACGAAATTGCCGCGCTGCAGATCGCGGAACATTTCCGCCTGCCGCCGGTCCATGCCGAGCAGATCGGCCGCGCGCGCCATGTCGATATCGAGGAAGGTGCGGCCCATCAGGAAGTTGGAGGCTTCCGCCGCCACGTTCTTGGCGAGCTTCGCAAGACGTTGCGTGGCGATGACGCCGGCAAGACCGCGCTTACGGCCACGGCACATCAGATTGGTCATGGCGCCCAGCGACGCCTTGCGGGCATCTTCCGTAACCTCGCCGCCGACGGAGGGCGCAAACATCTGCGCCTCATCCACCACGACAAGCACCGGATACCAATATTCACGATCCGCATCGAACATGCCGTTGAGGAAGGCGGCGGCGGCCCGCATCTGCTGTTCAATATCGAGGCCTTCCAGCGTCAGCACGCAGGAAACGCGGTGCTGGCGAATGCGGTTGGCTATGCCGGCAAGCTCCGCTTCGGTACGCTCGCCATCCACCACCACATGACCGAACTTGTCGGAAAGCGTGACGAAATCACCTTCGGGATCGATGATGACCTGCTGCACCCATTGCGCCGATTGCTCGAGCAGCCGGCGCAGCAGATGCGACTTGCCGGAACCGGAATTGCCCTGCACCAGCAGGCGCGTCGCGAGCAATTCCTCGATATCGAGCTTGGCCTGCTGCCCGCCCGATAGGGTTCCCATGTCGATGCCGACCTGCAATGTTCCATTCCCTGTGCTGCATATCAGGACCGATTCCCTCAAGGGACGGCCGAACATGGTCTTTACCAAAAAAATGCCTGTTGCGTCTCACCCATGCCGATAATGCACAGGCAATTCGCTCTTAGCCCTGCGTAGACCTCACCCAAAAGCGTGAAGCGCCGATGCGCCGGCCAAAGACGTTGAGCGCGAGCCCCAGAATGACCAGTGCTGCGCCGACCACCTCGAAGACGGTGATATGCTCCGCAAAAGCGAGATAGGCGCTGATGAAACCGACAACAGGCACCAGTAGCGAAAACGGCGCAACCGTTCCGGCCGGATACCGCAGAAGCAGGTAACTCCAGATACCCGCGCCGACAATGGTCGCACCATAGGCCATGTAGATCACCACAAACGCCATCGTCGGCGTCGCATTGAGCAGGCCTTCCGCAATCGCATCAGGTCCTTCCACCACCAGCGAAAGCAGAATCAACGGCAGAACCGGCACAAGGCTTGTCCACGCCACAAAGGAAACCGCGTTCACCTGGCCGATGCGGCGGTTGACAATGTTGCCGCATGCCCAGGCAATGGCCGAGCCGACCCCCATCAGCAGCGGTATCAACGCTGCCGCCGTCATGCGCTCCACGCCAATGACCGCGAGCCCGCCAAAAGCGATGATCGCGCCAAGAATCTGTGAGGGCAACGGTCGCTCGCCGAGAAACACCACGGCAAGCGCCAGCGTGAAGAAGGCCTGCGACTGCATGACGAGCGAAGCAAGCCCCGCCGGCAGGCCGAGCTTGATGGCCGGGTAAAGCAGGCCGAACTGCACGAAGCCCATCGCCATGCCGTACACGATCATGTGACGCCACGGCACATTGGGTTTCGGCAGGAAGAATACCAGCGGCACGGCTGCAAAGAAATAACGCACACCCGTCAGAAATAAAGGCGGCATGTCGGTGACGCCGACCTTGATGGCGACGAAATTGAAGCCCCACAAAAACACGGTGATCAGGGCGAGAAGTATATGCGGCAATGCCATTTTGTTATGTCCGAATTTCAGGCGATCGAGAGCTGCCTTACGGCGCGACCGCCCTCTTCCAGCCGAAGGTAATGAGGCCGGCGCCGATCAGGAGACCGCCGCCCGTGCGGTTGACGATGCGCTGAACCTTCGGCTTGCGGATCGTATTGCGGGCGGCACTTGCCAGAAGTCCATAAAGCGCCGCATTCACCGTGGCAAGCACGAGGAACGTGACTTCAAAAATCAGCACCTGCGGCCAGAAGGGCAATGTCGGCACCAGAAACTGCGGCAGAAAGGCCACGAAGAACACGATGCTCTTCGGGTTCAGCGCGGTGACGATATAGGCATGCAGGAAGATTTTGAGCGGCCTTTCGCGGCCGGTCACGCCCGTCCCTTCCGCCCCCTCGCCGCCGACCGGCGAACGCCACAGCTTGATACCGAGATAGATGAGGTAAGCCGCACCGATCCATTTAAGCCCGGTGAAAAGCGCCGCCGATGTGGCAAGCAGCGCGCCGAGCCCCAGCATGGAAGCCGTCATCGCGGTGAAATCACCGAGCGCCACGCCCGTCACCGTCGCCGTGCTGGCCTTGCGGCCATGGCCCAGCGCATAAGAAATCACCAGCAGGATCGTCGGTCCCGGAATGGCGAGCATGATGGCGGATGCGGCCACGAAGGCCAGCCAGTTTTCCAGCGGCATGAGGAATCTCCCTATCTGATCTTTGGGAGCAAGCCACCAAAACCAGAAGGTATCAAGCCAAATCTTCGAAGATTATGCCGCCCTGTCATCCAACGGACGAACGGGCGGCTGCTCACGTTTCATCGCCTGTGCAAGATCGTAATTCGACTGCATGGCAAGCCATGCCCGCGCGGTGCTGACCCCCGCCCGCTCCAACCGTAAGGCAAGGTCTGGGCTGACCCCTGCCCGTCCGTTCAAGACCCGCGAAAGCGCTACGCGCGACATTCCAAGCCTTTCAGCAGCGTCTGTTACGGAAAGCTGAAGTGCGGCAATAACCTCTTCCCGTAACAACTCACCGGGATGAACAGGAAATTTCATCATTGGAACAATTCCCTTAAGTGATAATCCTGATAGTCGACAAGTTCGACGTCGCTATCCAGAAATCGAAACGTCACACGCCAGTTTCCATTCACCCATATGGACCAGTGGCCCCTCATATCACCCTTTAACGGATGAAGTTTAAGACCAGGAAGATTAAGATCGGGAACGCCTGCCGCAACCTCAAGCAAGGTTAGTATTCGGCCAAGCTTGGCGGCATGCGCAGGCTGAATACCCTTGGTCGTCCCGGAACGATAAAAAGCTTCCAGTCCTTTGTGTCGGAAACTGACGATCATAAGAACAGCGTATCCTGTATCGCATCGCTATACGATACGTAACGGCAGAGATGCGGCGGCCACCCCGACATTTCTTTGCCGGAGAGGCCTTTGCCAATCAAAACCGGGGCGCCCAGTGAGGGACCTCCCAATCCCGCCGCCGCTTCACCCGCGACGGGTCAAGGCCGATATCGACCAGCAGGCGCTCTGGCAGATCGGCAGGATCGGTCGGCGGTGCACGCGGCACCAGTGCGGCAATGAGAACCGCTTTCAGGGTTTTCCAGACACCGAATGTGACGAACAAGCGATCGACCGCATCCGGCAGCGCATATGCTACCAATGGTTGATTTTTCTGCATGGGAAATCCATCCCGGCGCGGCAAAGCGGCCAGGTCCTTTATCGATGGAAAACGACATGCCGAAACGGTGCGCGCAGCACTCATGCCACGCAAACGCGCAAGTCACATGTCGGACGAAGTGAAAATGCCAAACGGCAGGGAAATCAGGCCATAAGCCTTATCGGAGGGAGATGCCTCGCATCACATAACCGCCGATAAACATGCCGGAAAGGCCTGACATGCCGTTAAGGCGCATATTGATGTAATCGGTCATTCCACGCCTCCATTTATAGCGGTTACAGACAAGGTGCATCTTACACAAGAAATCCGGCGCGACAAGTGGTCGCAATCTCGAATTGCAAAAGACGGATAAAACAGATGCAAAAATACAACAGGCGCTCAGGCCGCCGAAACGCTGAGACCGAAACCCTGCATCAGCCGCCGGGTGGCGAAATCCGGCTTACCGGAGGTGAAGACGGCAAAATCGAAACCATCCGGATGCTCGGCATCCTGCGGCAGCGGCACAAGGTGGCGCGCGCGCCGCGCAATCGCCTCGGCGGGGTCAAGCCAATCCACCGGCCATGGCGCCAGCCTGCGAAACAGATTGGCCATGAAGGGGTAATGGGTGCAGGCAAGAACGACGATATCCGTGCGTTTTCCCTCGCTGTCGATGAAGCAGGGTTCGATTTCGGCAAGCACCGCCTCATCCGAGACCGGCTCGCCCCTGATCCAGCTTTCCGCCATGCGCGCCAGGTTTTCCGAACCGACGAGGCGGACATGACATTGGCTGGCGAAGGACTGGATGAGATCGCGCGTATAGGCGCGCTTGACGGTACCCGGTGTCGCCAGCACCGCAACGAGGCCCGAGCGGGTGCGCTCCGCCGCCGGCTTGATGGCGGGCACAGTGCCAACGAAGGTCATCTGCGGAAAGCGGGCGCGAAGATCCGCGCCAGCGAGCGTGAAGGCGGTGTTGCAGGCGATGATGCAGACTTCCGGGCTATAGTCGTCCAGCAGCTTGTCGAAGAGCGAAAGAATGCGCGCCTTCAGCGCTTCCTCCTCCCAGCCGCCATAGGGAAAACCCGCATCGTCGGCCACATAGATGAAGCCGCGCTCGGGCATCAGCACCCGCGCCTCGCGCAGCACGGTCAGCCCGCCAATGCCGGAATCGAACACCAGCACCGGTTTCAGCACATCGGCCGCCGCCTCACTCGTCTTCAGCATTCTCCCCTGCTCCCTCAACCGACGGCCCCGCTGCCCTTCCCGCCTGCTTCGGCCATTGCCGGGGAAAGCGGTCGAGCGAATTGATCACGCCACGGAAAACGCTGATTTCCTGCTCGGAAAACCCGCGTCGCGACAGCACGGCGCGCAGATTGTCGACCATTTTCGGCTTTTTTTCAGCGGGATGAAAATAACCCCGCGCATCCAGCGCTTCCTCGATATGTTCGAACAGGCCGAAAACCTGTTCCTTGGTCGAAGGACGCTGCTCGACGGACTGGAAAAGCGTCTCTCCCAGATCGTCCATGCCGGATTTCATCCATTCATAGGACATCAAAAGCACGGCCTGCGCGATATTGAGCGAGGCAAAAGCGGGATTGACCGGAAATGTCACGATCTCGTCGGCCAGCGCCACTTCCTCATTGGTCAGCCCCCAGCGCTCGCGGCCGAAGAGGATACCGGTCTTTTCGCCAGCCTTGAATTTTGCCCTGAGCGTATCGGCGGCGGTGACGGGCGCACGCACCGGCTTGAAACCGTAGCGCTCACGCGCGGTCGTGGCATAAACGAAGTTCAGGTCCTTGATCGCTTCTTCCAGCGTCTCGAATACCTTCGTGGCGTCAATGACGTGATCGGCCTTGGAGGCTGCGGCGCGCGCCTTCTCGCTCGGCCAGCCGTCACGCGGATTGACCAGACGCAATTCGGCCAGGCCGAAATTGGCCATGGCCCGCGCCACCATGCCGATATTTTCGCCGAGCTGCGGTTCGACGAGAATGATCGCCGGGCCTTCCGCCACAAGTTCGAGATCGCTGTTTGTGCCTGCCATCGTCTTTTGTCCGTGTGTTGAAGCGTCGCATCGATTTTCAGCCCGACGCGCTAAAGCGCGCTTCACTGGCACAGATCGGCGCCAAAATCAAAGCCGGCGCGGAGAAAGCCTGGCTCCACCCCGCTGGCAAGACACGCCTTATTGCTCCCCCTTGATGATATTCGCCATTTCTTCGCGCAGCGAATCCCTGCCCTCATCGCCAACCCGGTGAATATCGCTGATGACCGGGCGGCCGTTTTCCTCGACGACGTCGAAATGCACTTCGTCAACCGTCGCCTTCATCTCCGCCTCATCCATGCAGGCCCAGAGCTTGAACTTTGCGGTCACGTCTGTCACGCCGTCCTTCACCGCGCCCGGCGTCACGGAAACATCGGCCAGCGGGCAGCCATCCTGCGAGTTCGTCACGACATCGTAACCGAAGGGATCGCCGGTCTCGCCGCTTTCAGCCTCGTAAGCCGGCTTCTTGGAGGCTTCGCGATATTGCGCGACGAAATCCTTGCTGAAAAGGCTGGTCAGCATGTCCTCGTCGAAAACGTATTTCCAGTTTTCCGCCTCGCCCGACCAGTTCTTGACGGTGATATCCATCACCTTCTGGACTGGATCGGCAGGCCCGGCGGCGAGCGCGCTATGCGAAAAGAGGACGGCGGCAGTCAGAAGCAGAATATTCCGCATGATGTGATCCCGGGATAGGCCCGACAGGCGGGCGAAGCGATTCGCCTGACTGTATTCCGGCATTGTGGTTTGGCAATGCGCAAAGCGTTATTGCGCTGCGCCAAAAAAGCGCCCCCCATGGCTTTGCCTCAGGCGCGCGCGATGCTATAGCCGCACCGGATATTTTTCCGGATACCGGCGCCATCTGGCGCCACAGCTTCGAAGGTGAGGAATTCATGGCAAAGATCAAGGTAGCCAATCCGGTCGTCGATCTCGACGGCGACGAAATGACCCGTATCATCTGGCAGCTCATCAAGGACAAGCTGATCCTGCCATACCTCGATCTCGACATCGAATATTACGACCTCTCGGTTGAAAACCGCGACGCCACCAACGACCAGGTCACGGTCGATGCGGCGCACGCCATCAAGAAGCATGGCGTCGGCATCAAGTGCGCGACCATCACCCCGGATGAGCAGCGCGTCGAGGAATTCGGCCTGAAGCAGATGTGGAAGAGCCCGAACGGCACGATCCGCAACATTCTGGGCGGCGTCATCTTCCGCGAGCCGATCATCTGCAAGAACGTTCCGCGCCTCGTTCCCGGCTGGACCAAGCCGATCGTCGTCGGCCGCCACGCTTTCGGCGACCAGTACAAGGCAACCGATTTCAAGTTCCCCGGCAAGGGCAAGCTGACCATCAAGTTCGTCGGTGAAGACGGCCAGGTCATCGAAAAGGACGTCTTCGACGCCCCGAGCGCCGGCGTGGCGCTTGCCATGTACAACCTCGACGAATCCATCCGCGAATTCGCCCGCGCCTCCATGAACTATGGCCTGATGCGCAAGTGGCCGGTTTACCTCTCCACGAAGAACACCATCCTCAAGGCCTATGACGGCCGCTTCAAGGATATCTTCGAAGAAGTCTACCAGACCGAATTCAAGAAGCAGTTCGACGAAATCGGCATCACCTACGAGCACCGCCTGATCGACGACATGGTCGCTTCCGCGCTGAAGTGGTCCGGCGGCTACATCTGGGCCTGCAAGAACTACGATGGCGACGTGCAGTCCGATACGGTTGCTCAGGGCTTTGGCTCGCTCGGCCTGATGACCTCGGTTCTCCTGTCTCCCGATGGTCGCACGGTCGAAGCCGAAGCCGCACACGGCACGGTCACGCGCCACTACCGCCAGCACCAGAAGGGTCAGGAAACCTCGACCAACTCGATCGCATCGATATTCGCCTGGACCCGTGGCCTCGCCCACCGCGCCAAGCTGGACGACAATGCGGAACTGGCAAAGTTCGCAGCAACGCTTGAAACCGTCTGCGTCGACACCGTCGAAAGCGGCTACATGACCAAGGATCTGGCGCTCCTCATCGGACCGGACCAGCCCTGGCTCTCCACCACCGCCTTCCTCGACAAGATCGACGAAAACCTCAAGAAGGCAATGGCGGCTTAAGCCGGCCTTCCCAGCGACTTCAAAACCCGGCCTCAGCGCCGGGTTTTCTTTTTTGTTCACAGTATCTTGATTAGCCGTTGTACTAGGCGCAGACTTCGATTCCGCGTGCTGCGGCCAGTACAACAATAAGACAAAGCTTAAACAGCATCTATTTGCACATAACTTGCCCGGCACAGTCAAACGTTCATCGGAGCATCGGCGCGATCTTAGGGAACACGCGAAGGATGTTGCGAACTTTAAAAATGCAAAGCGCAGGCGCGAAATCCGCATCGGTTTTCCCATGATGCTTCAACGATTTTGCTTGGGGAGGCAAAAGCATGAGTGAATTGATCTTCTACACCAACCCCATGTCGCGCGGACGCATCGCGCGATGGATGCTTGAGGAAGTGGGCGTTCCTTACAGAACGGAAATACTGGGCTTCGAGACCTCGATGAAATCGCCCGCCTACCGGCTGATAAATCCGATGGCGAAGGTGCCCGCCATCAAACACGGCGATACCATCGTTACCGAGGCGGCAGCGATCTGCGCCTATCTTGCCGATGCCTTTCCCGGTGCGAACCTTGCGCCCACACCCAAGGCGCGCGGGCTCTATTATCGCTGGATGTTCTTCGCCGCAGGCCCGCTGGAAATGGCAGCGAGCATGAAGGCGATGGGTTTCGAAGTGCCCAAGGAGAAGCTGCGCATGGCCGGCTGCGGCAGCTATGCGGATGTGATGAATACGCTTGAGCGGGCCGTCAGCGAAAACCGCTTCATCGCCGGCGATCTATTCACGGCGGCGGATGTCTATGTCGGCGCCCATGTCGGCTGGGGCCTGCATTTCGGCACCATCGAAAAACGCCCGGCCTTTCTCGATTACATGGCCCACCTCACCGACCGCCCGGCCTTCAAGCGGGCAGCACAACTAGATGAGGAAGCGGCAAAGGATTTGCAGGCGGCGGGCTGAAAGACGGGAAGACCTGCGCCAACCGTCCCTGCACCGGACGGCTTGAACCGAAAGCAAAAGGGCGGGTAAAACCCCGCCCTTTTCAAAATACACCGGCTAGGCCGCCAGGGCCGCTGCCACCGCTTCGATGGCATCCTGCGCCTTTGCGCCATCGGGACCACCCGCCTGCGCCATGTCAGGGCGACCGCCGCCGCCCTTGCCGCCAAGTGCGGCGGAAGCGGTGCGGACGATATCGACAGCGCTGAAACGGGCTGTCAGATCTTCGGTCACGGCAGCGACAGCGCTTGCCTTGCCGTCTTCGGAAACGGCGATCAACAGCACGACGCCCGAGCCGAGATTGGCCTTGGCCTCATCGGCAAGACCCTTGAGATCCTTGGCATCGATGCCGGACATGGATTTCGCCAGGAAGTTGACGCCCGCGACCTGCTTGACGTCGCTTGCGCCGGCATCCGCCGAACCGCCACCCA
The DNA here is from genome assembly GCF_002008205.1 of Agrobacterium sp. YIC 4121. Lineage (NCBI taxonomy): Bacteria > Pseudomonadati > Pseudomonadota > Alphaproteobacteria > Hyphomicrobiales > Rhizobiaceae > Agrobacterium > Agrobacterium sp. YIC 4121. The sequence goes on along the minus strand of NZ_MRDI01000014.1, from coordinate 68,310 downwards.
TGGCAAGCTTCCGGCGGGCATCGGCAAGTTCGCGCTCCAGCTTCTTGCGCTCATCGAGCAGACCTTCGACACGCGACAGTACATCGCCCGGCTGCACCTTCAGCGAAGAAGCGAGCGCCTTCACCCGCTCATCCTGTTCGGCCAGATATGCAAGCGCGCCCTGCCCGGTCACGGCTTCGAGACGGCGCACGCCCGCACCGACGGCGCTTTCGCCGAGAATGCGAATGAGGCCGATCTGGCCGGTGGCCGCCACATGCGTGCCGCCGCAAAGCTCGACGGAATAGGGACGGTTGGCTTTTGCGCCATGCAGGCCGGTGCCCATGGAGACAACGCGAACTTCGTCACCGTATTTTTCACCGAACAGCGCCATGGCGCCCTCGGCAATGGCGTCGTCGACGCTCATCAGGCGGGTGACAACCGGCGAGTTCTGCAGCACGATTTCGTTCGCCATCTCTTCGACGACCTTCAGCTCCTCGGCCGACATCGGCTTCGGATGCGAAACGTCGAAGCGCAGGCGCTCGGGCGCAACCAGCGAACCCTTTTGAGCAACGTGTGTGCCGAGCACTTCGCGCAGCGCCTCGTGCAACAGGTGGGTGGCGGAATGGTTGGCGCGCAGACGCGAGCGGCGGTCATGATCGACCGTCAGCTGAACGGCATCGCCAACTTTCAGACCGCCCTTGGAGACCGTGCCCAAATGCACAAAGAGGCCTTCGCCCTTCTTCTGAGTATCGGAAACGGCAAAGGCGCCATTGTCGCCGGAAATCACGCCGGTATCGCCCATCTGGCCGCCGGACTCGCCATAAAACGGCGTCTGGTTGACGACGACCTGCACCGTCTCGCCATCGGCAGCGCTATCCACCGACTTGCCGTCCTTGACGATCGCCAGGATGACGCCTTCGGCGGTTTCCGTGTCGTAACCAAGGAACTCGGTCGCGCCGAGCTTTTCCTTGAGCTCGAACCAGATCGTCTCGGTCGCCTTGTCACCGGAACCGGCCCAGTGCGAGCGGGCTTCGGCCTTCTGGCGCTCCATCGCGTCGGTGAAACCGGAAATATCGACACCGATTTCGCGGGCGCGCAGCGCATCCTGCGTCAGGTCCAGCGGGAAGCCATAGGTGTCGTAAAGCTTGAAGGCGGTCTCGCCATCCAGCATGTCGCCCTTGTGAAGTGTCGAAGTGGCATCGGAAAGCAGCGACAGGCCGCGTTCCAGCGTCTTGCGGAAACGGGTTTCCTCAAGCTTCAGCGTCTCGGAAATCAGCGCCTCGGCACGGACCAGTTCCGGATAGGCGCGGCCCATCTGCTGCACAAGCGCCGGCAAAAGCTTGTAGATCAGCGGCTCGCGCGCGCCGAGAAGCTCGGCGTGGCGCATGGCGCGGCGCATGATGCGGCGCAGAACATAACCGCGACCTTCGTTCGACGGCAGGACGCCATCGGCGATCAGGAAGGCGGACGAACGCAGATGGTCAGCGATGACGCGGTGGCTGGCGCGCTTTTCGCCTTCGGCCGGAACGCCGGTCGCTTCCACGGAAGCGGAAATCAGCGCGCGGAACAGGTCCGTATCGTAATTGTCATGCTTGCCCTGCAGCAGCGCCGAAATACGCTCAAGACCCATGCCGGTGTCGATCGACGGGCGCGGCAGGTCGATGCGCTCTTCCTTCGTCAGCTGCTCATATTGCATGAAGACGAGGTTCCAGATTTCGATGAAGCGGTCGCCATCTTCTTCCGGCGAGCCGGGCGGTCCGCCCCAGATATGATCGCCATGATCGTAGAAGATTTCCGAACAGGGGCCGCAGGGGCCGGTATCACCCATCGCCCAGAAATTGTCGCTGGTCGGGATGCGGATGATACGGTCGTCAGAGAAACCGGCGATCTTCTTCCAGAGGTTAAAGGCCTCGTCGTCGGTGTGGTAGACGGTGACCATCAGGCGGTTGCGGTCGATGCCGAATTCCTTGGTGATCAGGTTCCAGGCATGGGTGATCGCCTCTTCCTTGAAATAATCGCCGAAGGAGAAATTACCGAGCATTTCGAAAAACGTGTGGTGGCGGGCGGTATAACCGACATTGTCGAGGTCGTTATGCTTGCCGCCGGCGCGCACGCATTTCTGCGCCGAAGCGGCCGTGGAATAGGGACGGCTTTCAAGACCGGTGAAGACGTTCTTGAACTGCACCATGCCGGCATTGGTGAACATAAGTGTGGGATCGTTGCGCGGCACCAGCGGACTGGAGGGCACGATCTCGTGTCCGTTCTTCTTGAAGTAGTCGAGAAAGGTCGACCGAATTTCATTCACACCGCTCATGCCCACACACCGCTCACAGCTGGAGTCCATCACTTCCACCCCGAAGGATGGCTATATTGCAAAATCACTGGCTTTTATCGTCCGCACCCGGCCCTGTCCAGCCATGGAGGCGAAGCAAGACATATAGGCAAATAAAAAGGGCCACGCGAAGAAAAATCGCACGACCCTTTTTGATCTATACCAGTTCGGCAAAGTCTGCGGGCGGCAATGCCCGAGCCTTCACGGAAGGTGTCAGCCTTCGTCGGAGCCGTCGTCGCCTTCGCCGGCGTCCGGCCCGCCATTCTGCAGGAAGCGGTCGGCGATCAGGCCGGCATTCTGGCGCAGCGCCAGTTCGATCTCATTGGCCGTTTCCGGATTGTCGCGCAGGAACATCTTGGCGTTTTCACGCCCCTGCCCCAGACGCTGGCTGTTATAGGAGAACCATGCACCCGACTTCTCGACAATGCCGGCCTTAACGCCGAGATCGACAAGCTCGCCGGTCTTGGAAACGCCTTCGCCATACATGATGTCGAATTCCACCTGCTTGAAGGGCGGCGCCATCTTGTTCTTGACGACCTTGACGCGCGTCTGGTTGCCGACAACCTCTTCGCGCTCCTTGACGGAGCCGATGCGGCGAATGTCAAGACGAACGGACGCATAGAACTTCAGAGCGTTACCGCCCGTCGTCGTTTCCGGCGAACCGAACATGACGCCGATCTTCATGCGGATCTGGTTGATGAAGATCACCATGCACTTCGACTTGGAGATCGACGCGGTCAGCTTGCGCAGCGCCTGGCTCATCAGACGGGCCTGAAGACCCGGCAGGCTGTCGCCCATCTCGCCTTCAATTTCCGCCCGCGGCGTCAGCGCCGCAACGGAGTCGACGACCAGCACGTCGACCGCGCCGGAACGCACCAGCGTATCGGTAATTTCCAGCGCCTGTTCGCCCGTGTCGGGCTGCGAGATCAGAAGGCCCTGCAAATCCACACCGAGCTTGCGGGCATAGACCGGATCGAGCGCATGTTCGGCGTCCACGAAGGCGCAGATGCCGCCCTTCTTCTGGGCTTCGGCAATGGTCTGCAATGCCAGCGTCGTCTTGCCCGAGCTTTCCGGGCCATAAATTTCAATGATGCGCCCCTTCGGCAGACCGCCAATGCCGAGCGCGATATCCAGGCTGAGCGAACCCGTCGAAACGGTCTCCACTTCAACCACGTTTTCATTGGAACCGAGCTTCATGATCGATCCCTTGCCGAACGACCGTTCGATCTGGGAGAGCGCCGCTTCCAGTGCCTTGCTTTTATCCACCGATTTATCCTCTACGAGACGCAAAGAATTTTGTGCCATCCGAACCACCTTTAGGTTATTGAAGCCGCACAGGCAATGAAGCAGTATGGAAACGTTATGTACTCTATTTGTTCTCATTTCGCAAGGCTGAGCCAGCATATTGAAAACAAATAGCGATAAGTCGTTTGTTCTGCTTTCGTTTTTCCGTGCCCGGCCCATGGCCGCAAACCGGATGCGAGGTCAGGAAGACGTCACTTTAGGCCGAATCGTTCGGTCTTTCCATCCGCCAAAGAGGGAAACGCAAGCGTGAAGAAAATACTCGTTCTGGGCGGCGCGCATATCGACAGGCGCGGCATGATCGAGACTGAGACGGCGCCCGGCGCGAGCAACCCTGGCTCCTGGATGGAAGAGGCCGGCGGCGGCGGTTTCAACGCCGCGCGCAATCTTTCCCGCCTCGGTTTTCAGGTCCGCATCATCGCCCCGCGCGGCGGCGACGTCACCGGTGAGGCGGTGGCGGAGGCCGCACGGCAGGCGGGCGTGGAAGACACGCCCTTCACATTCCTCGACCGCCGCACGCCTAGCTACACCGCCATTCTGGAGCGCGACGGCAATCTGGTCATCGCGCTGGCCGATATGGACCTCTACAAGCTCTTCACCCCGCGCCGCCTCAAGATACGCGCCGTGCGCGAGGCGATCACGGCGAGCGACATCCTGCTCTGCGACGCCAATCTGCCGGAAGACACGCTGACGGCGCTCGGCCTCGTCGCCCGCGCCTGCGAAAAGCCGCTGGCGGCCATCGCCATATCCCCCGCCAAGGCGGTGAAGCTGAAAGCGGTGCTGGGCGATATAGACATTCTCTTCATGAACGAGGCGGAAGCCCGCGCGCTCACCGGCGAAACGACGGCCAATGTCCGCGACTGGCCCGACATCCTGCGCAAGGCCGGGCTTGCCGGCGGCGTCGTCACCCACGGCGCGAGCGAGGTGGTGGCCTTCAGCAGGACGGAGACGGCGATCCTCCATCCGCCCCTCATCCGCGAGGTGAAGGACGTGACCGGCGCGGGCGACGCGATGGCGTCGGGTTATCTCGCCGCCATCGCCGAGGGAAAGACGATTGCGGAAGCGTTGAGGCAAGGCGCGGCGGCAGCGGCCATCACCGTGCAATCGCCCTTCGCCACCTCCCACGAACTATCAAAAGACAGTGTCGAAGCCATGTTGGGGCTTGTTCCCCGGGCTGAAATGCTGGCATGAACCCGCTTTTAAAAACTGGAACAGATGAAATGACCCGCCCTATCTCCCCGCTCCTGCCCATCGTCTATTCTCAGGAAGTCGCCGCCGCCAAGCAGCGCGGTGCGCCGATCGTGGCGCTTGAATCGACCATCATCACCCACGGCATGCCCTATCCCGGCAATATCGAGATGGCGGAAAGCGTCGAACAGATCATCCGCGATCAGGGTGCGGTTCCGGCCACCATCGCGGTCATTCACGGCACCCTGCATATCGGCCTTGAGAAGGACCAGCTCGAGGCGCTGGCCCAGACCACCGACGCCATGAAGGTCTCGCGCGCCGATATCGCCTTTGCTATCGCCGAACGCCGCACCGGCGCCACCACGGTGGCCGCCACCATGATCGCCGCCGCCCGGGCCGGCATCCGCGTTTTCGCCACCGGCGGCATCGGCGGCGTGCACAAGGGCGCTGAAGAGACATTCGACATCTCCGCCGATCTGACCGAGCTTGCGAAGACCGGCGTGATCGTCGTTTGCGCCGGCGCCAAGGCCATTCTCGATATTCCGAAGACGCTCGAGGTTCTCGAAACCAACGGCGTGCCGGTCGTCACTTTCGGCTCGGAAGAATTCCCGGCTTTCTGGTCGCGCTCCTCCGGCCTGCCGAGCCCGCTCTCGCTCAACAGCCCGGCGGCAATCGCCAATTTCCAGACAACCCGCGAACAGCTCGGCATCGATGGCGGCATGCTGGTGGCCAATCCCGTACCGGAAGAGGACGAAATTCCACGCGAGGAAATGGAAATCTACATCAACCGCGCCATCTCCCACGCCGAGCGCGACGATATCACCGGCAAGGAAGTCACCCCCTACCTGCTCGGCGACATCTTCCGCCTGACGGATGGCCGTAGCCTGGAAACCAATATCGCGCTGGTGCGCAACAATGCGCAGCTGGCAGCGGAGATTGCGGTGGCGCTGAATTAACCGCCGGGTTTGGGATTATCCTCAAGTTTGCAAGTGACGGCAGGGTTCGAAAACCTCTCCTCCGTCATGCCGGACTAGATCCGGCATCCAGCCACGGCGCGTCTGCGCCGTGAAAGAGTCTTTCGTGATCAAGGACTTGATCACGCTGGACCCCGGATCTGGTCCGGGGTGACAGATTGCGGATGATCAAGCTTTGCCAAACGCCTCGGCGCTGGGGACATCGTAAGCAACAAAAAAGGCCCGGAGAGCTTGCGCTTCCGGGCCTTTGTTTTTCCTGTCGAACCCGATCAGTTCTGGGCGACCGGCTTCACCAGTGGCGTCACGCGGCGGATGGTGACGCGGCGGTTCTGCTGTTCCGGGCCGAGCGTCTGGACCTTCAGATAACGCTCACCATAACCTTGCGTCGCGAGGTTTTCCGGCGGAATGCCGTAAACATCGGTCAAGACGTTGGCGACGGAAGCGGCGCGCTCGTCGGAAAGCACGAGGTTGCTTTCATCCGAACCGACGGCGTCGGTATGACCTTCGATCAGGAAGGTTTCACCCGGGTTCTTGTCCAGCGCCTTGTTGATCGCATCCGCCACCTTGCGCAGCGAACGGGCCTGCGTCATCGGGATTTCGGCGCTGCCGGTGGCGAAGGTGATGGTATCGAGGTCGATACGGCGCACCTTGTCGCGGATACGGGCCGAATAACGCACTTCATCCAGCGAATAGACACGCTCCACCGGCTCGACCGGCGGCTGCTCCAGGAAGCGATAATAATCGCGGTCCGGATCGCTCGAGGTGTCGATGATGTAGTCCGTCACGGGAATGCGCAGGCGCATCGGCGGCAGGTCGAGGCCCGGATCGCGATAGACGTAGTCGCGGTCGGGATCTTCCATCAGCTCCGGTGCATAGAACAGCACATATTCGCGGCCGCGATCGTCGATGCGCGAGCGCTGGATCACGTCGCCATAACGGTTGCGGATCGTCACCACCTGCGTTCCGTCACGACGCTCCACGGTTTCGCGGACACGGCCGCCGGGCAGACGCTCGTAGTAGGGCTCGCCGCCATCGCGGATGAAGCGCTGGTTGTCGTCGCCGCGCACCACGACACGGTCGCCGAATTGCAGGATGATCGGCGCATCGCGGTCACGGTCACGCGGGCGGCCTTCGCGCGGCTGCCATTCGCGCACGCCTTCCGGCCGCTCATATTGCGGGCGGCGGTCGACACGCTCGCCCTGCTGCGAGGTGATGGCTTCCATCTTGACGGGCGGCGGCGGGGCCTTGCCTTCGGCGGCGCCGGCGCGCTGCGCTTCGGCGTCGGAGGTCGGGACCTTCACGTCACCCGCCTGCTCGCGTTCGCGACGGCGTTCCTCGCGGGTCTGGCGGTTGCCGGAGCGTTCCACTTCCTTGTCGCTGTCAAGAACGGCGGCGCCCTTGTCGACCGGCAGAATGACGGTATCGGCGGTCTTGGACGGGTCCTTGGCGATTGCCTTGGCCTTATCCAGCTCTTCCTTCGTCATCGGCGGCGCTTCCGTCTGCGGAACAGCAACCTGATTGGGAACGGGTTCACCGGCCGGCGCCTGTCCGGTTGTCGTACCGCTCGGCGGCGGCGTTGGCGCGCCTGGCAGCGGGGCTGCGGGTTCGGTTCTGCCCTGGCCCTCTACCGGCGGCTGTTCCGAGGGCTGACGACCCGGTGCGGGGTTTGGCTGGGCTTCAGGTGCCGGCGGACGCGCGGGCGTCGGCGCTTCGGTCGGAACCGGTGCTTCCTTCGCGGCAGGCTCGGGGGCGGCCGGCTTTTTCTCCGGAACGGCTTTTTCGGCCGGTTCGGCTTTCTGTTCCGGAGCCTTTTCCTCTACCGGTGGCTTTTTGGCGGGTGCCGGTTCGCGGGGCTTGGCCGGCTCACCGGCATTTTCAGGGCGTGCTGCGGGCTCCTGTTCGGCAGCAGGTTCCTTCGCGCGCTCCTTGCGGGGACGCTGCTCGCCCTCACCTGCGGGCTGCTCGGCCCGTTCCGGCTTGCGCGGACGTTCCTTCGGCTGCTCTTCGGCCGGTGCGGCTTCGGGTGCGGCCTCGCGCTGGCGTGCGGGGCGCTGTTCGCCCTCGCCCTGCGGCTCCTGCGCGCGTTCGGGTTTGCGGGGACGCTCCTGCGGCTGCTCGGCCGGCGCGGGCTCCGGGCGGGCCTCACGCTGCGGTTCCCGCTGGGGTTCGGGCTGCGGCTCCCGTTGCGGCTCAGGGCGCGGTTCGGCAGGCGCGGCTTCGCGCTTGGGCTCCGGTTCGCGCTGCGGCTCCGGCGCACGCTCCTGTCGTTGGGGCTCGGCCTGCGGCTGCTCCTCTTCGGCCTGCTTGCGACGCTTGCGCAGTTCCTCTTCCGGGTTCGGTTCTTCCGGCTGCGCCTGCGCCAGAATCACCTGACCGGTCGCAGCATCGCCGGGAAGCCCCTGCGACACGGGCGTCTGCGCCCGCGCAGCACCGGCAAAACCGGCCGCGGCCGGCTCCACCGCAATCGCCAGCGACATGAGGGGGAAAACCACCCCCGTCAGCAATGTGTTCTTCTTCAGCATCGGTGTTTCCTCATCTGCCATTATTGGTCGCCAGTCTTGCGACATCTTGATTCCGGCTGCGCGTGCAGGCGCTGGTCAACGCCTCGCACACACTTCGGTTCCCATGATGGACAAAGCCTTCTGTACCGGAAATGAACAGATCAAGGCGTTTTCGTGGAAGCTCTGCGGCACAATCGCGGTCACTAATATTGCAGTTGCATTTTTTGACCAACCGGATGAATAATCGCATCCGCGCTGAAGGCCACAGGCGGTATCATCCGCTGCGCCCTGCGCTCATGGCGTCCGCACTGAAAACAACAACAGACCGCGGATGAACGACCAAAAGAGAGGATCGAAATGCCTATTTCCACCCGTCTGCTCGCAGCCGTATCGATTGCCGCCATCTCGCTGTTTTCAGGTGCTGCCCTCGCGCAGGACAAGATCGTCATCGGCACCGAAGGCGCCTATCCGCCCTTCAACAATCTCGAAGCCGACGGCACGCTGACCGGCTTCGACATCGACATCGCCAAGGCGCTGTGCGAACAAATGAAGGCCGAATGCACCTTCGTCACCAATGACTGGGACGGCATCATCCCCGCCCTTCAGGCCAAGAAGTTCGACGCCATCATCGCGTCCATGTCGATCACGCCCGAGCGTCTCGAGAAGGTCGACTTCTCCAAGAAATATTACAACACCCCGCCGGCCATCGCCGTGCCGAAGGATTCGCCGATCAAGTCCGTCGACGATCTGAAGGGCAAGTCGCTCGGCGCGCAGGGTTCCACCACCCACTCCAACTATGCCGAAAAGCATTTCCCCGATGCCGACGTGAAGATGTATCCGACCGCCGACGAATATAAGCTCGACATCGCCAATGGCCGTATCGACGCCGTCATCGACGATATCGTCGTGCTGTCGGAATGGCTGAAGACGGATGCGGGCGCCTGCTGCAAGATCCTGACGCCGCTCAAGGTCGATCCCGAGATCAACGGCAATGGCGCAGGCATTGCTGTGCGCAAGGGCGACACGGCGCTGGCTGACAAGTTTACGGCCGCAATCGCCGGTATCCGCGCCAGCGGCAAGTATCAGGAGATCAACAAAAAATACTTCGATTTCGACGTTTACGGCGATTAAGCCGGTTCGATCTGTTGAAATCTCGTGGCGGAAGGCTTGCCCTTCCGCCATTTTTGTTTGAAAACGTCACGATAACAATCACGGCGGCTTAAGACCGCAGGGGAAAATTGGCATGAGCGGAGCATTTTCCGCCATAGGTGCGTTCTGGACCTATGTCTCGACACTTCTCGATCCCTTCTGCGGGCCGGTCGGTCTCTTCTCGCTTTTCGGAAACAGCACCCTGGTCGCCTGTGGCGATGCGGGATGGGGCGATGAAATCGCCTTCGGCGTCAAGGTCACCATCTCGCTGGCGCTCGCCACCCTGCCCGTCGGGCTGCTGATCGGTTTTCTCATCGCGCTCGCCGCGCAATCGGAAGAAAAATCGCTGCGGCTGGCGACCGGCATCTACACCACCATCTTCCGCGGCCTGCCGGAACTCCTGACGCTCTTCATCGTCTATTACGGCATCCAGATGCTGCTGCAATCGGTGGCCGGTTATGTCGGCATCACCGGTCCGGTCGAGATCAACGCCTTCGTGGCGGGCATGGTGGCGCTGTCCGTGGTGTTTTCGTCCTATGCGTCCGAAGTGCTGCTGTCCGCCTTCAAGGCCATACCGAAGGGGCAATATGAGGCGGGTGCGGCACTGGGGCTTTCGCGGGGCCGCACCATGGTGCTCATCATCATTCCGCAGCTGGTCAGGATCGCCCTTCCCGGCATGACCAATCTCTGGGTCATCCTGCTGAAAGACACCTCTTACGTCTCGATCATCGGCCTTGCCGATATCGTTCGCCAGACCGGCATTGCCGCCCGCGTCAGCAAGGAAGCCTTCTTCTTCTACAGCATCGCCTGCCTGCTCTACCTCATCCTCGCGCTGCTTTCCTCCATCGGCATCGGCTTCATCGATCGCTGGTCGCGCAAGTCGGAGGTAAGCCGATGAGCCATATTCAGGAACTCATTCCCCCCCGCCCCGCCCCGGCCGTTGCGGACAAGCCGCTCAATATTTCGCGCATCGTCGGCGTCGCCGTCATCACACTCTGGCTGCTGCTCGCCGCCGGGCTGATCTTCGCCATGATCGAGGGCTGGGACTGGGACAAATTCCAGCGTTACGGGCCGCGCTATATCGATGGTCTCATCACCACCATCACCCTCGTCGGCAGCTCGATCATTCTCGGCGCCATTCTTTCCGTGCCGATCGCCTTCGGCCGCATGTCGGAAAACCGCATCATCGGCGCGCTGGCCTATGCCTATGTCTACGTCTTCCGCAGCACGCCGCTTTTGGCGCAGCTTTTCCTGATCTATTACGGCCTCGGCAGTTTCCGCCAGGGGCTGGAAACCGCCGGCCTGTGGTGGTTCTTCCGCGAGGCCTGGTATTGCGGCCTGTTGTCGCTCACCCTCAACACCGCCGCCTATCAGGCCGAAATCCTGCGCGGCGCGATCCGCAGCGTGCCGCGCGGCCAGCATGAGGGCGCCGCCTCGCTCGGCCTGTCGAAACTCGTCACTTTCCGCAAGATCATCCTGCCGCAGGCGCTGATCGTGGCGCTGCGTCCCTATGGCAACGAAATCATCCTGATGATCAAGGGTTCCGCGGTGGTCTCTATCGTCACCGTCTTCGACCTTATGGGCCAGACCCGCTACGCCTTTTCCCGCACCTTCGATTATCAGGCCTATCTGTGGGCCGCGATCTTCTACCTGACGATCGTCGAAACGCTGCGGCATGTCTGGGCATGGCTGGAAGCCCGCCTGACCCGGCATCTCAAGCGCTAGTCGCAACGTTGGCAGCACTCATCAATGAAGGCTGCCAACATTTTGAAAAATATAAATATTTTGTGACAAGCCATGTCTTTGGCAAGCTTGGATTAACCATGACGTGTTCCCATATTCGATACAGCGGTAACGCTGTGATCGGCAATCATGGAAACGGGAACCGCCGTCATGAACAAGGACATGGAAATGATGCTGAGAGGCTACGGCCTCACCACCGCCCAGATATTTTATCGCCTGCCGGATCATCCGCTGGTTCTCCAGACCTATGTCTGGCAGGATTATGATCTTGCCCCGGACTTCCCTGAGATGCATGGCTTCCTCAAATTCTGGAAGGAAAAGCTCGACGGACCGCTGCATTCCGTCCGCTACGTGCACCGGCAGGTAATCTCGGCGCAGGAATGGCGCGCGCTCAAGGGGGAGTTCATCATCCACTGAGCCATCGCGCCACATAAATATTGCGCCCGTCCCCGATGCAGCTTACAGCAAACCTCAACTGAAGATGCTGACGGATAAGGCGCGATGACCAAGAACCAGAAAATCGACGAAGAGGCGCTTGCCGAGGCCTATAACCGCGCGCTCGCGCTTGAAAAAGCCGGCGATGTGGACGCGGCGGTGAAGGCCTATGAAGAAGTTCTGGCCATCGATCCCGACGATCACGGTGGAGCGGCCGTTCGCATCGCCGCCATGGGCCGGGGCGAAACCCCGCCAAAGGCGCCCGACGCCTATGTCGAAACCCTGTTCGACCAGCATGCCGAAGCTTTCGAGGATATTCTTGTCGAACAGCTCGGTTATGCCGTGCCGATGATGGTGCGCCAGCGGCTGCAGACGCTGAACCTCGGCCCCTTCAAGCGCCTGCTCGATCTCGGCTGCGGCACAGGCCTCACCGGTGAAGCGCTACGCGACATGGCCGACGATATCACCGGCATCGACATTTCCGAAAACATGGTCGAGATCGCCCATGAGAAGGACCTCTACGAGACGCTCTACGTCGCCGAAGCCGAGGATTTTCTCGAGGATAACGACGACGAGCCTTTCGACATCATCACCGCCACCGATGTGCTGCCCTATCTCGGCGCGCTGGAGCCGCTGTTTTTCGGCGCCGCCGAAAACCTCAATGCCGGCGGCCTGCTGATCTTCTCGTCGGAAACCCTGCCCGAAGAAACCCTGGCCGGACGCCCCTATATGGTCGGCCCGCACCAGCGTTTCGCCCATGCGGAAACCTATGTCCGCGAAAGACTGGCCGCGACCGGTTTCGAGGTTCTCGAGGTGACCGACATCAACGTGCGCATGCAGGACGGCAATCCGACACCCGGCCATCTGGTGATCGCCAAGCTAAAGGGCTGATGCGACATAGGAGGCTTGTGCCCCCGACGTTTCGGCAGTTTTCTTCTCCCCCCCGGGGAGAAGGTGGCCCGAAGGGTCGGATGAGGGGGCTAGCTCTCCGCATATCTCTACCCTTGCCCCCTCATCCCGCTGCCGCGGACTTCTCCCCGGCGGGGAGAAGAAACAAGCGGCACGGGCTCGCCCTATGCGGCAAGAATGGCATTTTCCTGAATCAACCTCTCAGCAACACCCGCCAGCAGGTTGAAGAGACTTACCTTTTCCGACCCGCTCAGCTCGCCTTCGGCCGCCAGACGATATCCGCCACGTTGAGTTTCTTCGGCACGATCTTCAGATCGTAGAACTCATCCGCAAGTGCCTGCTGATAGGCGATGGCTTGATCCGGAACCAGCGAAACCCGCCCGAGATCGGCGCCCGGCCGCGTTAGCGAGACCTTGGTGACATCCTCGGGAACGCCGGTGATCGACGCCAGCGACTTTGCCGTTGCATCGATATTGGCCTGCGCTTTCGCACCCACATTCGCCAGTTCCTTGAGGATCAACGGCACGAGATCGGGATTGGCCTCCACGAAATCGCCATTGGCAAGGAAATAACTCCACGGATCGACGATGCCTTCGGCGGTCGAGAGAACCCGTGTCGTCGGCTCTTTTTCCGCCACGGCAAAATAAGGATCCCAGATCGACCAGGCATCGATGCTACCGCTTCGGAAGGCGGCGGCCGCATCCGGCGGGGCAAGATCGACCGGCGTAATATCATTCAACGTCAACCCTGCCTTTCGCAACGCCTTGACGGTGACATTATGCGCGCTGGAGCCGCGCTTGAAGGCGACTTTTCTGCCTTTCAGGTCTTCCAGCGTCTTCAGCGGCGAATCCTTCTGCACGAGGATGGCCGATCCGCCGGCCGCCGCTTTGTAAGTGCCCACATAACGCAGATTGCCGCCGGCGGCCTGCGCGAAAAGCGGCGGCACATCGCCGGTCGGGCCGATATCCAGCGCACCGGCACCCAGCGCTTCGAGAAGCGGCGGCCCGGAGGAGAATTCCGACCATTTGACCTCGATACCGCGATCCTTCAGCAACGCTTCGAGCGCGCCCTGGCTTTTCGCGAGCGCTATCACGCCATTCTTCTGCCAGCCAATCCGCAATGTGGCGGTTGCGGCACTCGCCCGCCGGATATGCGGCAGAAACACCGCCCCGGTCGCACCTGCAATCAGTCCCAATGTTCCGCGTCGTGTAAGCATATGGATATCCCTCGCTATTCCATCCTTCGACAGTAAAAGCGTAGATATTCGATAGATTTTATCAAAATCGCAGTTTGCGCGCAGACAGCTCCGGGAGAATTGAATGTGCGAATTTGCCACGATGGGTGGAATAGAATTGTCGTGCCCCGGCGGCGGCTACCGGGATGGACCTTCCGGCTGGATCAGCCCTTGGCGGGCCAGATCGACGGGAAAAACGACCCGCAAATGAAAATGCCCTCCCCGGCAACCGGAAAGGGCATTGGTCGAAAAACTGGCCGGCGGCGGATCACTCCTCGCCGGATTTCGGATTGTCCAGCAGCATGTAGTCGAGCGGCAGCTCGGTCGTATATTTGATCTGCTCCATCGCGAAGGCGGAGGACACGTCGCGAATTTCGATCTTGGCGATCATGCGCTTGTAGAAGGCGTCATAGGCCGCGATATCGGGCACAACGACGCGCAGCAGGTAATCGACATCGCCGCTCATGCGGTAAAATTCGACGACTTCCGGAAACTCGGAAACCACCTCGGAGAAACGCTTCAGCCATTCGATGGAATGGGAGGCGGTGCGGATGGAGACGAAAACCGTGACCTTGGTGTTTACCTTGACCGGATCGAGCAGCGCCACGCGCCGGCGAATAACGCCGTCTTCCTCCATCTTCTGGATACGCCGCCAACAGGGCGTCGTGGAAAGGCCGACCTTTTTCGCCAGATCGGCAACGGCCAGCGTGGAATCCTCTTGCAGAATGCGCAAAATCTTACGGTCTAGGCGATCCAATGCGTCTATCCTCCTGAATTAATTTCCTTTCAATACACTAATTTTTGCAGAAAAACAGAAAATTGTTTCACTAAAGCCGCATTTCCACATGTTGTCGCAGAACCGGCAGCAGTTCCTCGGTGAACCATGGGTTCTTTTTCAGCCAGCCGGTATTGCGCCAGCTTGGATGCGGCAGGGGAAAAATGCCGGGGCCGGAATTGGCATGGAGAAAGCCGCGCCAGTCCTGCACCGTTTCCGTCATGGTCTTGCGCCGCCTTTCACCCAGATGAAAAGCCTGCGCATATTGGCCGATGGCGAGGATCAGCTCCACCTGCGGCATCGCCATTATTACCCGCTCACGCCATTGCGGCGCGCATTCGCGCCGGGGCGGCAGGTCGCTGCCCTTGTCGTCATAGCCGGGAAAACAGAAGCCCATGGGCACGATGGCGAAACGATCCGGATCGTAGAATGTCTGCCGGTCGACGTTCAGCCATTGGCGCAGCCGGTCGCCCGAGGCATCGTTGAACGGCAGCCCTGTTTCATGCACGCGAAGCCCCGGCGCCTGCCCGGCAATCAGGATGCGCGCCTTGGTCGACATGACGACCAACGGCCGGGGTTCGTGCGGCAGGCGATCGGCCATTCCCCTGAGCGGCTTGTCGCGACAGAGACGACAACGGGCGATTTCGCCGCGCAATACGTCAAGCCCGTCATCACGCACCGGCACTGGTTCAACCATGATCCCACCCCAGAAGATGACGGATGACGGTGAGGAAACCCGCCGCCGGCGTTTCCAGATCCGCGGCACGGTGTTCCCGCCGCCACTGCGACGGTTTCTCGAATTCTCCCGCCCAGATGCCGCGTGCCTGCCTGCGCGCCGCCGCCTGCTCGCTGGAGAACTGGAAATAACCGGATGCGACGGCAAAACCCGCCGACACCATTTCCGATGAGACATCCCTGCCGCCGGCGGAACAATAAACCAGCCGCCGCCCGTAACGGTCTCTGGAACTGCCGGAACAGGAAAAATCCTCAGCCCCGGCCAGCCTTTGCAGGACACGGCGCGCTTCCTCGCCGCACGGCCAGCTTTCGCTGCCGCGCAGGCATGTCTGCGCAAGCTCCGGCGCATCGATGCCGAGCAGCCGGAAACGTTCCTCTCCCTTCGACAGCGTATCGCCATCGATCACAAAGAAGCGGCCGCTATAGGTCTCGCTGTTGATCTGGTCGAGCTTGGCCGCGATCAGAATGCCAAGAAAAACCGTGGCGAGAAAAAGCCCGCCATCGCGAAATGCCGAAAACCGCCTGCCCTTGCCTCCATTTCGTCTCATGTAACAACAAACCCTTGTCAGAAATGGCAAACAAATCCTTTCACGGCAGCATCTTCTTAAGATTTTGCGCGTAGTCTGCAAGGGTTCATGTCACCCTGCGTTGTAACAATGAGTAAAAGCGTCAGCACGTCCACCGACAAGATCATCGTCGACCGGTCGAAAAAGCACCGCAACAAGGCGGTCTTCGACACGGTGAAGACGACACGTGAACGCCTGCAGCAAGGGGTCGGCGCAAGCGACGCCTATGAACGCGAAATGCTGACCATGCACATCGCCGAAACCCTGCAGGGCGCGATGATCATGCCGCTTTTCATCCTGCTCGCCTCCATCATCGGCCTTTATATCACCCGCGACATCAGCCTGATCATCTGGTCGCTGATTGCGCTGAGCTTCCACGCCTTTTCTTTGCTCTTGGCCAAGCGGGCGGCAAAACAGGAAATCACGGCCGACAATCTTCAGCACTGGAAAAGTCTCTTCCTCGGCATGCAGATCCTCATCGGCTGCGCCTGGGCGATGTTTGCGTTGGCCGAACCGGTGCGCAACGACCCGACGCTCGTGCTTTTCTTCAAGGGCTCGACGCTGCTGATCGCGCTTTCGCTCACCGCCATGGCCAATTTCATGCTGCGGCGGGCGACCTTCATGACCTTTTTGCCGGTGCTGGCGGCTCTCTGCATGACCTCGGCCATTTCGCGCAATCCTTTCGATGTCGGTCTCGCGCTGATGTTCGGCATGGCCATACTCTTCTGTCATCGCATCACCAGCCGGCTTTACCAGACCAGCATCAAGCTCCTCTCCTCCCAGACGGAAAAGGACGACCTGATCGCCGAACTCGAAGTCGCCAATTCGGTTTCGGACGAGGCGCGGCGGCGCGCGGAAGAAGCCAATCTGGCGAAATCGCGCTTTCTCGCCTCCATGTCGCACGAGCTCAGAACGCCGCTCAACGCCATTCTCGGTTTCTCCGAGGTTATGTCCTCGGAAGTGCTCGGCCCGCTCAATAATCCGCTCTACAAGGAATATTCCGGCGATATCCATCGCTCCGGCCAGCATCTGCTTGATCTCATCAACGAAATCCTCGACCTGTCGCGCATCGAAGCCGGCCGCTATGACCTCAACGAAGAAGCGATCTCGATGCTGGAAATCGCCGAGGATTGCATCGGCATGATCCAGCTTCGCGCCCGCGCCAAGAACATCAAAATTTCCCAGCAGTTCGAAAACAGCCTGCCGCAGGTCTGGGCCGATGAGAAATCCATCCGCCAGGTCATCCTCAACCTGCTGTCCAACGCCGTGAAATTCACGCCGCAGGGCGGTGAAATCCTCGTGAAAGCCGGCTGGACGGCGGGCGGCGGCCAATATGTCTCGATCAGGGATAACGGTCCCGGCATTCCCGAAGATGAAATTCCCGTGGTGCTGTCCGCCTTCGGTCAGGGATCGATCGCAATCAAGAGCGCCGAACAGGGAACCGGCCTTGGCCTGCCCATCGTTCAGGCCATTCTGGCCAAGCATGACGGCCAGTTCATCCTGAAATCGAAACTGCGCGAGGGCACCGAAGGCATCGCCATCCTGCCAGCCAAACGCGTGCTGCAAAGCCTGCCAGCCGTGGAAGAAACCCACGCCATCCAGCCGCGCCGGCGCTCCTTCGCTTGAGGCATTTCCAGGAAAAGTGGCCCCCGGGTTTTCCGTCCTGAAATGCCTTGAGGCTTAGAACTTCAGAAGAACAGCGTCGTTACCAGCGAATACAGCACGAAAAATCCGCTCGCCATTAACAGGCAGAAAACGGCAAAGGAGCCGAGGTCCTTGGCGTGCCGCCCGACCGAGGAGATTTCCGGTGAAATGCGATCCACCAGCTCTTCGATGGCGGTATTGAGCGCTTCCACCGAAAACAGCAACAGCATCAGCACCGTAAAGACGAGAAGATGGGCAAAGGGTGCGCCGACGACCAGAAGCAGGGTAAGCCCGACGCCGAAGGCGAGAACCTCATGCCGGAACGCCGCTTCCTGCCACAGCCGGCCAAGCCCCTGCACGGAATAGCGCGCGGCGGCAAAAAGATGCCGCCAGCCTTTTTCCTTGCGAAAGGCGGGTTCCGGTTGCTTCTTTTGCGGCGTCACGTCCATCTTCAGCCTCAATGGTCGGTGCGGGAGCTGATGCGGGTGTCCACACCCGCCGCTTCGAATGTCGCCATGCCGGAATGGCAGGCGGCGGCGGCCTTGACGATGCCGGCGGCAAGCGCTGCCCCCGTGCCTTCGCCGAGCCGCATGCCAAGCGCCAGAAGCGGCGTCTTGCCGAGCTTTTCGATGGCGGCCAGATGGCCGGGCTCACCCGAGACATGGCCGATCAGGCAATGGTCGAGCGCCGCAGGATTGGCAGCCTTGAGGAGAGCGGCAGCGGCCGTCGCCACATAACCGTCGATCAGCACGGGAATGCGTTGCACGCGGGCAGCAAGGATGGCGCCGGCAATCGCTGCGATCTCGCGTCCGCCGAGACGGCGCATGATCTCCAGCGGATCGGACAGATGATCCTTGTGGAACTCCACCGCCGCCTTCACCGCCGCGATCTTGCGGGCCATGACTTCGCCTTCCGAACCGGTGCCCGGACCGGTCCATTCTTCCGCCGTGCCGCCATAAAGCGCGAGATTGATCGCCGCCGCAATGGTGGTGTTGCCGATACCCATTTCGCCGACGCAGAGAAGATCGGTTCCGCCGGCAATCGCTTCCATGCCGAAGGCCATGGTGGCGGCGCAGTCGCGCTCGGAAAGCGCCGGCTCGCAGGTGATGTCGCCGGTCGGGTAATCGAGCGCCAGATCGAAAATCTTCAGGCCAAGATCGTTTGCAACGCAGATCTGGTTGATCGCCGCACCGCCTGCCGCGAAATTTTCTACCATCTGTTGGGTCACGGATGTCGGATAGGGCGTGACGCCGTGCCGGGTAACGCCATGATTGCCGGCGAAGATCGCCACCAGCGGACGGGTGACGGCCGGAGAACGGCCCGACCATGCCGCTAGCCACATGGCGATTTCTTCGAGACGTCCGAGCGAACCGGCAGGCTTGGTCAGCTGCGCATTGCGCTCCTTGGCCGCCACAAGCGCGTGCGTATCCGGGCCGGGAAGCTCGCGCAGCAGCGCGCGGAAATCGTCGAAGGGCAATCCGCTCATGCTCATGATATCTGTCTTTCTCGTCGTCGGGTTGGCTGTCGCATCGGCTCATGCGTCCGGAACTTGTTTTTTCCGGCAAATCGGTCTTTGTTGCGCCTCTCATAATCGCGGATGCGCCGCGGAACAACCGGAAATGCAGCGACTGCAACGGAGAGAGCATGAAGGCCGGGGATTTTATAACAGATGTCATGCATTCCCTCGCCTTTCTGAGCCGCCTGCCCGTTCCCTCGCAGTTTTTCGATGATGCCGACGGCGTGTCGATGCGCCGCACCGCCCGCGCCTTTCCCGCCGCTGGCCTGCTGATCGCCCTGCCCGCCGCTTTCCTTGTTGTGGTTTTCGCAGCCTTCGACTCCTCTCCGCAACTTACCGGCTGGCTCGTTATCGGCCTGACGGCGCTCATCACGGGAGCTCTGCACGAAGACGGTCTCGCCGACATGGCCGACGGTTTCGGCAGCGGCAAGGAGAAGGCCCGCAGGCTTGAGATCATGAAGGACAGCCGCATCGGTAGCTATGGCACGATTGCCATGATCCTTTCTTTTGCGCTTCGCGCCACCGCACTCGCCTCGCTCATTGAGACGCTGCCGGCAAAGACCGCCGCCGCCGCCTTGATCGCCGCGCTTGTCCTGAGCCGCGCCCTGATGGTGTGGCACTGGCAGTCCCTGCCTGCCGCCAAAACCTCCGGCATCGCCGCCGGCGCCGGTCAGCCGGGCTCCAGCGAGCGCAACATCGCGCTGGTGATCGGGCTACTGCTTTTCACACTCTTCACGCTGCACGCCCTGCCGCTCCTGTCGATTACACTCGTGCTGGCGGCAGCCTTTCTGGCGGCCGTCCTTTTCGGCAGGCTCTGCGACAGCAAGATCGGCGGCCATACCGGCGACACCATCGGTGCCTGCCAGCAGATCACGGAGATCGTTACCCTCATCGCCCTTGCCCTTGCGGCGTGACGGCCTGATATAAATCATCATGGAAACACCCTGCATCCATATCTGCCGCCTCGATGAAACCAGCAGCCTCTGCATCGGCTGCGGGCGGACGCTGGATGAAATCGGCGGCTGGGCGGGGTATAGCGACGAGAAGCGCCGCGAAATCATGCGGTTGCTGCCGCAAAGACTGGCAAACCTGCCCGAGACCGCCAAGGAGACGCATACCGCATGAACAGGCTGACCATCGTTCTCCTCCTGCTGGCCGTCGGCCTTGGCCTGCTTCTCATCAATCACGAAGGCGGCCGAACGCTCGGCATCGACAATGATCAATTCGCCCACGTGCTTTATCTTCTGCCTATTGCCGGCCTATTATCCGCCGGCATTCTGGCGGGAAGACGCGGCAGTTTCAGCACCGTCATCCGCCAGCTCGCCGTCTGGCTCGTCATTATTCTCGGCCTCGTCTCGCTCTATCTCTATCGCTACGACCTGCAATCCTTCGGCGACCGGTTGCTGGGCGGCCTGATGCCCGGCCGCGCCGTGGTGGTGACGACAGCTGGCGGCGAACAGGAAATCGTCCTGCACAAATCGATGAGCGGCCATTTCGAGGCAAATGTCGGCGTCGAAGGCAAGACGATCCACATGCTGGTCGATACCGGTGCAAGTTCCGTGGTGCTCGCCAATGCGGATGCGGCAGAAATCGGCATCGACACCGCAAATCTCCGCTATACCGTGCCGGTGATGACCGCGAATGGCCGCACGGCGGCAGCCCCCGTCACCCTTTCGGAAATCAGTATTGGCCCGATCATGCGACGCAACATCCCCGCCCTCGTCGCGCAGGATGGCCAATTGGGCCAAAGCCTGCTCGGCATGAGCTTCCTGTCGACGCTCGGTTCGCTGCAGATGCAGACCGATGAATTGCGATTGCGGGATCGGTAAGCTGCTCTCGGAGAAGGCACCTTATCTTGCGATCAAACGCCCCCATCACAATATATGTGAAGTAACGAGGAAAGGGTT
Source organism: Agrobacterium sp. YIC 4121 (assembly GCF_002008205.1). Taxonomy (NCBI): domain Bacteria; kingdom Pseudomonadati; phylum Pseudomonadota; class Alphaproteobacteria; order Hyphomicrobiales; family Rhizobiaceae; genus Agrobacterium; species Agrobacterium sp. YIC 4121. Next base: position 47,421 of record NZ_MRDI01000014.1, on the reverse strand, counting down.
GATCAACGCTGACCCGCTGAAGCAGTGGCTTATCTCGAAAAATACCGCCACCTCGGCAAATCATTGACAGGCCGCATTGACCATGAGACAAGATTACATATTCAACGCAGGAGTTCTCAACATGATCGGTCCAGATCCTATCCTACTTTGATCTAAACGCCCTTCCACTGTAGAGAAGCGAAGCGTCGAACTATGGTTTCGGCGCTTTTTGGTTTTTTGAGATGCCCGGCGAACGGATTTTTCGCTTTAGTTTGTATCCCCTGTATTTTCCTTCCATTGTCTGCAAAAGCTTCTCGCCGGTTTTCTTTGCCTCTTCCGCGTGCTCGTAGAGGCTACGAATGGCACTCTCCCGACCCTCGAGTGAAATATTGGTGAAACTCTTACGGTATATTCCATCTATCTTGGCGCGGATTTTATCCAGAACACCATAGAAATAGACGACATCGCCAATATACTCTCTTCCAGTGGCCGATATGGAATCGATATTCTTCAGATAAAAATGGGTGTGACGCGCATCTGTAATATGCGGGACGAAATCTTTGTTTTCCTTGATGCGTTCCCTGAAAGTCACATAGGAAATAGGTGCGGCAAGGAAGATCGCCATATCGGCTGTATTAAAGTCGATTTCCGCATACAGGGACCGAATGAATTTCTCTTTTTCTCGCGATTTTTTCCAGAATCCTACGCCCACTGCTACAAATTGTCCAAGTATCCACAGCGTGAACGCTGTAGAAGCCGCGACCAACGCGGCAAGCAATTGCGGGCTTTCAGATATTTGCTGCGTCGCTGACATGCAACAATTCCCTTAAATATAAGAAAATACATATTGCGATAATGACAATATAAAAATCACAAGACGCCAATATTAACAACATAAATACGATACTTCAGATGGCGAACTGGCCAGGATTGCGCCGCCAATATCAAATCGGTCTCGATAGAAAAACGCAGTAGGAACTCGACCTGAAACGGGCGGAACTAAAATGCTCGTAGAAACGCCTTTCCGAGAGATTTCTTTCTGCCCGGCACCCGCCCAACGAACCATTGCCCCTTGATTCCTTCCCATTTGATAATTTATGTTGGTTCCGTTCTCAGGGCGGGGTGCAATTCCCCACCGGCGGTATCGGGATTTTTCCCGGAGCCCGCGAGCGCTTCCGGTCTCCAAAGCCGGAAGGTCAGCAGATCCGGTGAGAGGCCGGAGCCGACGGTATAGTCCGGATGGAAGAGGACAAGGCATAGGACGCCCGCGCGTGAGCGGGCTTCGCATTGCATTGTTCGCCCAAGGGATATTTGGCGCTTCTCGAAGCGCGAAAATGCCGCAAAACGGCATAACCCTTGAAAGGCTTGAAAGAAAATGACCATTGCCAAAATTGAAGACGCGATCGAAGCCATTTCCCGTGGTGAGATGGTGATTGTGGTTGACGACGAAGACCGCGAAAATGAAGGCGATATCATCGCCGCCTCCGACAGCATCACCCCACAGCAGATCGCCTTCATGATGAACCATGCGCGCGGGCTGATCTGCGTCGCCATGCCGGGCGAGCGTCTCGATGCGCTCGATATTCCGCTGATGGTGTCGCGCAACACCGAATCCCTCAAGACGGCCTTCACCGTCTCGGTGGACTATATTCCGGGCACCACCACCGGCATTTCCGCCGCCGACCGCGCAAAGACCGTGCGTGCGCTGGTATCGGAAGAATCGCGCCCGGAAGATTTCGCCCGCCCCGGCCACATCTTCCCGCTGCGCGCCAACCCGCAGGGCGTTCTCGGCCGCACCGGCCACACCGAAGCAGCCGTGGACCTCTGCCGCCTCGCCGGAAAATTCCCCTGCGGCACCATCTGCGAAGTCGCCAATGACGACGGCACCATGGCCCGCCTGCCCCAGCTTGAAGTCTTCGCCGAACGCCACGGCCTGCTGGTGGTGACGATCAAGGACCTTGTTTCCTATCTCAAGGGCGAGATTGTCGAGGAAGTGGCGCAGAAGCAGGTCGCTTGAGCTGCTGCTCGCGGTGTGAATACAAAAACGCCCGGCGCAAGCCGGGCGTGATGCCTGTGAAACCGTCTGGTCCTCTTCCGTCATGCCGGACTTGATCCGGCATCCAGCCACGGCGCGTCTGCGCCGTGAGAAGAGTCTTTTGCGATCAAAGACTTGATCGCGCTGGACCCCGGATCAAACCGGGGTGACGGAGTGAGAATGTCACGCTTGAACCAGACGCGTGAGGTTTACCGCGCCGGGACCGAAAACCCTACCAGCAGCAGAAACCACCATCCACCAGCAGATCCACGCCCGTCACGAAGCTCGCCGCATCGGAGAGCAGGAAGATCGCCGGACCGACCATCTCATCGACGCCCGCCATGCGCTGCATCGGCGTCTGCTCTTCGAACAGCTTCGTCTGGTGCACCATCTCCGGCCGCGTATTCATCGGCGTCGCCGTGTAACCCGGCGAGATGGTGTTGACGCGGATGCCGCGACCCACCCACTCCATCGCCATGGATTTCGACATGTGGATGACGCCTGCCTTCGAGGCATTGTAGTGGCACTGCATCAGCCCGCGATTGACGATGACGCCGGACATGGAGGCGATGTTGACGATTGCGCCGCGCCCGTTCTTCAGCATGGCATTGGCTTCCGCCTGGCAGGACAGGAAAACGCCCTTCAGGTTGATGTCCATCATCGTCTGGAACTGGCTTTCCTCCATCTCCTCGGCCGGATTGGCATTGGCGATGCCGGCCGCATTGACGGCGAGCGACAGCGCGCCAAGCTCCGCCTCAGTACGCGCGACCGCATCGGTCAGCGCCTCTTTGCTGGTCACGTCAGCGGCAATCTGGATCGACTTGCGCCCGGCCTTGGCGATGAAATCGGCCGTCTGCGCCAGGCCGTCATCGGTGCGGCGGTCAAGCAGCGCGACATTGGCGCCGGACTGGGCAAGCCCCATGGCGATCCGCTGGCCGATGCCGGAACCGGCGCCGGTGACGAGCGCCACCTGGCCGGAAAGATCGAACAGTTTCGGCGCGTTGAGCGTGATGGTAGACATCGGTATTTCCTTCTTCAGATGGTTGCCAGTTCCATGACCGAGACGTCGTTTGCTTCGTCACGGTTGAGGATGCCGGCCTGTTTTCCCTGCGCAAGCACGAGGATGCGGTTCGAAACGCCCAGCACCTCCTCGAGATCGGAGCTGACGACGATGACGGCCACGCCGTCCTTAGCCAGACCGACGATGATATCGTAAATGCCCGCCCGCGCGCCGACATCGATGCCGCGCGTCGGCTCGTCCAGCACCACCACGCGCGGATTGCGGGCAAGCCATTTGGCAATGACCACCTTCTGCTGGTTGCCGCCGGAAAGATCAGATGCCGGCTGTTCGCTACGGCCCTTCACGCCAAACTTGGCGATGGCCTCCTTGGTAAAGGCGCGCTTGATACGCGGCGTGATCCAGCCGGTGCCGACGCGGTCGAGATTGGCATAGATCAGGTTTTCGCCGATCTCGTGCTCCACCACCAGCCCCTGCAATTTGCGGTCTTCCGGCACCATGACGATGCCCTTTGCAATCGCATCCGCCGGGCTTTTCAGCGTCAGCACCTTGCCATCCAGCAGCACCTCACCCGCACTCGTCGGATCGGCACCGGAAATGGCCCGCACCAGCTCGGTGCGTCCCGCCCCGATCAGACCGGCAATACCGAGAATTTCACCGGCGCGAACGCCGAAGCTAATGTCGCGGAAGGCATTGGTCGCGCCGGTCAGCCCCTTGACCTCCAGCACCACCTTGTCCTGCGGCTCCGGCAGCGTCGGAAACAGGCGCTCCAGCGAGCGGCCGACCATGCTTTCGACAATGGTGCGCACCGGCGTCGCGCTGTCGGCAAACTCATGCACCCGCTCGCCATCGCGCAACACGACGATGCGGTCGGTGATCTGTTTGATCTCTTCCATACGGTGGGAAATATAGATGATGCCCACACCCTCGGCGCGCAGCTTGCGCACCTGCTCGAACAGCGCCTGCGTTTCCGCGCCGCCAAGTGCCGCCGTTGGCTCGTCGAGGATCAGGAGTTTGGCGTCCAGCGCCAGCGCCTTGGCGATTTCGATCAACTGCTGGTTGGCGGTCGAAAGGCCGGCCACCTTGCGGGTTGCGGGAATGTGAAGGTTGAGGCGCGCCAATTGCTGCTGGGCTCTGCGCACCATCTCGGCACGGTCGACGACGCCGTTCTTCATCGGCCAGCGGCCAATGAACACGTTTTCGGCGATGGAAAGCTCCGGCAGGAGCTTCAATTCCTGATGGATGAGGACGATGCCCTTGTCTATCGCCTCTCGCGGCGAAGACGGTGCATAGGGCTGGCCGAGCCATGTCATCGTGCCTTCGGACGGCTCGCGCGAACCGGCGATGATGCCTGACAGCGTGGACTTGCCCGCGCCGTTTTCACCCAGCAGGGCCACCACTTCGCCGGGATAAACGTCGAGATCGACGTTTTTCAGGACCTCGAGCGGACCGTAACGTTTGCTGATGCCACGGAGCGAAAGAACCGGCTCGCGCATGACGGGACCTCCCAGGACATGATCGCGGCGGAGATCCGCCACAGCCTTGTGTCCAAATTGCATAAAGACAAACCAATGAATGCCCCGCGCATCCCATCGGACGCGCGGGGCGGATGCATCAGGGATGGTTGGCGATGAAGCCTTCGACATTTTCCTTGGTGGTCAGCGTCGCATCGGAAAGCTGCACAGCCGGAACCTTTTCGCCGCCGACGATCTTGACGGCCATCTCGACAGCGGTGCGGCCCATCTTCTGGGTCTGCTGTGTTGCGGTCACGTCGAAGACGCCGTTCTTCAGCGCCTCAAGCGCCGCCGTATCACCATCAAAGCCGCCAACGACGATCTTCTGCGAAGGGTTGGCGACCTTGATCGCCTGCGCCGCGCCGAGCGCCAGACCGTCGGCCTGTGCAAAGACGATGGAAACATCCGGATTGGCCTGCAGCATATTCTGCATGATCTGGAAGCCTTCATCCTGGCTCCACATGTTGGACCACTGTTCGGCAACGATCTTCACACCGGAATTGGCCTTCACCGATTCCATGCAGCCCTTGGTGCGGTCCACTTCCGGCGTCGTGCCCTTCTGGCCGTGGATGATGACCATCTTGCCCGAACCGCCGGCCTGCTTGATGATGTAATCGCATACCGCCTTGGCGGAAGCGACGGAATCGGTGGCAAGGAAGGTATCGCCCGGCGCGCCATCGGCATTGCGGTCGATGTTGATGACCGGAACGCCGGCGGCCTTGGCAAGCTTTACCGGAACGGTCGCGGCAGCGGCACCGGCCGGAATATAGATCAGCGCATCGATGTTCTGGGTCAGCAGATCCTGAATCTGATTCACCTGCGTCGGGCCATCGCCCTTGGCATCGACGGTGACGACTGTAATGCCGCGCGTCTTGGCTTCGGCCTCAACGGCCTGCTTGATCTGGTTGAAGAAGTTCGCCTGCAGATTGGCGACGGCAAGGCCGATCTTCTTGACTTCGGCGGCATTAGCCTGGCCGAGCGACAGGGCGAGAAGGGCGGCGGATGTCAGCAGAATGCGTGAAAATTTCATGATTATTCCTCCATTTGTTGATTGTTGACCTTCGGGCAGATCGAACCTCCTCCCCTCCGGCCGTCTATTTCACGCCTCCCTAATAGGGAGGGTCGTTTATTGCGCGGACGGCTCAGCACCGTCCGCAGGCAAATTCAGCTTCTGCGGCGGCGCAGGGTTTCAGCGCCAACGGCCAGCACGATGACGACACCGATGATGACCTGCTGCAAAAAGGGAGAGACGTTGAGCAGGTTGAGGCCGTTGCGCAGCACGCCGATGATCAGCACGCCGATCAGCGTTCCGCCGATGCCGCCTGCACCGCCCGAAAGCGAGGTTCCGCCGATGACGACGGCCGCAATCGTATCCAGCTCGTAACCGAAGCCGCTGGAGGGCTGCACCGAGTCGAGACGTGCCGCAAGAACGATACCGGCAAGACCGGCAAGAACCGCGCAGGCGACATAAACGCAGATCGTCACCAGCGGCACATTGATGCCGGCAAGGCGCGCCACTTCCGGGTTACCGCCGACCGCATAGACCGTCCGGCCTTCCGAACGGAAGCGCAGGAACAGCCAGGAAACCAGAACGACGACGAGCATCAGAAGCACGGTCGCTGTCAGCACGCCGAAATGGCGGTCGATTGCCAGCATCATGAACCAGTCAGGGAAACCGACGATCTGCTGTCCATCGGTGATCATATTGGCGAGACCGCGCGCCACCGACATCATGGCCAGCGTGGCGATGAAGGCCGGCACGCGGAAGGCAGTGACGAGAATACCGACCACGAGGCCGCAGGCGGCGGACGCGATCAGCGCCAGCACGATGGCCATGCCCATCGGCATGCCCGCCACATTTGCCGTCCAGCCCATGATCATCATCGACAGCGCCAGAACCGAGCCGACAGACAGATCGATGCCGCCAAGCAGGATAACGAAGGTCATGCCGACGGCCATGATGCCGAGAACGGTGATCTGGTCGAGAATGTTGAGCCCATTGCGCAGCGACAGGAAATTCTCGCTGGCGAAGGTCAGAAACACGCAGAGCAGCAGCAGGCCCAAAAGAGGTCCGGTCGCTCCGCTCAACCAGGCAAGCGGGCTCCTGGTGTGCGTGACCCCCTCATTGCGTTCAATCGCGGACATGGCTCCTCCCGGTGACTGTCTTGCATTTTTTAAACCGATTAGAATAATTATTCATCATCGGTGAAACATGCATAAGCCAGTTTCGAGAAGGTTGTCAATAGGGCGTTAATGGCGAGGCCTGCCGTGAACAAGGACAGGCGGCTTTCAGCCTGCCGCCTCTATACTCATTCCTGTGCTCGTCACAGGAATCCAGTCGACGCGCGTCTGCGCGGCGGGAAGAGCCCTTTCAGCCCAAGGACTTGGGCTGACTGGATTCCTGTGACAAGCACAGGAATGAGGGCTGTGGAGATGCTCTTCACCGTGAATGCGAATGTAGGGGCAGAAATAACCAGCACGGATTGAAACAAGAGAATCCGCAATTCCGGCTTGACAGAAACGCCATCTTTGCAATTATATAAATAGCTGTATAAATATTCACACGCATGTTTTGAAGAGGATTCCATGCAGTCCCAGGAGCTAGAGCGCATTGCGCGCCAGATTCGCCTTCGCGACGTACAGGCTGTTTTTGAAGCGGGTGCGGGCCATGTCGGCGGCGAAATGTCAGCTATCGACATCATGACGGCCCTTTATTTCCGCGTCCTGCGCATCTGGCCGGATGATCCGAAAAACCCTGCCCGCGACCGTTTCGTGCTTTCCAAGGGCCATACGGCCTGCGCGCTGTATGTGACGTTGGCCAAGCGCGGTTTCATCCCGGAAGAGGAAATCTCGACCTTCCTGCAGCCGAATTCGCGCCTCAACGGGCATCCGAACTGTAACAAGGTGCCGGGTGTGGAAACCAATACCGGCCCGCTCGGTCACGGACTGCCGGTTGCCGTCGGCATGGCCAAGGCGGCCAAGCTTTCCGGTGCGGACTACCACACCTATGTCATGACCGGCGACGGCGAGATGCAGGAAGGCTCCAACTGGGAAGCCATCATGTCCGCCGCACAGTTCGGCCTGAACAACCTGACGCTGATCGTCGATCACAACCGCTTCCAGCAGGGTGCGGCGCTTTCGGAAACCAATGATGTCGCGCCGCTTCGCCCGAAGCTCGAGGCTTTCGGCTGGGAAGTCAGCGAAATCAACGGCAATGCCATGGCGGAAGTCGTGCCGGCGCTGGAGCATCGCGGCGACCGCCCGCATTGCATCGTCGCCCACACCAACAAGGGCCACGGCATTTCCTTCATGCAGGACCGCGTCGACTGGCACCATAAGGTTCCGAGCAGGGAACAATATGAAATCGCCGTCAAAGAACTTTCGGAGACATTGTGATGAACGCGCCCGTAACCGCCGCCAAGCTTTATGACTGCCGCGACGCCTTCGCGGAAACGCTGGAAGCGCTGGCCGCCGGCAATGACAGGGTCGTCGCCGTCTGCAACGATTCGGTCGGCTCCTCGAAGCTCGGCGGCTTCAAGTCGAAATTCCCCGAGCGCCTCGTCAATGTCGGTATCGCCGAACAGAACATGGTCGGCGTTGGCGCCGGTCTCGCCAATGGCGGCCAGTTGCCCTTCGTCTGCGGCGCATCCTGCTTCCTCACCGGCCGCGCGCTGGAGCAGATCAAGGCCGACCTTGCTTATTCCAACGCCAATGTGAAACTGATCGGCATATCCTCGGGCATGGCCTATGGCGAACTCGGCCCGACGCATCATTCCATCGAGGATTTCGCCTGGACCCGCGTTCTGCCGAACCTGCCGGTCATCGCCCCCTGCGACCGCATCGAGACGGCGGCCGCCGTCAAATGGGCAGCAGACTATGCCGGCCCGTGCTTCCTGCGCCTGTCGCGCGTCGGCGTGCCGGATCTGCTCCCGGAGGGCCATGTCTTCGAACTCGGCCGCGCCAACCTGCTGCGTGAAGGCTCCGACGTCACGCTGATCGCCAACGGCACGCTGACGCACCGCATCGTCAAGGCCGCCGACATTCTGGCCAGCCGCGGCGTCAAGGCTCGGGTTTTGAACATGGCGACCGTGCGTCCCATCGATGAGGCGGCCATCGTCGCAGCAGCGAAGGAAACCGGCGCGATCCTGACGGCTGAAGAACATTCGATCTTCGGCGGCCTCGGCTCGGCCATTGCCGAAGTCGTGGTCGAACAGGCCCCCGTACCGATGAAGCGCCTCGGCGTTCCGGGCGTCTTCGCCCATACCGGTTCGGCCGAATGGCTGCTCGATGAATTCGGCATGGCGCCGGCCGCCATTGCGGATGCGGCCGAAGCGCTGATCAAGAGAAAATAAAGTCTCCTCCCAGAGTCGTCGCGTGTCTTCGGATGCGCGGCGACACCCTTTCTGCAATATCGTCGTTTAGTCGCCGCAAGGCGGAAACGAAAAACTGCCGACGAAAGACTCCCATGATGCGCGCCATTTTGTCCATCGATCAGGGCACCACCAATTCCAAGGCCATTCTCGTCTCGGAAAGCGGAGAGTTGCTGGCGCGCGGCTCATCACCGGTCGGCATCGCCTATCCGCAGCCCGGCTGGGTGGAACAGGAGCCGCAGCGCATCTGGGCCTCGGTCTGCGAAGCGATCTCCGCCTGCCTCGCCGCCGCGCCCTCCACCGTCGATGTCGCAGCCATCGCCATTTCCAACCAGCGCGAATCCGTAACCATCTGGGACGGCGAAACCGGCGAGCCGCTCGGCCCGGTGCTCAGCTGGCAATGCCGCCGCACGGCGCAGGATTGCGCCGAACTGATCGAGAAGGGCCATTCCGAGCGCGTCATGGCGCTGACCGGCCTGCCGATCGACCCGATGTTTCCGGGCGCAAAAATGCGCTGGCTGCTGGAGCGCGCCCCGAAGGGCCGCCGGCTCCGCATCGGCACCATCGACAGCTGGCTCATCCATTGCTTCACCGGCGGCATGGTCCATGCCTGCGACGCCTCCAACGCCGCCCGCAGCCAGGTGCTCGATCTCAACCGGCAGGTCTGGAGCGATGAGCTTTGCGAGCTCTTCGGCATCGATATCAACGCCCTGCCCGATCTGCGCGACAGCAGCGGCGATTTTGGCGTCACATCAGGCGTTCCCGGTATCAAGGACGGCACACCGATCCTCGCCGCCATCGGCGACAGCCACGCCGCCCTCTTCGGCCATGGCGCCTTCAATCCGGGTGATGGCAAGGTAACCTTCGGCACCGGCTCTTCGGTCATGACAACCCTGCCGCATTTCATCGCGCCCGAACGCGGCATCACCACCACCGTCGCATGGCGGCTCGGCGGCAAACCCACCTTCGCCTTCGAGGGCAATATTCTCGTTTCGGCCGCCTCCCTGCCCTGGATGACGGAGATTCTCGGCCTGCCGGATGTCGCCGCGCTGGTGGAGCTCGCCTCCGCCGCCGAGCCAAACGGTCCCGGTTTCGTGCCGGCCTTCGTTGGCCTTGGAGCACCCTATTGGGATACCAATGCGCGCGCCCTGTTCTCGCAGATCAATTTCAGCACCACCCGTGCCCAGATGGCCCGCGCCGTCACCGATTCCATCGCCTTTCAGGTCCATGACGTCTTCGCCGCCATGCGCGCGCAGTCGCCTTCGGGCTTTGGACGCCTGTTCGTGGATGGCGGCCCGAGCCAGAACTGTTTCCTGATGCAATGTGTCGCCGACATGCTGCAACACCCCGTCATCCAGCGTGACGCGCCGGAAGCCTCGGCACTGGGTGCCGCCTATCTCGCCGGCCTCGCCCTGGGTGTCTGGAGCGATCTCGATGCCATCGCGGCGCTGAACAGCAACGGCAACACCATCGCGCCGTCCGCGAGCGAAAACAGCCAGCGGCTCGGCATCTGGCGCGATGCGATTGCCCGCTCGACCTTGCCTGTAACCTCGGGTAATGGTGAATAAAAATTCACCCCTGGAGGGCTTATGGGCAGGCTAAACGAACTTCGAATGATTTCCCGCGTGGCGCAGATGTATTTCAGCGAGCACAAACGTCAGGCGGAAATCGCCCAGCATCTCAATCTCTCGCAGGCCACCGTCTCGCGCATGTTGAAGCGTGCCGAGGCGGAAGGCATCGTCCGCACCAGCATCATTCCGCCGCCCGGCACCTATAGCGATCTGGAAGCGCAACTGCGCGAACGTTTCGACCTGCCGGAGGCCATCGTTGTCGATTGCAGCGAGGATCGCGACGGCGCGATCATGGCCCGCATCGGCGAGGCAGCGGCGCATTTCCTCGAGGTGACGCTGTCGCAGAACGAGATCATCGGTGTTTCCAGCTGGAGCCAGACGATCTTCAAGATGGTGGAAAACATCCACCCGCTAAAAGGCGCCAAGGCGCGTTATATCGTCCAGACACTGGGCGGCATGGGCGACCCATCGGTACAGACGCATGCGACCCAGATCACCACGCGTCTGGCGCGGCTGACGGAGGCCGAGCCGAAACTGCTGCCGGTGCCGGGCGTCGCCACCTCGCGCGAAGCCAAGCTTTTGATGCTCGCCGACCCCTTCGTGCGCGAAACCATCGATCTCTTCGGGTCGATCACCCTCGCCGTCGTCGGCATCGGTGCGGTCGAGCCGTCGGAGCTTCTCGCCCGTTCCGGCAACATCTTTTCCGCCAAGGAACTCGCCGATCTCGCGCAGGCAGGTGCGGTCGGCGACATCTCGCTGCGCTTCTTCGACAAGGACGGCAAACCGGTGAAGACTCCGCTCGACGACCGGGTCATCGGCCTGCCGCTGGAAAACCTCTCCAATGTCGACCGTGTCATTGCGCTCGCCGGCGGCTCGAAAAAAACCGAGGCGATTGCCGGTGCGCTCAGAACCGGTGTGATCGACGTGCTCGTCACCGATAAATTCACCGCCGAACGACTGGTCGGCCAGGAAACATAGCCAAAATCCCATAAGGAGGAGACATGAGGCGCTTTGAAGGTCAATCCGTATTCGTGACCGGAGGCAACAAGGGCATCGGTTACGGCATCGCCCGCCGTTTTGCCGAGGAAGGTGCGAAAGTCGCCATCGCCTCTGTCGACAAAGACACGCAGGATGCCGCCAAAAAACTGGCGGACGAAACCGGCGCCGTCACCCATGGCCTCATCCTCGACGTTCGGGATGCGGCAGCGGTGCGCGAGGCCTATGGTGCCGCCGAAGAAGCGATCGGCCCGCTTTCCATCTCCGTCCAGAACGCCGGCGTCATCACCATTTCGAAGATCGAGGAACTGACGCAGGAACAGTGGGATTTCAATCTCGACGTCAACACCAAGGGCGCGTTCCTCTGCTGCCAGGAGGCGATCCGCCGCTTCCGCGAAAGCGGTACCAAAGGTCGCCTCGTCAATACCGCCTCCGGTCAGGCGCGGCAGGGTTTCATCTATACCCCGCATTATGCCGCCTCGAAGTTCGGCGTCGTCGGCCTGACGCAGAGCCTTGCCAAGGAACTCGCGCCGGAAGGCATTACCGTCAACGCCATTTGCCCAGGCATCATCCACACCGAAATGTGGGACTATAACGACCGCGTCTGGGGCCAGATGCTGGGTGAGTACAAGCCCGGCGAACTGATGGCCGAATGGGTGCGCAACATTCCCATGCGCCGCGCCGGAACGCCCGCCGAAGTCGCCGCACTGGTGGCGTTTCTGGCTTCCGACGACGCGGCCTATATCACCGGCCAGACGATCAATGTCGATGGTGGGTTGATTATGTCTTGAGGCTCGTTTGGGAACGGGTGCATAGCAGCCAACCTACCTCATCCCTGTGCTCGTCACAGGGATCCAGCCAGCCCAAGTCCTTGGGCTGAGAAGAGTCTTTCCGCCACGCAGACGCGTGTCGGCTGGATTCCTGTGACGAGCACAGGAATGAGGGAGGTAGGCCGTACCGTCAGTTGCGCAGCCTATACCCCGTCTTGAACATCCAGCCGACAACACCGAGGCAGAGCGCCAGAAACAGCGTGATCATCGCAAGGCTGATGGCAGGATTGACGTCGGCGATCTCGTAGAAACTCCAGCGGAAACCGCTGATGAGATAAAGCACCGGGTTGAAGTGGCTGACCGTCTGCCAGAAGGGCGGCAGCATGTCGATGGAATAGAAGCTGCCGCCGAGGAAGGTCAGCGGCGGCACCACCAGCATGGGGATGAGGTTCAGCTGCTCGAAATTCGTCGCCCAGATGCCGATGATGAAGCCGAAAAGGCTGAAGCTCACCGCCGTGAGAACGAAGAACAGGATCATCATGAACGGGTGGGCGATGGTGATATCCACGAAGAAGGAGGCCGTTATCAGGATGATCGTGCCGATCATCAGCCCCTTGGTCGCCGCCGCCCCGACATAACCGGCGAGAATTTCCGTCATCGCCACCGGGGCGGAGAGAATTTCATAGACCGTGCCGGTGAATTTCGGGAAATAGATGCCGAAGGAGCCGTTGCCGATACATTGCGTCAGAAGCGTCAGCATGATGAGGCCGGGCGTTATGAACGCGCCGTAGGAAACACCGCCAACCTCCTGAATCCGCGAACCGATTGCGGTTCCGAATACGATGAAATAGAGCGAGGTGGAAATGACCGGCGAGACCACGCTCTGCAACAGGGTGCGACGCGTGCGCGCCATTTCGAACAGATAGATGGCTTTGATGGCTTCGAAATTCATTTCTGGCCTCCCACCAGCGAAACGAAGATATCCTCAAGCGAACTCTGCCGCGTTGAAATATCCTTGAAATGGATGTTGGCGGCGAAAAGAGCGCTCAGAACGTCGGCAATGCGGCTCTGTTCGCCATTATCCTCGATTTCGTAGGTAACGGTGCAGCGGTCATCGGAAAGCGTCAGCCCGAAGGGCGCAAGACTGTCGGGCAATTGCTCCACGGGTTGGGCAAGCTCCAGGAAAAGCTGCTTGCGGCCGAGTTTCTTCATCAGCGCCGTCTTTTCCTCCACCAGCAGCAATTCGCCGCCATTGATGACGCCCACCCGGTCGGCGATTTCTTCCGCCTCTTCGATGTAATGCGTGGTGAGGATGATGGTGACGCCCTTGGCGCGCAGCTCGGAAACGACGTTCCACATGTCGCGGCGCAGCGCCACATCCACGCCGGCCGTCGGCTCGTCAAGGAATAGAACCTTCGGCTCATGCGCCAGCGCCTTGGCGATCAGCACACGCCGTTTCATGCCGCCGGAAAGCTCCCGCAGCATATTGTCCTTCTTGTTCCAGAGCGACAGGGATTTCAGGATGCGCTCGATCAGTTCCGGGTTCTTCTTCTGCCCGTGCAGGCCGCGCGAGAAGCTGACGGTGTTCCACACCGTCTCGAACTGGTCTGTGGTCAGTTCCTGCGGGACGAGGCCGATCAGGGCGCGGGTCTGGCGAAAGTCCTTCACCACATCATGCCCGCCGACGAGCACCGAGCCTTCACCGGGATTGACGAGGCCGCAAACGATGGAGATCAATGTCGTCTTGCCAGCACCATTCGGGCCGAGAAGAGCAAGGATTTCCCCCTCTTTGATATCGAGGCTGACACCTTTGAGCGCCTGAAAGCCATTTGCGTAGGATTTTGTCAGATTCCGTATCGAAACAATGGCATTCATGGCGAATCTTTCGAAAAACCGAGTAAGATGCACGCCATATAGGCCGGGGAAGGCGCAAATGCCAGTCCGACAGGCTGAACACTGCGTTCGGCGATTAAGGAAAATCAGCCGTAAACGCTATAGAAAAACTGCGCCGCAACGAAGACCAGAAACAGTCCGAAGGCGCGCTCCAGCTGCTTCTTGCTCAGCGCATGCGCCAGCCGCGCGCCATAGGGCGCAACGACAAGCGTGATGGGGATCAGCAGTACCACGGCGATCCAGTTGATGAAGCCGGTGGAAAACGGCGGCAGGCCCGCATCGCCCCAGCCGGCCCAGATATAACCCAACAGACCCGGCAGTGAAATCAGCACGCCGACGCCGGAAGACGTGGCGACCGCCTGATGAATGGTGCGTCCATAGAGCGTCATGAAGGTGTTGTTCATCACCCCGCCACCCACGCCCATCAGGCCGGAAAAAAGCCCGATGCCGGTGCCCACCAGAAAACGGCCCGGGTTTTGCGGCAGGTCGGAACCGAGATGCCAGCTTGCCCGGTTGAAGATCATCCGAAAGGCAAGCGCCAGCGCGATGAAGGCGAAGATCAGCCGCAGCGCAACGCTCGAGGCATAAGCGGCAACCACGGATGCGAGGATGGTTCCTAGCGGCACGGCGACGATCCAGCCCTTCAGCAGATCGATATCGACCGCGCCTTTCTGACGATGCGTCAGGAACGAACGGATGGAAGTGGGCACGATAATGGCGAGCGACGTGCCAAGCGAGAGATGCATGCGCACCGCCTCCGGCACATCCAGCAGCCCGAAGACCTGGTAGAAGACAGGCACCAGCACCGCGCCGCCGCCAATGCCGAACAGCCCCGCCAGAAGACCGGCGACAACACCCGCTGCCGCAAGCGCCGCAGCAAAGACCATCAGCTCTGAAACAGGGGGCATAAAGGCAGGCTCCCGAAGGCCGTTGTCACAAACATGTGACCCTCATAGCGTATCAGAAGAGCGCGGCAAGCCATGTTGGCCGCAGGTCAGTACGGCGCGATGTCTTTTGCCGCACATCCGCGCCGGATGGACCACTCCATGGGATCGTTTCCCATTGCATGCCCTTGCAAAGACGCCGATATCCCCCCGATAAGGCTGTCTTCTTCAACCGGCCTTCGGGCCGGTCTTTTTTTGTGAGAATGTGACAGAGGAGTTGGAATTCCGACAGTGAACCCACACTTCCGTCATTCCGGCCTTGAGCCGGAATCCAGCCAGCTCAAGTCCTTGAGCTGAAAGGAGTCTTCCCGTCGCGCAGACGCGCGTCGGCTGGATTCCGGCTCAAGGCCGGAATGACGGAAGTTGCAAACGTGAAGCATCACAGCGAGCGTCTAAAACGCCGCCCGACTATTGCCCTGCCCAATCACTCCGTTCTTGTCCCAATCCCTTAATCGCAATGCCTGTAACCTGACTTGCGGGTACGCAGGTCGAAGTGGAAATGGTTCCAGTGATTGGGATCGCTGCCCGGTCCGAGAACGGTGGAGAAATATTTACAGCTGTCGGACCTCACCGCCTTCAGCAGCGCCTTTTCGCGGAAGGCGAAGAAGCTCTTTTTGCGAACGTCGATTTCCTTGCCGTTTTTCAGCGTGATGGTGCCGATATCGATGGCGTTGCCGCGCGCATGTTCGGACCACGGATTGCTGGAGCGTGAATTCATCTTGCGGCAGGAATAACCGCCCATCGGCGTAATGCGGCCGACGCCGGAGAGATAGCGGAAACGCGAGGACGGTACGAGTTCGAACTTCACCCATTTCGCAAAGGCAAGCGTAACCTGGCAATTGAGCTTCACCGCCGGACGAACCGCGACGCCGCTGGCGAGACCGCTGAGCTCGATTGGGTAATCGATACCGCAGGTCGGACCGTCGGCAATGCGCGCAACATCCCGGAAAGCGACGCCGAGACGGCGAAGTTCGGAGCGGCAGGCAACTTCGGAGGATGGCATGACGCCGGGCGGCATCGAGCGGTTGCTTTGCAGCCCGCCACCCGCCATCGGATCGTTCGGCATCACCATCGCCACCTCTTCCACCGGCTGGCGACGGGAGGAGGCGCCGAGCGGCGGCGGCGGGATGAGCCGCGATCGGCTGGCCCGTTGCGGCTGGCGGGCCGGAGGAACGGCCACGGGATTGTCCGTGCCGATACCATCCACCACCGGCTGCGCCGACGCGCCTTCGGCAATATCCGCATCCTGTTCTTCGGCAAGTCCGCGAACCGGCTCCACACCCAGCATGGAATCCATGTTCACGCCGCCCTCACCTTCGGCGATCTGGTTGCTGGTCATCTGCTGCGCCGGCATGGTCTGCCCCTGCATCGTCTGGCCCTGCATTGTCTGCGCCGGCATATTGCCATCGCCGCTGGCCGCCATGCGCGCCTGATGCTGGGAATCGAGTGTAGAGTAACCCTGTCCGCCCTGCGGCGATTGCAGCAGGGGATCCTGCGAGGCGTAAGGCTCCGGCATCGGCTGTGAAACGGCTGCCGGATAATCGGCGCCCTGCCCGGCCTGCTCGGCCTGATACACCGCACCCGCCGGCGCGCTGTAACCCTGCTGCCGCGAGGAGCGGATGGCGCTGACTCGTGTGGTGCCGTCCACCTCCGCCGGTGGCACGAGGCCCTCCGCCGAACACGACACCATGACCGTGGAAATCATCAGCAACGTCACAAGACGACGCGGAAGGGAAACATACGCCATACGAGAACCTGTACCTTCAGCGGCCGCTATTCGCGGCAATACAGGATAAATTTTAAAGAAATGAGGTAAACGAAACCTTATTGGTTGCGGGAAATAACGAATGATGTGTCTGGCGCAGTCCCATCCACACAAGACCGTGACAATTGCGTCCAACGACGACGCGGGCGGATAAAGTCTTGCCCATAACAAAGGGCGCGGCCAAAGCCGCGCCCTTTAACTTTCCTGAAACACCTGAAATCACGCCGCCCGCGAAACCTCGCGCCCGGCACCATGTCCAAGCTCGAAACGCGACAGTAGCGAACGCAGCTGGCGGCTTTCCTCGGCGAGCGTCTGGCTTGCCGCCGTCGTTTCTTCCACCATGGCGGCGTTCTGCTGTGTCATCTGGTCCATGTGGTTGACGGAGGTGTTGATCTCCTGCAGGCCGGTCGCCTGCTCGCGCGCCGCCGTGGCGATGGAGTTCACATGGCCATCGACACGATTGACCAGCGCCACGATCTCCTCCAGCGCATCGCCCGTCGAGCGCACCAGTGCGACGCCGCCGCCGACTTCTTCGGCCGAACGGTTGATGAGGGTCTTGATTTCCTTGGCAGCATTGGCGGAACGTTGCGCCAGTTCGCGAACCTCCTGCGCCACGACGGCAAAACCGCGCCCGGCCTCACCCGCACGCGCCGCCTCAACACCGGCATTCAGCGCCAGAAGATTGGTCTGGAAGGCGATTTCGTCGATGACCGAGATGATCTGGCCGATGCGCTTCGAAGACTCCTCGATACGGCCCATGGCGTCGACGGCATTGCGCACGATCTCGCCCGAGCGGCCGGCGCTGGTTTTCGTGTCCTGCACCATCTGCCGTGCCTCGTTGGCACGCTCGGAAGCGGTGCGCACCGTGGCGGTGATCTCGTCCAGAGCAGCCGCCGTCTCCTCCAGCGCCGCCGCCTGCTGTTCGGTTCGGCGGGAAAGATTGCCGGTCGCACCGCTGATGTCGGAGGCGCTGTCATTGACCACATGGCCGGTTCTGGCAATCGCCTCGATCGCACCGTGCAAGGCGCCGACGGCACGGTTGAAGTCCATGCGCAGCTTTTCATAATCCGCGCCGATATCCGCAAGCGAAACGGTCAGATCGCCATTGGCAAGCGCCTCGAGCGCATCGCCCAGTTGCTCCATGGCATGGGCCTGCCGCTCGGAAGCGGAGCGCAGAACCATCTCGTTACCGTGCCGCTCCTGCTCCAGTGCCCGCTGCTGGTCGGCCTCGCGGGCCTGCAGCGCGCTGCGCTCATTGACGCTGTCGCGCAGTACCAGCAGCGTCTTGGCAATCGCGCCGATTTCATTGCGACGGTCGGCGAACTGTATATCCGCCGCGCCGTCACCGTCGGCAATCCGCCGCATGCTCTGGCGGATGAGATCGATCGGCCGCGTCACGCTGCGCACGACGGCTGCGGCAACGCCGACAACAACAAGACCGGCGGCGATGCAAAGACCGCCATTAAAATAGACGTCGCGCCAGAATACCGCTTCAAGATCGTCAACATAAACACCAGTGCCGACAATCCAGCCCCAGGGAGCGAAACCGGCGACATGGGAAAATTTCTCGACCGGCTCCGGCGCACCGGGCTTCGGCCAGTAATAATCGACAAAGCCCTTGCCGCCCGCCTTGACCGTATTCACGAACTCAACGAACAGCGCCTTGCCGTTCGGGTCCTTGTTGGCGGTAAGGTCCGTGCCGTTCATTTCGGGTTTGATCGGATGCATCACCATTTTGGGATGCATGTCGTTGATCCAGAAATAGCCGCTGCCATTGCCGTAGCGCATTGCCGCAATGGTCGTCTTGGCCTGCTGTTGCGCCGCCTCCCGCGTCAGGCTTCCGCCCTGCTCCAGCCGGTAATATTGATCGAGAATGGCAACAGCGGTTTCATTCATTGCCGCAAGCCCGGCTTTCCGTTCGCGCTCCATTTCGTGATAGCTTTCAAACAGGCTGAATGTCAGGGCCGCGGCCAGTATTGCCAGAAACAATGCGACGAGCGCATAAAGGCGCGTAGATATTGTTACGTTTTTCATGTTCCCCCTCAACGTCGCTGATGCACTTCGACCAGCCGATGTTAAAGGCAAAAAATTTATTATTATTAAATACACATATTATACGTTGGTATTATTCTTATATGCTCATACTCCTTGGCGCCACCATGCCAGACAGGCACAGCAAGCGTGAATTTTCAAACCGGCCGGCGGCATTTAAAGACACCGTTAACCGTACGGCCCCTATCCTCTTTGACCGAAATTACTTTACAGGGAGGGCGCGATGGCCCGGCCGAATTTTCGCTATACGCATTATGACCTGAAGGAATTGCGGGCAGGAACTACCCTTGAAATATCCCTGTCAGCCGTCAACAATGTCCGGCTGATGACGGGCGCGAATTTCCAGCGTTTCACAGAATTGCTCGATTTCAAATATCTCGGCGGCGTCGCGAAAAAATCGCCGATCCGCATTGCCATCCCAGAGACATTGCACTGGCATCTGGTGATCGATGCCGAAGGCCATAGCGGCCTGGCGGAATCCTCGGTCAAGATGCTGCCCGCGCAGCCGCAGGCGGCGCCACATCGCAAGGCATCCTGATCTTCCTTAAAAAACAGCGAGTTGTCGCGGTTTCGCGACTCTTTTTGCCAGCGGCCTGAATCTTTTTATTAAGATCGGCCGCGATACGGCTTTCGACGCAACCGCGTAAATCCTAGCGCGATCCCCGCTCGCGACGCAGCTTCGCCCACCAGTCCAGACGCTTGCGGATTTCCCTTTCGAAACCTCGATCAGGCGGATCGTAAAAGGTCGTGCGCCCCATTTTCTCCGGGAAATAATCCTGTCCGGAAAAGGCATCCGGCTCGTCATGGTCGTAGCGGTAACCGTCGCCATAACCCTCGCCCTTCATGAGCTTGGTCGGCGCGTTCAGAATATGTTTCGGCGGCACCAGCGAGCCGTTTTCCTTGGCCGCCCGCATCGCCGACTTGAAGGCCGTATAGACGGCGTTCGATTTCGGCGCGGTCGCGAGATAGACGCAAGCCTGCGCCAGAGCCAGCTCCCCCTCGGGTGAGCCGAGATAATCATAGGCATCCTTGGCGGCATTGCAGACGGCGAGCGCCTGCGGATCGGCAAGGCCGATATCCTCCACCGCCATGCGCACCAACCGCCGGCCGATGTAGAGCGGGTCTTCACCGGCATCGAACATGCGGGCAAGATAATAAAGCGCGGCATCCGGGTCCGAACCGCGCACCGACTTATGCAACGCGGAAATGAGATTGTAATGGCCGTCCTGGCTCTTGTCGTAGACGGGCGCACGGCGCTGCACGATGCGCGTCAGCCCCTCGGTATCGAAGGTCTCATCCTTCCTCGCCGCACGCCAGACTTCCTCGGCAAGCGTCAGCACGGCGCGGCCATCGCCATCGGCCATGCGGATCAGGCTGGCCCGCGCCTCTTCCGTCAGCGGCAGGGGCTTGCCCTCCGCCTCCTCGGCGCGCTTCAGAAGCTCGCTCAGGCTCTCCTCGTCATGCGAGCCGAACGTCAGGACACGCGCGCGCGACAACAGAGCGGCATTGAGTTCGAAAGACGGATTTTCGGTGGTGGCGCCCACCAGAATAATGGTGCCGTCTTCCATCACCGGCAGGAAGCTGTCCTGCTGGGCGCGGTTGAAGCGATGAATCTCGTCTACGAAAAGCAGCGTCTGCCGGCCATTCATCCGCCGTGTGCGCGCCGCCTCGAAAACCTTCTTGAGATCGGCGACACCGGAAAAGATCGCCGAGATCTGCTCGAAAGCCAGCCCCGCCTCGCCGGAAAGCAGGCGGGCAACCGTGGTCTTGCCGGTGCCGGGCGGCCCCCAGAAGATCATCGATCCCAGTGAGCCGCTATCGATCATGCGGCGCAGCACGCCCTCCTCGCCCGTCAGATGCGGCTGTCCGCTCACCTCCGCCAGCGTCTTCGGACGCAGGCGATCGGCAAGAGGCCGCCGGTTGGCGACCTCCACGGGCACTTGCGGGGCGAAGAGATCGTCGCTCATCGCAGGAACTGCCGGATGCGTTGCCCGTCACGCAAGATTTCCACCCGCCAGAAACCGGGATTGTCGTCCAGCGCCTTCTCGACAGCGGCGGTGGTGCCGATATCCGCGCCGTTCAGCGACAGGATCACGTCTTTCGGCTGGAAACCGACACGATAGGCCGGCGAACCGCGCTTCACATCGGTAATGACAACGCCGGTCACCTGCGACGGCATGCGCAATTCATCGGCAAGCTTCGGCGAAAGATTGGCGACAGTCGCACCGGCAAAGGGATTGCGACCCTCGATCAGCCGTTCATCGCGGGGTGCGGTTTCCGGCGCGGTATCGAGCGCGATGGTCACCTTTTTCTCTTTTCCCTTGTCCATGACAGTGAGTTCGGCGGATTTGCCGATGCCGGCAGTCGTCAGGCGATAACCCAGCGCATCCGGATGCTCCACCTCGAAGCCATTGACGGCGGTAACCACCTGTCCGGGTTCGATACCCGCCTTTTCGGCCGGCCCACCCTTGACGACGCTGACAACCAGCGCGCCGCGGGCGCGATGCAGGCCAAGCGCCTCGGCGACATCCGATGTCACCGGATCGAAGGTCGCACCGATATAGGGCCGCTCGAAGCTTGCATCGCCACGCTCGGCGGCAGCCACGAAAACCCGGACCAGATTGGCGGGAATGGCGAAACCGATACCGTTCGAGCCGCCGCCCTTGGAGAAGATGGCCGTATTGATGCCGATCAGTTCACCCGCCATGTTCATCAATGCGCCGCCGGAATTGCCAGGATTGATGGAAGCGTCGGTCTGGATGAAGAAGCCGAAATCGCCCTGCGTCACCTGGTTGCGCGCCAGACCAGAGACGATGCCGCTCGTCACCGTCTGGCCGACACCGAAGGGGTTGCCGATGGCCAGCACCAGATCACCCACTTCAATCGCATCGGAATTGCCGAGCGACAGCACCGGGAACTGCTCCTTCGCATCGATCTGCAGAATGGCGAGGTCGACGCGGTCATCCTTAAGCAGCACCTTGGAGGAAAATTCACGCCCATCCGCCAGCGCTACCTTGATGTCATCGGCACCGTCGATGACGTGATTGTTGGTCACCACAAGGCCGCCAGCGGTCACGATGACGCCAGAGCCGAGCGACGACTGCTTTTCCGTGCGGTTCGGCATCTGCTGGCCGAAGAACTGTTCGAAGAAAGGATCACCGGCAAAGGGCGACAGACGCCGCTGCACGACGCGTTCGGCATAGACATTCACCACCGCGCCCGCGGTGCGCTTGACCAGCGGCGCGAAGGAAAGCTGCATTTCCGTGTGGCTCGACGGCACGGTCCTGTTATCCTGCGCCGCAGCACCCAAGGGCAGGAGAATGAGTGCGGCGAGAAAGCCGGTGGACAGATACTTCAACACGCTTCGCATGTGATTCCTCATCGTCATCAGTATGATGGAGTTATAACGCCAAAGCCTGTAAAGCAAAGAGCGGCAAGATGATGGCCGTCCTTTTCCAGGCATGGATCGGTGGGCGACATTGGAACCAACAGCGCCCCTTTTCGGTTTCACCGGCACCTGACTGTCCTTAAAAAGAGACGACCATGCATCTGAAACCGATCCTCCTTGCCAGCGGCATCCTGCTTGCCCCCTCCTTCATTTCGCTGGCCAGCGCGGCGAGCTTCGATTGCGAAAAGACCGATCTGGCCGCGGACGAGAAGGCGATCTGCGACAACCGCACGCTGAACGATCAGGATGTGAAGATGGCCACCACCTTCGACATCCTCACCCAGCTGATGGCGATGGGCGCCCGCGACACGCTGCGCGACGAGCAGAGCCAGTGGTTGAAGAAACGTCAGGAATGCGCAGCGGACGTTGCCTGCCTTACCAGCGCTTACGAGGAACGCATGAAACGCCTAGGCGAGGCGTTCCAGAGCATCAACCGGCCGCTGTAACATAAATCCGATATTGACAACATATTGTCAAAATGGCAATGTGTTGTCATGAAAACGGACAACGCACACATTCTTTCCGCCCTGGCGGTGGCCATCTTTAGGACCAATGGCGCATTGATCGCCGCGGGCGACGCCCTGTCTGCACCCTTGGGTCTGTCCAGTGCACGCTGGCAGGTTCTGGGAGCGGTGGCGCTTGCCGGACAGCCTTTGACCGTGGCGCAGATCGCACGGAACATGGGCCAGACCCGGCAGGGTGTACAACGCCTCATCGATGAGATGGAACGACAGGACATTGTCTGCTTCGAAAACAATCCGCACCACAAGCGGGCCAAGCTCATTCGCCTTACCGAAAAAGGCGAGAATGCCTATGCCGCCACCATGCAGCAATGGAATGAACTCGCCGGCCGTTTAGCCACGGATATGCAGGCGGAGCAACTGAGTAACGCCATAGACTGCCTGAACCAGCTTTTCGCCGGGCTGGACGCCGATCCGCCGCAAGGCTGAACCGATCTTCTAAAGGACTATATCGATGAGAACCCTTCATCCCGTCGCCGGCACGCTGGCGCTGGCGATCATACTCGCCTTTTGGTTATCCACCGCGCTCACCGAAATCTCCGGTTCCAGCGAAGCGATCCGTACCGTCAAACTCGCCATTCCCTGGGGGTTTCTGGTGCTTGCGCCCGCGCTTGCGGTCACGGGTTTCAGCGGCTTTCGTATGGGCGCGAAATGGAAACACCCGCTGATCGCAGCCAAGAAGAAACGTATGCCGCTCATCGCACTGAACGGGCTGCTGATCCTCGTCCCCTGCGCGCTTGTGCTTCGGCATTTCGCCCTCTCAAACGATTACGGCGGGGTCTTCTACGCCGTTCAGGCGCTGGAGCTTTGCGCCGGAGCGCTCAATATCACCCTTCTCGCAAAAAGCTTCCGCAATGGCCTTCAGCTAAAACGCCGTGTGGCCGCCTAGTTGGGCGTTTTGCGCATGAGGTTATACCGCCCGGATAATGGTCTCCATAAGGCCATGCAACTGGTCCCGATAACCGGTTCGGGCGGAAGGCGCGTCCTCGCGAGAGGTCATCACGACCGATAGCCGTCTGGCGGGTACGATATAGAGCATCTGCCCGCCATAACCCCAGGCGTAATAGACCGTCTCGCCTGCCATCTCCTTGATGAACCAGCAATAGCCATAGCCGTCGCCGTTGAAGACGGAATTGGTGCGCTGCCTCCACGATTGCTCGATCCAGCCCTGAGAAATCAACCGCTCGCCGCCGGGTGTCACACCACCCAGGCGGTAAAGCTCACCGAAGGCCAGCAAAGACCGCGCGGTCATCGCCATCTGGTTGCCGCCGAGATAGATGCCCTGCGGATCGCGCTCCCAGCCGCCGATGGAAAATCCTTCAAGCGGTCGGAACCAGTCGCGCGCAAGCGACAGCGTCGAACGGCCGGACGCTTTTGTCAGGATCGCCGAGAGCAGATGGGTGGAGCCGGTGGAATAAAGCATGCCGCCGCCCGGTTCCCCGGCAAAACCGGAACCCAGCGCCATCCGCACCCAGTTGCGGCTGGCGACCCAGCGGCCGTAATTGGGGCCGGACATGCGCTCCAGGCCGGATTGCATCGACAGCAGGTTGCCGACGGTAATCCGTTCCAGCCGGGGATCGGGATTTTGCGGAAAATCGCCACGCAGAACAGTCGCGATCGGCTGGTCGGCGCCTTCGAGAATCTTTCGATCGATCGCCATGCCCACCAGCGCCGAGATGATCGATTTCGAGGCCGACTTGATATTGGTGGAGCCGTTCAAACCCGCGCCGTGATAAGCGCGGCTCGCGACCTCCTCGCCATCGATGCTGACGATGACCGCCTTGAGGCTGGAAAGCGCATTCGCCTGCCGCAGCAACGGATCGAAACGGATGCCATTGCCGGTGCTTTGCGCGCGGGCAAACGAGGCGAAAGGCAGGGAAGCGATAAGGGCAAGTGCGGTTCTTCTTTTCATGTCACTGAGCTAGGAAGCCATACGGAGATGAAAAGAGGAAACGCCGCCAATCACTCCAATGTGACCTTATTTCTTTCCACATCCAATTCGGTGATCTCGCGAAATCTGTATGAAAACAGGGCGTTGGCCTGCATTCCGGAATCGAGATGCAAAGCGCTTGAATCAGTTTCTGATCTTGAGGACTATTGCCCCGCTGCAAATGCAAAAGTCAGGAAACGATGCCGCAACTGAAATCATCACGCCTTGTCCTGCGGCCTTTTAAATGACGGACAAGCTGGGCTTTGTTGCGACCGGCCGGGCAAATGCCTTTTGCCGGCAACGGGGAAAAATCGTCCCGTTTCGACCTTATCGGCTCGAAAAAGAGTAATCGGCACAAAAAAGCCGCCGTTTATCAACGGCGGCTTTTTATCATCCCGCAAAATCGGGAAATTACTCCGGCAAAATGCGCACCGCGCCCTTGTCAGCACTCGAGGCAAAGGCGGCATAGGCCTTCAACGCCGTCGTGACATTGCGCTTGCGCGGCGCTTCCGGCTTCCAGCCCAGTTCTTCCTGCTCGGCGCGGCGCGAAGCCAGCTCCGCATCGGTGACCTTCAGGTTGATGGTGCGGTTCGGAATGTCGATCTCGATGAGATCGCCCTGACGCACGAGACCGATGGCGCCGCCCTGCGCCGCTTCCGGCGAGGCGTGACCGATGGAGAGGCCCGAAGTACCGCCGGAGAAACGGCCGTCGGTGATCAGCGCGCAGGCTTTGCCGAGGCCCTTGGATTTCAGGTAGCTGGTCGGATAGAGCATTTCCTGCATGCCCGGCCCGCCCTTCGGCCCCTCGTAACGGATGACGACGACGTCGCCCGCCTTGACCTCGTTGCCGAGAATGCCCTTCACGGCCGCATCTTGGCTTTCGTAAACCACTGCCGGGCCGGTGAATTTCAGGATGGATTCATCGACGCCCGCCGTCTTCACGATGCAGCCGTCGAGCGCGATGTTGCCATAAAGCACGGCCAGACCGCCATCCTTGGAGAAAGGCTTCTCGACCGAGCGGATGACGCCGTTTTCGCCGTCCGTATCCAGATCGTCCCAGCGCGAGGATTGGCTGAAAGCCACCTGCGTCGGCACGCCGCCAGGAGCCGCCTTGAAGAACTGGCGCACCGTCTCGCTGTTGGTACGGGTGATGTCCCAGCGGTCGATGGCATCGCCCAGCGTCGCCTCATGCACGGTATAGGTATCGCGATTGATGAGCCCACCGCGTTCCAGCTCGCCGAGAATACGCATGATGCCGCCGGCGCGGTGAACGTCTTCCATGTGCACGTCCTGCTTGGCGGGCGCGACCTTGGAAAGGCAGGGAACCTTGCGGGAAAGACGGTCGATGTCTTCCATGCCGAAATCGACGCCGCCCTCATGCGCCGCCGCCAGAATATGCAGCACCGTGTTGGTGGAACCGCCCATGGCGATATCCAGCGACATGGCGTTTTCAAACGCCGCCTTGTTGGCGATGGTGCGCGGCAGGACGGTTTCGTCCTCCTGCTCATAATAACGGCGCGCCAGATCGACGATCAGGTGACCGGCCTCGACGAACAGCCGCTTGCGATCGGAATGGGTGGCAAGCGTCGAACCGTTGCCGGGCAGCGACAGACCCAGCGCCTCGGTCAGACAGTTCATGGAATTGGCCGTGAACATGCCGGAACAGGAACCGCAGGTCGGGCAGGCCGAACGCTCGATAACCTTCACATCCTCGTCGGAAATCTTGTCGTCCGCAGCCGCGACCATGGCGTCGACCAGATCGAGCGCCACCGTCTTGCCATGCAGGACGACCTTGCCGGCCTCCATCGGACCGCCGGAAACGAAGACGGCGGGGATGTTGAGGCGCATCGCCGCATTCAGCATGCCGGGCGTGATCTTGTCGCAGTTGGAAATGCACACCATGGCATCGGCGCAATGGGCATTGACCATATATTCCACCGAATCCGCGATGATCTCGCGCGACGGCAGCGAATAGAGCATGCCGTCATGGCCCATGGCGATACCGTCATCGACCGCAATCGTGTTGAATTCCTTGGCGACACCGCCGGCCGCCTCGATTTCGCGGGCAACGAGCTGGCCGAGATCCTTCAGATGCACATGGCCCGGCACGAACTGCGTGAAGGAATTGACCACCGCGATGATCGGCTTGCCGAAATCGCTGTCCTTCATGCCGGTGGCGCGCCAAAGGCCGCGCGCGCCCGCCATGTTGCGGCCGTGGGTTGTCGTTCTGGAGCGATAGGCTGGCATGGTGTTTTCCTCGATCTCTGG
The DNA here is from genome assembly GCF_002008205.1 of Agrobacterium sp. YIC 4121. Classification (NCBI taxonomy): domain Bacteria; kingdom Pseudomonadati; phylum Pseudomonadota; class Alphaproteobacteria; order Hyphomicrobiales; family Rhizobiaceae; genus Agrobacterium; species Agrobacterium sp. YIC 4121. Next base: position 20,347 of record NZ_MRDI01000014.1, on the reverse strand, counting down.
CGAAGAGCGCATTTCCGCAAACGCGGTAAAACAGCTCCTGCCCTATTTTGCGGTTTTTCTAGCGCAAACCGCAAGCCCTGTCACTGTCACCTTGGGGCAAAACAGTACGGTTCGGTACGGTACGCTTCCTCTTCATCTTGTTATCCGGCCGCGCCTTCATCACAAATGCGCGATTTCCGCCGCCCCACCGTTGTTTTTCCGTAGAGCACTGAAACATATCTGTGCAGCGGCCGTATTGGCTATCATAATCGATTTATCGCCGATGTACCCGGCTTTTGTGGAGGTTCCAATGCCCGCCTATCGTCCGCCCCTCATCTCGGCAAATGAAATCACGCCGAAGAATATCTACCTGTCCAGACGTGGCTTCCTCGGCACGGCGGCGGGGCTGGCGGCAATCGGGCTGGCCGGGCGCGAGGCTGTTGCCGCGCCGCTTTCCGCAAAACCCGGCGCCTACAAGCTGGATGAGAAACTCACCCCGCTCGATGCTGTCACCAGCTATAATAATTTCTACGAATTCGGTGTCGGAAAATCCGACCCGAAGGAAAATTCCGGCAAGTTCAAGCCTTCCCCCTGGACGGTGAAGGTGGATGGCCTCGTCTCCAAACCGCAGGAATTCGGCATTGAAGAGCTGATGAAATATCCTCTCGAAGAGCGCACTTACCGCATGCGCTGTGTCGAGGGCTGGTCAATGGTCATTCCGTGGATCGGCTTCCCCCTCGCCACCCTTCTCGACAAGGTGGAGCCGCTTGGCAGCGCGAAATATGTCGCTTTCGAAACCGTGGTGCGGCCAGACGAAATGCCGGGTCAAAGCGGTCTGTTCCAGCCTCTCTCCTGGCCCTATGTCGAGGGGCTCCGCCTCGATGAAGCGCGCCATCCGCTCACCATTCTCGCCGTCGGCCTTTATGGAGAAACGCTGCCGAACCAGAACGGTGCGCCGATCCGCCTCGTCGTGCCATGGAAATACGGCTTCAAGGGCATCAAATCCATCGTCCGCATTTCGCTGGTCGAGAAACAGCCGGAAACGACGTGGAAAAACTCCAACGCCCGCGAGTATGGCTTCTATTCCAACGTCAACCCGAATGTCGATCATCCCCGCTGGAGCCAGGCGACGGAACAGCGCATTGGCGAAGGCGGCTTCTTTGGCACTGAGAACCGCCCTACCCTGATGTTCAACGGTTATGACGAGGTTGCGAGCCTCTATGCCGGCATGGACCTGAAAGCGAATTATTGACCATGGCCTTCGCCCTGCCTCTTCCCTCGCTGCCGAAGCGTTACCAGCCGGCGGCCATCTGGTCGCTTTATGTCATCGGCCTCTGTCCGGGTGTCTGGTATTTCTATCTCGCCGCAACCGGCGGTCTCGGCTTCAATCCGGTCAAGGATTTCGAGCACCTGCTCGGCATCTGGGCGCTGCGCTTCCTGTGCCTCGGCCTTCTGGTGACGCCGCTACGCGATCTCTTTAACATCAACCTCATCGCCTATCGCCGCGCGCTGGGGCTGATCGCCTTCTATTACGTGCTGGCGCATTTCACCGTCTATCTGGTGCTGGATCGCGGCCTGATCCTCGGCTCCATCGCCGGCGATATTCTGAAGCGCCCCTATATCATGCTCGGCATGGCCGGTCTCATCATGCTCCTGCCCCTCGCGCTCACCTCCAACCGCTGGTCCATCCGCAAGCTCGGCAGCCGCTGGAACACGCTGCATAAACTCGTCTACCTCGTGCTCATCGTCGGTGTGCTGCACTTCGTGCTCGCGCGAAAGTCGATCACGCTGGAGCCGGTGTTTTATATCAGCACGATGGGGGTATTGCTGGGGTATCGGCTGGTACGGCCATCGATCATGTCGATGAAGAGAGCCAAACGCGCGAGACCCGTCCGGCCATAATGGCGGCGGCCCCAATCCCCGCGACATAACAGACTATATTCCACAGCGAAAAAACACGGCCGAGCAGCAAAGCGCCGGCCGTCGTTGCGCGAAACGCATCCAGTTCCGGAAAATGAACAAGCCGGATGAGTTCCACGAGAACGACGGCAAGAATGGCGATGTGAACCTCATAGCCGTGCCAGCGCGATGGAAAGAAGGTTGCCAGCAGCAGATAGATCATCGCTCCCCAGAGCACGGATCCGCCATATTTTACCGCCACGAACGGCAATCCCACGTCGTAACCGAAGCTCCGCAGGCAAAGGCCGCAGACGATCACCGCCATCGCCGCCGCCAGAAGCCGGATGCGGGCGAAATAAGATGGGGATACGCGCGGCAGGCCCATACGGCTTCCTTAGGGTTTTCGTATGAAAGGTGACGAAGTGAGATCGGGGACGGAAATGAGCACAGCAACAAGCCCGGCCGCAAGCCGCCTCTCCGTCTTGGACAATCTGCTCTGCGATACCTATCCCTGGGGCGAACTCAAGGGCATCAGGCGTTTTATCGTCGAGTTTCTTTATTTCGGCATCAAGGAAGCCCGCGCCTGCATGTTTGCGGGCTTGTTCTTCGTCTCCATCTTCGTGGTGCCGCATGGTGGAGTGCTCGGCATTCCCCGTTACGACGTGCTGCTGATCATTGCGCTCGCCATTCAGTTCTTCATGATCTGGAGCAGGCTCGAAACGCTTGACGAGGCCAAGGCCATCATGCTGTTTCATATCGTCGGCTTTGCATTGGAAGTGTTCAAGACATCGAGCGCCATCCAGTCATGGTCCTATCCGGATTTCGCCTATAGCAAAGTCCTCGGCGTGCCGCTCTTTTCCGGTTTCATGTATGCGGCCGTCGGCAGCTACATCATTCAGGCGTGGCGATTGCTGGATGTGCGCATTCGCCACTATCCCACCTACTGGATGGCGACCCTTATCGGCATCGCCATTTACGCCAACTTCTTCACCCATCACTTCATCGGCGATTACCGCTGGTACATCGCCGCCTGCGCCATCGGGCTCTATTCCCGCGCAACAGTGATCTTCCGCCCCTATGATCGGGATCGAAAGATGCCGCTACTTCTCGCCTTCATCCTGATCGGGTTTTTCGTCTGGCTGGCGGAAAATATCTCCACCTTCTTCGGCATCTGGAAATATCCCGACCAGCTCGGCGCCTGGTCCGTCGTGCATATCGGCAAATGGAGTTCATGGTCGCTGCTGGTCATCATGACTTTCACGATCATCGCACACCTCAAGCACATCAAGGATCGTATTTACGTTCCGGAGTGAGAAAGATGAATTACTCCAAGGCACTTTCAAGTCTCGCAAGTTTTACAACTAAGCGCGTAGGCCTGAAATCCAACAATAAAGCTGGCGGCCCTATATTCGCATTCCTAATAATCGCTTTGGCCGGTTGTGGTGTAGATTCACCTGATCGTTTGCGCAGTGATATCCCGGACGGCATCCCCGCTGGTGAGACGGTCTATTACAATACCAGATGGTTTGAATGCGCTGTCGCCATTTACAAGCTCGACTCCGTTTTCATGGATGAGGTCCATCGGAACGGATTGCTTTCTCTAAACAAAGCAACATCCGCGCCTTGGGCTGAGACGTCGGTACTGGGGACGAATTACGTCATGGATCGCTGGATCGCCGATTTTGCAAGTAGCTTGGATTGCATCCAAGACCAGAAGCTGCAGGCGCTCTTTGAGCGGATATCAGCCAAAGGTGGCTATTTTCAAGTCCAGCCAACAAACTCGATAACCCTAATCGCGCCTGATGAGGGTTTAATGATGGTTGGTGGATACGAGTAGTAGCATCCCTAGGGTATGGATTTAACTATTCCCTCCCAAACTTTTCGCCGCGACGGCAAAACCTTAGTCATTGTGTCGGCTAAGATCTGAACACAAAAAGCCGGGCGATCTCTCGCCCGGCTTTTTTAACTCATGACGCCTGAACGGCGTCAAACCTTATGCAGCTTCGGCAGCAGCAGCTTCAGCGGCAACGCGAGCCTTGTCGGCTGCGCCCTTGGCGTCAACGTCGCGCTCGACGAATTCGATGACGGCGAGAGCGGCATTGTCGCCCTGGCGGAAGCCGGCCTTCATGATACGCAGGTAGCCGCCGTTGCGGTTTGCGTAACGGGCTGCGATCGCGTCGAACAGCTTGCGAACGGCGTCCTGATCCTTGATCTGCGAGATCGCCTGACGACGAGCGTGCAGGTCGCCGCGCTTGCCGAGGGTGACGAGCTTCTCAACGATCGGGCGAATTTCCTTCGCCTTCGGAAGCGTGGTTACGATCTGCTCATGGGTGATGAGCGAAGCAGCCATGTTGGCAAACATTGCCTTGCGGTGGCTGGCGGTTCTATTGAGCTTGCGGCCTGAATTACCGTGGCGCATTGCTATTCTCCTTCTTCGCAGGTTCCTTCTCTAAGGCCTGCCGTTTCCTGGCACATGCAGGTGACTTACCTGCTGTTTGACGGGGAAAGGCAGTCTTTAAAGGGTCTGCCTTTTTGATTGTTAGTACTGGTCTTCGTAACGCTTTGCGAGATCTTCGATGTTCTCAGGCGGCCATGCCGGCACTTCCATGCCGAGGTGCAGACCCATGGAAGCGAGAACTTCCTTGATTTCGTTCAGCGACTTGCGACCGAAGTTCGGCGTGCGAAGCATTTCGGCTTCGGTCTTCTGGATCAGGTCGCCGATATAAACGATGTTGTCGTTCTTCAGGCAGTTTGCCGAACGAACGGACAGTTCGAGCTCGTCGACCTTCTTGAGAAGCGCCGGGTTGAACGCGAGTTCGGTAACCGATTCTTCTTCTGCTTCCTTCTGCGGTTCGTCGAAGTTGACGAAGACGCCGAGCTGGTCCTGAAGAATGCGAGCGGCGAAGGCAACGGCGTCTTCGCCGGAAACCGAACCGTTGGTCTCGATCGTCATGATCAGCTTGTCATAGTCGAGAACCTGGCCTTCACGGGTGTTTTCTACCTTGTAGGACACTTTCTTGACCGGAGAATAGAGGCTGTCCACCGGAATGAGGCCAATCGGGGCATCTTCCGCGCGGTTGCGCTCAGCCGGTACGTAACCCTTGCCGTTGTTGACGGTGAATTCCATGCGGATTTCAGCGCCATCGTCCAGCGTGCAGATCACGTGGTCGGGGTTCAGGATCTCGATATCGCCAACCGTCTGGATGTCACCAGCGGTCACGGCGCCCGGACCCTGCTTGCGCACGACCATGCGCTTGGAATCATCGCCGTCCATCTTGATGGCGATTTCCTTGATGTTGAGCACGATATCCGTCACATCTTCCCGAACGCCGGGGATGGAGGAGAATTCGTGCAGGACACCGTCGATCTGCACGGCCGTCACAGCGGCGCCACGCAGAGAAGACAACAGAACGCGACGCAGCGCGTTGCCGAGGGTAAGACCGAAACCACGCTCCAGCGGCTCGGCAACCAGCGTTGCCTTGGTGCGGCTGGACGAGGTGAACTCGACCTTGTTCGGCTTGATAAGTTCCTGCCAGTTCTTCTGAATCATCTTTAAACCTTCCGTTCGCCGCCACCATCCAATCGTGACGGACCGAGCATGAAAACACCGAGAGGAACCTAATTCAGCGGTTCATCGGTGGGTTCTTGAGCGCAAGTCCGCCGATCGAAATCGACGCGCACACGCCAGATACACGAAAATTCCGCCAGACCTGAGGTAAGGCGGAATTTCCGAACCACGGTCGCGTCAGACGCGGCGCTTCTTGCGCGGACGGCAACCGTTGTGCGGGATCGGCGTCACGTCGCGAATGGAAGTGATCATGAAACCGGCAGCCTGCAGGGCGCGAAGTGCCGATTCACGGCCGGAACCCGGACCGCAAACTTCAACTTCAAGCGACTTCATGCCGTGTTCCTGAGCCTTCTTCGCGCAATCTTCAGCAGCGATCTGGGCAGCGAACGGGGTCGACTTGCGCGAACCCTTGAAGCCCTTGGCACCAGCGGACGACCAGGCAATGGCGTTGCCCTGTGCGTCGGTGATGGTGATCATCGTGTTGTTGAAGGTCGAGTTAACGTGCGCGACGCCCGACGTGATGTTCTTACGTTCGCGACGGCGAATACGTGCGGCTTCCTTGGCCATTTTATACCTTTCATTGATCTCTTCACCGCCGTAACACCAGCGGCTACACCGGCGATCAACCCCATCGGGGCTTCACGCCAAACTCAGAAAGGCTGGCGCGGACTGCACCAGCCTCCCCTTTCCGGAGAACCGGAAAATTACTTCTTCTTACCAGCGATAGCCTTCGCCGGACCCTTGCGGGTGCGGGCGTTGGTGTGCGTGCGCTGACCGCGGACCGGAAGGCCACGACGGTGACGCAGGCCGCGGTAGCAACCGAGGTCCATCAGACGCTTGATGTTCATCGAGGTCTCACGACGCAGGTCACCTTCGACCTGGTAGTCGCGGTCGATGGCTTCGCGGATCTGAAGAACTTCAGCATCCGTCAGCTGATGAACGCGCTTCTCAGCCGGAAGACCGACCTTGTCCATGATTTCCTGCGCGAATTTCGGACCGATCCCGTGAATGTAGGTCAGCGCAATAACAACGCGCTTCGCGGTCGGGATGTTGACGCCAGCGATACGTGCCACGTCTCTTCTCCTTGGTTCCAGTTGCCATCCGGCAAGTGGTGATTCCATTCGAGCGGCCGACAAGACCGCCAGTTCAAATTGGTGTCCGTGACAAGTCAAAACGACCGAACCCGGATCTCCCTTCCCTTAGGGAAATCCGCGCCAGTCGCTTGGGATGTCGCGAGTTGGCGCGGTGTTTAACGGAATCAGCGCAAAAAAGCAACCGGCTCCGCCAAGATTCTTTTACGATCCAAAGGATCTGCCGCCATGCGGAGGCGAGATATGGGCAAGAGCGCAACAGCCTCGCCCATCCGCTCCGTCGATCAGGCGGAGGCTTTCTCGAGAACGCGTTCGATAGCCTCGGTGACGGCATCGACGTCAGCCATGCCATCCAGCGTCACGAGCTCGCCCTGTTCGCTGTAATAGGCGGACAGCGGCGCGGTCTTCTCGCGATATTCCGTCAGGCGCTTGCGGAACGCTTCCGGATTGTCATCCGAGCGAACCGTACCGCCGGCGGCAATGGTTTCAGCCACGCGGTTTTCGATTCGGCGAATCAACGCCTCTTCGTCCACCTTGAGTTCAATGACGGCATCGAGGACCAGATTCTTCTTGCGCATGTTCTCGGCAAGCGCCTTGGCCTGCGGAACGGTGCGCGGATAGCCGTCGAGAATAAAGCCCTTGGCACAGTCCGGTGCTTCGATGCGTTCGGAAACGATCTGATTGACGATATCGTCGGAAACAAGCCCGCCGGCGTCCATGACGGCCTTGGCGCGTTTGCCGATTTCGGTGCCCGCGCTGACCGCAGCGCGAAGCATGTCACCGGTGGAAAGCTGCGGGATCCCGTACTTGTCCGTCAGCCGCTTGGCCTGGGTTCCCTTGCCCGCACCCGGCGGACCCAAAAATATCAGTCTCATCGTCCCCTCTTTCCTCCACGCAACTTCGACTTCTTGATCAGCCCTTCATACTGCTGCGCGATCAGGTGGCCCTGAATTTGCGCAACCGTATCCAGAGTTACACTGACAACGATCAAAAGCGAAGTACCACCAAGGGCTAATGGAATGCCCGTGCGTGCGATAAGTGTCTCAGGAAGGATACAGACGAAGACAAGATAAATCGCGCCGACCACGGTGATGCGGGTCAAGACGTAATCGATGTACTCCGCGGTGCGCTCGCCCGGACGGATGCCCGGAATGAAGCCACCATGCTTCTTGAGGTTATCTGCGGTGTCCTTCGGATTGAAGACGATCGCCGTATAGAAAAACGCGAAGAACGCGATCAGCAGGCCGTAGAGCGCCATGAACAGCGGCTGTCCGTGCTGCAGCGACGCGATGATCGAGGTTGCCCAGCCCGGCAGGTTGGTGTTTCCGGCAAAACCCGCAGCCGTTGCCGGCAGCAGCAGCAGCGACGATGCGAAAATCGCGGGAATGACGCCGGCCGTATTGAGCTTCAGCGGCAGATGCGAGGTATCGCCCTGGAACATGCGATTGCCGACCTGTCGCTTCGGATATTGGATCAACAGACGGCGCTGCGCGCGCTCCACGAAGACGATGAGCGCGATGACGCCGATGGCGACCACAACGACCGTCAGGATGAGCGGGGTGGAAAGCGCACCGGTACGGCCGAGTTCCAGCGTGCCGGCCAGAGCCTTGGGCAGGCCTGCGGCGATGCCCGCGAAGATGATCAGCGAAATACCGTTGCCGATACCGCGCGAGGTGATCTGCTCACCCAGCCACATCAGGAACATCGTGCCGCCGAGCAGCGTGATGACGGTGGAAATGCGGAAGAACCAGCCTGGATCGACCACGAGGCCGTTACCGCTTTCGAGGCCGACCGCAATGCCATAGGCCTGCAGCGTGCCGAGCAGCACCGTGCCGTAGCGCGTATACTGGTTGATGATCTTGCGGCCGGCTTCGCCTTCCTTCTTCAACGCTTCGAGCGAGGGCACGACCGAGGTCATGAGCTGCACGATGATCGAAGCGGAGATGTAAGGCATGATGCCGAGCGCGAAGATCGCCATGCGCTCGACGGCGCCACCCGCAAACATGTTGAAAAGACCGAGAATACCGTTGGCTTGGCCACGGAAGGCCTGCGCATAGGCTTCGGGGTTCAGGCCCGGAAGCGGAATGTGGGTGCCGAGACGGTAGACGAGAAGTGCGGCAAGAGTAAACCAGAGACGCTTTTTCAGATCCTCCGCCTTAGCGAAGGTCGAAAAATTCAGGTTCGAAGCCAGTTGTTCCGCTGCTGAAGCCATAAATTTCTCCGAATGACCCTTGCCAGCCAGCGCAACCGGCCGATGCGGAAAGGTCTAAAAGATACTGGTCAAAACCGGGCTTCGGACAAACGCGGCTCTGAGCCGCCATCATGCCTCACCCTGTTTTTTATGTCCTATCCCCTCCCCTACGGAAGTTCAAGAACTGTGAGGCTCTCCCTGCAGCACTTTCTGCCGCAAGCGGGGCCGTGTAAGCACACCGCGAAGAGATTGCCCTGATGCTCTATAAATCGATTTAGATCGAAAGCACCATAGGCCAGGGAGCGCAAACGCCCGGAGCGACGAGCCCCGGGCGTCTGAAGTCTATATATTACTCGGCGGCTTCTGCTGCAACTGCGAGAAGCTTGATCGAACCGCCAGCCTTTTCGATCTTTTCAATTGCGGGCTTGGAAGCGCCGGCAACTTCGAAAGCGACCTTGGCCTTCAGCTCGCCGTCGGCGAGAATGCGTACGCCGTCCTTGGCGCGGCGGATAACGCCGGCAGCCTTGAGAGCAGCGGCATCGATCGTTGCGGAAGCGTCAAGCTTCTTGGCGTCGATGGCGGTCTGAATGCGGCCGAGCGATACGACAACATATTCGGAAGCGAAGATGTTATTGAAACCGCGCTTCGGCAGACGACGGTAGATTGGCATCTGACCGCCTTCGAAGCCGTTGATGGCGACGCCCGAACGAGCCTTCTGGCCCTTCACACCGCGACCACCGGTCTTGCCCTTGCCGGAACCGATACCGCGACCTACGCGGATACGATCCTTGGAGGCGCCTTCGTTGTCTCTGATTTCATTGAGTTTCATGATAGGTTACTCCGTCTCACTTCTCGTCAACGACGCGAACGAGATGCTGGACCGCACGGATCATGCCGCGGACCGCCGGAGTGTCTTCCAGGGTGCGCTGACGATGCATCTTGTTGAGACCCAGGCCGATCAGCGTCTGGCGCTGGATTGCCGGGCGGCGAATGGGGCTGCCGATCTGTTCGACCGTAACAGTCTTCTTGGCTTCAGTAGTCTTCTTGGCCATGATCCAGCTCCTTATTCTTCAGAAGCGTTGCCGGAAGCGGCACGACGAGCCTGAAGGGTCGCATACTTCAGACCGCGCTGTGCAGCGATGTCCTTCGGATGAACCTGATGCTTCAGAGCGTCGAACGTAGCGCGAACCATGTTGTACGGGTTCGAAGAACCGGTCGACTTGGCAACAACGTCATGAACGCCGAGCGTTTCGAAAACGGCGCGCATCGGACCACCGGCGATGATACCGGTACCGGCCTTGGCCGAACGCAGCAGAACCTTGCCTGCGCCGTGACGGCCATTGACGTCGTGGTGCAGCGTGCGGCCATCGCGCAGCGGAACGAAGATCAGATCGCGCTTTGCGCTTTCGGTTGCCTTGCGGATCGCTTCCGGAACTTCACGAGCCTTGCCGTGACCGAAGCCGACGCGGCCCTTCTGGTCGCCAACGACGACGAGAGCGGCGAAGCCGAAGCGACGGCCACCCTTAACAACCTTTGCAACGCGGTTGATCGCGACCAGCTTGTCGACGAATTCGCTATCGCGCTCTTCGCGGTTCTGACGCTCTTCGCGGGAACCTCTTTTATCCTGTGCCATTGTCCTTGTCCTTTTTCTTTTGCGGGTGGAACGGCAAACGAAAAGACCAGCGGCCCCGATGAAGAGATCCGCATGGTCCGGTGAAATTCCGCCCGGATCGTTGTCCGGGCGGAAGCTGCAGCGCGAAAAGCGCTGCAGCATCTTTGTTGGTGCATGATCCTTTCTTTCGATCTCAAAAAATCGAAAGGGTCATGCACTCAGAAGTTCAGGCCGCCTTCGCGGGCAGCGTCTGCCAGGGCCTTGATGCGGCCGTGGTAGATGAACGCGCCACGGTCGAATACGACATCCTTGACGCCAGCCTTGACGCCACGCTCGGCAACCAGCTTGCCGACAACAGTTGCTGCTGCAACGTCGGCGCCGGTCTTGAGCGACCCGCGCAGATCGGCTTCGAGCGTGGAGGCAGACGCAAGCGTCTTGCCAGCAACGTCATCGATGATCTGGGCGTAGATGTTCTTCGACGAGCGATGAACCGACAGGCGCGGGCGGCCGTTGGCAACCGCCTTGATCTGGCGGCGCACGCGGCTCGCGCGACGTGCAAGTGCTTCTTTCCTGCTAGCCATTTCGCGTGATCCTTACTTCTTCTTGCCTTCTTTGCGGACAATACGCTCTTCAGCGTACTTCACGCCCTTGCCCTTGTAGGGCTCGGGACCGCGGTATTCGCGGATTTCCGCGGCTACCTGGCCAACCTGCTGCTTGTTGATGCCGGAAACGATGATTTCCGTGGGCTTCGGAACGGCAATGGTGATGCCGACCGGCGGCTCGTAAACAACGTCGTGGGAGAAGCCGAGAGCCAGCTGCAGGTTCTTGCCCTGCATGGCGGCACGGTAACCGACGCCGTTGATTTCGAGCTTGCGCTCATAGCCGTCCTTAACACCCTTGAAGATGTTCTCGATCATCGTGCGGGACATGCCCCACTTCGAACGAGCTTCCTTGGTGCCGTTAGCCGGCGTTACGGAAACGCCGTTATCTTCGAGCTTCAGCTGAATGTCGTCGTTAGCGACGAAAAACAGTTCACCCTTCGGGCCCTTAGCAGTAACCTTCTGGCCGTCGACATTGGCCGTCACACCTGCTGGAACCGGAACGGGCTTTTTACCGATACGAGACATTATTCAATCCTGTCTGTTCGTTATGGAGATCCTTGCTCGGGTCTTAGAAGACCGAGCAAAGAACCTCGCCACCAACGTTCTGTTCGCGAGCCTGGTGATCGGCCATCACGCCCTTCGGGGTCGAAAGGATGGTGATGCCGAGGCCGTTCGCGACCTGCGGAATGGACTTTACCGAGACATAAACCCGGCGGCCCGGCTTGGAAACGCGGCCGATCTCACGGATCACGGACGCGCCTTCGTAGTACTTCAGCTCGATCGTGAATTCGGACTTGCCGTTTTCGAAATCGACCTTGGAATAACCGCGAATGTAGCCTTCAGCCTGCAGCACGTCGAGAACGCGTGCGCGGAGGCTGGAAGCCGGCGTGCTTACCGAAGACTTGCGGCGAGCAGCACCATTGCGGATGCGGGTGAGCATATCACCCAAAGGATCAGTCATGGTCATGTGCCCGTCTCCTTACCAGCTCGACTTGACAATGCCCGGCACCTTGCCGGAATTGCCCAGCTCACGAAGCGCGATACGCGACATCTTGAGCTTGCGATAGAACGCGCGCGGACGGCCCGTTACTTCGCAGCGGTTGCGGATACGCGTCTTCGAACCGTCACGCGGCAGCGAAGCGAGCTTCAGAGTGGCCTTGAACCGGTCTTCGATCGGAAGGGACTGGTTCATCACGATCGCCTTCAGTGCGGCGCGCTTGGCGGCCTGCTGGGCGACCGACTTGCGGCGGCGCTTGTTCTTTTCAACTGCGCTTGTTTTCGCCATATCGGAGTTCCTTTTCTACGCTCGTCGTTACGGTTAGTGACGGAACGGGAAGTTGAACTCTGTCAGCAGAGCCCGAGCTTCGTCGTCCGACGTCGCCGTCGTGCAAACGATGATGTCCATGCCCCACATCTGATCAACCTTATCGTAGTTGATCTCAGGGAACACAATGTGTTCCTTGATGCCCATGGCGAAGTTGCCACGGCCGTCAAAGCTCTTCGGGTTCAGGCCCCGGAAGTCGCGAACGCGCGGAAGCGCGATGTTGACCAGACGATCAAGGAATTCGTACATGCGGGCGCCACGAAGGGTAACCTTCGCACCGATCGGCATGCCTTCGCGAACCTTGAAACCTGCGATCGAGTTGCGAGCGCGGGTAACGACCGGCTTCTGACCGGCAATCGCAGCCAGGTCACCGGCAGCGATGGTGGGCTTCTTGGAGTCAGCAGTCGCTTCGCCAACGCCCATGTTGATCACGATCTTTTCAAGCTTCGGGATCATCATGACGTTTGCGTAGGAGAACTTCTCCTGCATGGCGCCACGGATACGGGAAACGTATTCCGTCTTGAGACGCGGCTCGTACTTATCAGCCATCGATCACTTCTCCCGAACGCTTGGCCACGCGGACCTTCTTGCCATCCACAACCGAGAAGCCAACGCGGGTCGGCTTGCCATCCTTGTCGACGATGGCGATGTTGGAGATGTGCAAGGATGCTTCCTTGTTGATGATGCCGGCTTCCTGGGCCTGGGTCTGGCGCTGGTGACGCTTCACCATGTTAACGCCACGCACAACGGCCCGATCTTCCTTCGGCAAAACCTGGATTACTTCGCCGGTACGGCCCTTGTCCTTACCGGTCAATACGACAACCTTGTCGCCTTTACGAATTTTCTGCATCGCAATTGCTCCTTACAGTACTTCCGGAGCCAGCGAGATGATCTTCATGTGGTTCTTGGCGCGAAGTTCGCGCGGAACCGGTCCGAAGATACGGGTGCCGATGGGCTCTTTCTTGTTGTCGATAAGAACGGCTGCGTTGTTATCGAAACGGATGACGCTGCCGTCAGCGCGGCGGATGTCCTTGGCGGTGCGCACGACAACCGCCTTCATCACGTCGCCCTTCTTGACGCGGCCGCGCGGAATAGCTTCCTTGATGGAAACGACAATAATGTCGCCAACAGAAGCATATTTGCGCTTCGAGCCGCCCAGCACCTTGATGCACATGACACGACGTGCGCCGGAATTATCCGCCACGTCGAGGTTTGTTTGCATCTGAATCATGTCAGGTCGCCTTCTTGTTGTTACCGGAACGGTTGGGCAAACTCTCCCGAGTAAGCCCCCTGCCCCAGCTTATGAATATCTCTTTTTTTGCGCGGAAATGTCGTGACAGGGTGGTTTCCCGAAGGACCTTCCGTGCGCATCAAAGCAAAAGACGCTCGATTCACGAGCGTCCTTGCGGTGCTTCATACAGGAATTCGCGCCAAGTGCAAGACACCTGGCGCGATTCTGATGAAATTAAGCCTGGGCGGAAACGACCGTCCAGCGCTTGTCCTTGGAGATCGGTGCGCATTCCTCGATGGAAACGACATCGCCGACCTTATACTGATTGTTTTCGTCGTGTGCCTTGTACTTCTTCGAACGACGAACGGTCTTCTGAAGCAGCGGGTGAGCGAATCGGCGCTCAACCCGGACTACGACAGTCTTCTCGTTCTTGTCGGACACTACGACGCCCTGCAGAATGCGTTTCGGCATATTATTCTTCCTTAGGCCTTGGCTTCTGCCGCCTTCTGGCGGGCAATGGTTTTAACGCGGGCGATATCCTTGCGGACTTCGTTGATGCGCGAGGACTTCTCCAGCTGACCAGTTGCCTTCTGGAAGCGCAGGTTGAACTGCTCCTTCTTCAGATCGGCGAGCTTGTCCTTGAGCTGGTCGGCGCTGAGGCCGCGAACTTCATCGGCTTTCATGTGCCTTGCTCCTTACTCTGCGATGCGCTGTACGAAGCGCGTCTTGACCGAGAGCTTGGCAGCGCCGAGACGAAGCGCCTCACGGGCGATCTCCTCGGACACACCGTCGATCTCGAACATCATACGACCGGGCTTGACCTTGCATGCCCAGTAATCGACCGAACCCTTGCCCTTACCCATACGAACTTCGGTCGGCTTTGCCGTGACCGGAACGTCGGGGAATACGCGGATCCACACGCGACCTGCGCGCTTCATGTAACGCGTGATCGCGCGGCGGGCCGCTTCGATCTCGCGTGCATTCACGCGGTTCGGTTCCTGCGACTTCAAGCCGAATTCACCGAATGCCAGGTCAAAGCCGCCCTTGGCGACGCCCTTGATGCGTCCCTTGAACTGCTTACGGTACTTAGTACGCTTTGGCTGCAACATTTTCTTACTTCTCCGAGCTTATCTTTCGCCAGCGTCAATCAAGCGTTTTCGCGACGACGATCGGGACGATCGCCACGCTCACGGCTTGCAGGGCCCTGTGCGTCGCCTTCGAGACCGCGACGCTCAGAAGCCATCGGATCGTGCTCAAGGATTTCGCCCTTGAAGATCCAGACCTTGATGCCGCAAATGCCGAATGCGGTTTCAGCTTCAGCCGTGCCGTAGTCGATGTCCGCACGCAGCGTGTGGAGCGGAACGCGACCTTCGCGGTACCATTCGGTACGAGCGATTTCTGCACCGCCGAGACGGCCGCCGCAGGTGATCTTGATGCCTTCGGCGCCAAGACGCATTGCGGACTGAACAGCACGCTTCATCGCACGGCGGAAAGCCACGCGGCGCTCGAGCTGCTGAGCGATCGACTGGGCAACCAGCGTCGCGTCGATTTCCGGCTTGCGCACTTCAACGATGTTGAGGTGCGTTTCGGAGTTGGTCATCTCGGAGAGCTTCTTGCGAAGCTTCTCGATGTCCGCACCCTTCTTGCCGATGATCAGACCCGGACGAGCCGAGTGGATCGTAACGCGGCACTTCTTGTGCGGACGCTCGATGACGACCTTTGCGATACCGGCCTGCTTGAGTTCCTTGATCAGGTAAGCCCGGATCTTCAGGTCTTCATGCAGCAGCTTGCCGTATTCTGCGGTGTCAGCGTACCAGCGGCTATCCCAGGTACGGTTGATGCCGAGGCGGAAGCCGATCGGATTGATTTTCTGACCCATTATGCGGCCTCCCCTTTTTCCTCGACTTCACGAACAACGATCGTGAGGTGAGCGAACGGCTTTTCGATGCGGGAAGCACGACCACGGCCACGAGCGTGGAAACGCTTCATGGTGATGGACTTGCCAACATAGGCCTCGGCGACGACGAGAGCGTCGACGTCGAGGTCGTGGTTGTTTTCCGCATTGGCAATCGCAGATTCCAGCGTCTTCTTGACGGTGCCTGCAATGCGCTTGCGGGAGAATTCGAGCTCGGCGAGAGCGCGATCAACCTTCTTGCCACGGATAAGAGCGGCAACCAGGTTCAGTTTCTGGGGGCTGACGCGGAGCGTACGGGCAACGGCCTGAGCCTCGTTGTCCTTCAGCCGGCGTTCGGTCTTAGCCTTCGCCATGATTACTTCCTCTTTGCCTTCTTGTCCGCGCCGTGACCGTAATAGGTACGGGTCGGAGAGAATTCACCGAACTTGTGTCCGACCATGTCTTCGTTGACGGAGACGGGCACATGCTTGCTGCCGTTGTAGACGCCGAAGGTCAGACCAACGAACTGCGGCAGGATCGTGGAGCGACGGCTCCAGATCTTGATTACTTCGTTACGTCCGCTCTCGCGCACCTTCTCAGCCTTGGTGAGAAGATAGCCGTCAACAAACGGACCTTTCCATACTGAACGAGCCATTAGTGACTACCTCTCTTACTTCTTACGCTGATGGCGCGAGCGCATGATGAACTTGTCGGTCGACTTGTTCGAACGGGTGCGCTTGCCCTTCGTGGGCTTGCCCCACGGAGTAACCGGGTGGCGACCACCCGACGTGCGACCTTCACCACCACCGTGCGGGTGGTCGACCGGGTTCATGACGACGCCGCGAACGTGCGGACGCTTGCCGCGCCAACGGGAACGACCGGCCTTGCCGTCGTTGATGTTGGCGTGGTCCGAGTTCGAAACAGCACCGATCGATGCAAGGCACGAGCCGTGCACCAGACGCTGTTCGCCCGAGTTGAGACGCAGGATGGCCATGCCGGCATCGCGGCCGACGAGCTGGACATACGTACCGGCGGAGCGAGCGATCTGACCGCCCTTGCCCGGCTTCATCTCGACGTTGTGGATGATCGAACCGACCGGAATGTACTGAAGCGGCATGGTGTTGCCGGGCTTCACGTCCACTGCCTTGTCGGAGGCGATCACCTTGTCACCGGCAGCGAGACGCTGTGGCGCGAGAATGTAAGCCTGTTCGCCGTCGGTATACGTAACCAGCGCGATGAACGCGGTGCGGTTGGGGTCGTATTCCAGACGCTCAACGGTGCCCTCTACGTCGAACTTGCGACGCTTGAAGTCAACCAGACGGTAGGTCCGCTTGTGACCGCCACCCTGGAAACGGACGGTGATCCGGCCCTGGTTGTTACGGCCACCCTTGGAGCTGAGGCCCTGGGTGAGAGCCTTTACCGGCTTGCCCTTGTAGAGCGAAGCGCGGTCCACGATAACCAGCTGGCGCTGGCTCGGCGTGGTCGGATTGAAACTTTTCAATGCCATTTTCTTGTTCCCTTTTGGGTCTTTGCCCGCTTGGGCCTAACCTTTAGAGTCCGGTGGACACGTCGATGGATTGACCTTCGGCGAGCGTGACGACGGCTTTCTTGACGTCCTTCAGCTTACCGGCGAATCCACGGAAACGACGGGTCTTACCCTTGCGGATAAGCGTGTTCACAGCCGTGACTTTGACGCCGAAGAGAGCTTCCACGGCAGCCTTGATTTCAGGCTTGGAAGCATTCTTGGCGACGTTGAATACGACCTGGTTCTGTTCGGATACCAGCGTCGACTTTTCCGTGATCGAAGGAGATACGATCACATCGTAGTGGCGAAGATCCGTCATTTGAACCGCTCCTCCAGAGCCTCTACAGCAGCCTTGGAAAGCACCAGCTTGCCACGGCGCAGGATGTCGTAAACATTGATGCCCTGAACCGGCAGAACGTCCACGTTCGGGATGTTCTGAGCAGCGAGCTTGAAGTTGCCATCAAGTTCAGCGCCGCCGATAACGAGAGCGTTGGTCAGGCCAAGCGAAGCGAAGCTGCCCAGCAGAGCCTTGGTCTTTGCTTCGGACGCGACGAGCTGATCGACGATGATCAGTTCTTCAGCCTTCAGCTTTGCAGACAGGGCGTGACGCAGAGCGAGCGCACGAACCTTCTTCGGAAGATCGTGTGCATGGCTGCGAACGACCGGGCCGTGGGCCTTGCCGCCGCCGCGGAACTGCGGTGCGCGAGCCGAATGGTGACGAGCGCGGCCCGTACCCTTCTGCTTGTACATCTTCGCGCCGGTGCGGGAAACTTCCGACCGGTTCTTGGACTTGTGGGTTCCCTGCTGCTTCTTTGCAAGCTGCCAGCGAACCATGCGGGCCAGGATGTCCTGGCGGGGGTCGAGGCCGAAGATCTCATCCGACAGAGAAACCTTGCCGGCGTCTTTTCCCTCGAGGGTCTTGACGTTCAATTCCATGATAAGGCTCCCTTACTTCGCAGCCGACTTGACGGCGTCGCGGACGATGATCCAGGAACCCTTCGAGCCGGGAACTGCACCCTTCACGAGGATGAGGCCACGGTCTTCATCGGTCGAAACGACTTCGAGGTTCTGGGTCGTAACGCGCGTCTGGCCCATATGACCAGCCATGCGCTTGCCCTTCCAGACGCGGCCCGGATCCTGGTTGTTACCGGTCGAACCGTGTGCACGGTGCGATACGGAGTTACCGTGCGAAGCGCGGCCACCACCGAAGTTGTGACGCTTCATAGCACCGGCAAAACCTTTACCGATCGTGGTTCCAGTGACGTCGACCAGCTGGCCGGACTGAAAATGATTTGCGGTCAGTGTTGCACCGATGTCGATCAGGTTCTCGGGGGAAACCCGGAACTCGACGAGCTTGGCTTTCGGTTCGACATTGGCAGCGGCAAAATGACCGCGAAGCGCCTTCGTCGTGTTCTTGACCTTGGACTGGCCGGCACCGAGCTGAACTGCGGTGTAGCCATTCTTGTCTTCCGTGCGCTGGGCAACGACTTGTACGTTATCCAGTCGCAATACTGTTACGGGGATATGTTCACCTGCGTCGTTATAGACGCGTGTCATACCCACTTTCTGTGCAATCACACCTGAACGCATTGGTTCATCCTCTTGCGAGCCTTGAAGGGAAAACCCTCTCTGGCCTTTGTTAAGGAGTGCCCTTCGACATCTCACGATGTTTCCGGTCTCCGGTTTGGAAGTCGTTGGATTGCTCCACGTACCTTCCTTGTTATTGGCCCTCACCCAAAGGTGAAGTCCGGCCTTGTTACTTCAGCCCTCACCTTGAATGGATCGGGCCGGGTCTTAGAGCTTGATTTCCACATCAACGCCAGCAGCGAGGTCGAGCTTCATCAGAGCATCGACAGTCTGCGGGGTGGGGTCAACGATATCGAGAAGACGCTTGTGCGTCCGCATTTCGAACTGTTCACGGCTCTTCTTATCAACGTGAGGAGAGCGGTTGACGGTAAACTTTTCGATGCGGGTGGGGAGCGGAACCGGGCCGCGAACGCTGGCGCCGGTGCGCTTTGCGGTCGACACGATTTCACGGGTAGAGGCATCGAGGATCCGGTGATCGAACGCCTTGAGGCGGATACGGATATTCTGGCCGTTCATTCGTCTTGTCCTTGTTCTTTGTTATTCGTTTCCGCACGCGGAAACACATGAACTTCTATTGATCGTGGCGCCGCAGATTTTCAAAAATCGAGAGAAATGCGCTGTCGCATCCCAATCATTTCAATTGTCTGTATTGCTAAAACACCGCGTTTCGCAATCGCTTGCGAATCCAGCGGTGAGTGTGAGTGCGCGTTTACGCGCTTTCACCGAATTTTTCAAGCACTAAAAATGCAACGCCGCCAGGCTTTTTACCAAAAGTCCGGCGGCGGTGTTGTTCACACCGCCGCCAGTCAGAATTTCAAAGGTCGAAATTACTCGACGATCGAGGCAACGATGCCAGCGCCGACGGTACGGCCGCCTTCGCGGATAGCGAAGCGCAGCTTTTCTTCCATCGCGATCGGAACGATCAGCTCGACGTCAACGGTGACGTNACGATGCCAGCGCCGACGGTACGGCCGCCTTCGCGGATAGCGAAGCGCAGCTTTTCTTCCATCGCGATCGGAACGATCAGCTCGACGTCAACGGTCACGTTGTCGCCAGGCATAACCATTTCCGTGCCTTCCGGAAGCGTAACGATGCCCGTTACGTCCGTCGTGCGGAAGTAGAACTGCGGACGGTAGTTCGTGAAGAACGGCGTATGACGGCCGCCTTCTTCCTTCGTCAGGATGTAGGCTTCAGCCTTGAACTTCTTGTGCGGCTTGACCGAACCCGGCTTGCACAGGATCTGACCACGCTCGACGCCGTCACGGTTAACACCGCGAACGAGTGCGCCGATGTTGTCGCCGGCCTGGCCCTGGTCGAGCAGCTTGCGGAACATTTCAACGCCGGTAACAGTCGTCTTCGAGGTCGGACGGATGCCGACGATTTCGACTTCTTCACCAACCTTGACGATACCGCGCTCAACGCGACCCGTCACAACCGTACCACGGCCCNAGTTCGTGAAGAACGGCGTATGACGGCCGCCTTCTTCCTTCGTCAGGATGTAGGCTTCAGCCTTGAACTTCTTGTGCGGCTTAACCGAACCCGGCTTGCACAGGATCTGACCACGCTCGACGCCGTCACGGTTAACACCGCGAACCAGTGCGCCGATGTTGTCGCCGGCCTGGCCCTGATCGAGCAGCTTGCGGAACATTTCAACGCCGGTAACCGTCGTCTTCGAGGTCGGGCGGATGCCGACGATTTCGACTTCTTCACCAACCTTGACGATACCGCGCTCAACGCGACCCGTCACAACCGTACCACGGCCGGAGATCGAGAACACGTCTTCGATCGGCATCAGGAACGGCTGGTCGATCGGACGCTCAGGCGTCGGGATGTAGGCGTCAACC
>NZ_MRDI01000006.1:0-379146 GCF_002008205.1 Agrobacterium sp. YIC 4121 | reverse complement strand
GCTCATCAACTTGATTTCTTCAGAACGAAAGTCGCCGTCGCCAGCAGCGCCGCCGCCCTCGTTCAGTGAGCGGACTTATAAGAGATCACCCTCAAACAAGTCAACACACCCATCGTCAAAAAACTGACATTTTTATCAAACTGTTGATTTTATTAGGTAGTTTCGTATTTCTAACGGGAACCGGAGAAAAAGGCAGCCTTCATGTCGCGACTGGCCCTGTTCCAGGAAACATGCAATAGGAACGGACGAGAGTTTCAGAAGACTTGAGGCGTCCAACGCCTCTTTATAAAGCCAAGAATTGGAGAGCCCGTGCGCATTCTCGATGAAGCCGTCATTTCCGAGCTGCCGAATTATTACCGTGGCAAGGTGCGGGAAAACTACGATCTGCCCGACGGCAACCGCATCATCATATCAACCGATCGCCTTAGCGCCTTTGATCGTATCCTCACCTGCATACCTTATAAGGGACAGGTACTGACCCAGACGGCACGCTACTGGTTCGAACAAACGAAGGATATTTGTCCGAACCACGTCGTGAGCTATCCCGACCCCAATGTCGTCATCGGCAAGCGGCTGGACATATTGCCGGTCGAGGTGGTGGTTCGCGGTTATCTGGCCGGTACCACCGGCACGTCGATCCTGACCCTTTATAAGAAGGGTGAGCGGCAGATGTACGGCATGAGCCTGCCGGACGGGATGAAAGACAACCAGATTCTGCCCGAACCGGTGATCACACCGACGAGCAAGGCCTTCGATGGCGGCCATGACGAACCGCTGACGCCGGCCGAGATCGTGGAGAAGAAACTGCTGACGCAGGAGCAATGGGACACGCTTTCCCGTTACGCGCTGGCGCTGTTCAAGCGCGGGCAGGAAATTGCCGCAAAGCAGGGCCTCATTCTCGTCGACACCAAATATGAATTCGGGACGGATGAAAACGGCACGATCATCCTGGCCGATGAGATCCACACGCCCGATAGCAGCCGCTACTGGATGGCCGACAGTTATGACGAAAGCTTCCGCAACGGAACACGGCCGGCAAGCTTCGACAAGGATTTCGTGAGGGCCTGGGTCGCCGAACGCTGCGACCCTTATAAGGACGACGTTCCCGAAATTCCGCAGGACCTCGTCTTGCAGACTTCGAAGGTCTATATTGATGCTTACGAGCGCATCACCGGACAGAGCTTCGTTCCCGACGATAGCGGCGAGACACCGCTTGCAAGAATACGCCGGAACCTGGAGCCGTTCTTCCCCGGAGTCTGACCGTGAGCAAAACGATCGAACAGGCGAGAAAGGCCGACAGGAAGAGTGACCGTCCTGTCAGGCGCCGGCCTCGCCGTTCCGCCGAGGAAACGCGGCGGGACATTCTCGCCAAGGCAGAAGAGCTTTTCCGCGAACGTGGTTTCAATGCGGTGGCGATTGCCGATATCGCCGCGGCGCTCGGCATGTCTCCCGCCAACGTCTTCAAGAATTTCAGCTCGAAGAACGCGCTCGTCGATGCGATCGCCTTCGAGCAGATCGGCGCATTCGAACGGGACATCCAGCCGCTGGATAAAAGCCACGCGCCGCTTTCGAGACTGCGCCATCTCGCCCGCACGCTGATGGAACAGCACCACCAGGATCTAAACGACAATCCCTACATATTCGAAATGATCCTGATGACGGCAAAGCAGGACATGAAGTGCGGCGACTATTATAAAGCCGTCATCGCCAACCTGCTCGCCGAGATTATCCGCGATGGTATCGATGCGCGAATCTACGCGCCGGCCGAGATTTCTCCTCTGGCGGAAACCGTGCTCCACGCGCTGACAAGCGTGATTCATCCCGTCCTCATTGCCCGGGAAGATATCGGCAATTTAGCAACACGTTGCGATCAACTCGTCGATTTAATCGACGCGGGATTGCGCAATCCGCTTGCTAAGTGACGATTCCCAATTTACGTCACCTTCTCGCAATTGCTTGCGAAGCGCAAAAGCCTGCGCTTCTATGCGCGTGGCGGTCCGGACAGAATGAGCGAATCGGGTCCTTCCAAGGCCTTCGCCTGTCGTGTCTGTTTCCGGACGCGCATCCGCCGAGCGACATTGCGCTTATAGTTGAATGCGATCGATACGCAGGGAAGAACAATGAGCCGACGTATTTTACCCTTATTTGCTTCTCTGTGTGTGACCGCTCTTCTGGCAGGTTGCAGCGATGGCGGCGAGAGCAGCCAGAACGCCGCCCAGAGCGCCGAGCGTCCGCCGTCCCCGGTCAGCATCATCCTGATGAAGACCAGCGAATATCCCTTGACCACGGTTCTGCCCGGTCGCGCCAGCGCGTTCCAGACAGCGGAAATCCGCCCGCGCGTCACCGGCATCATCCGCGAAATTCCCTTCAAGGAAGGCAGCGAGGTCAAGCAGGGCGATATTCTCTACCAGATCGAGGACAATACCTATCTGGCGGAAGTGGCGCAGGCCAAGGCAAACGTGGCGAAGGCGGAAGCAAGCATTCCGAGCGCCCAGGCGAACCTTGCCCGTTACGAACGCCTGGTCAACAGCGGCGCGACGCAGATCGAATATGAAAACGCCAAGGTGACCCTGCTGCAGGCGCAAGCCGATGTGGCCCAGACCAAGGCGGCGCTGGAAACGGCGGAAATCAACCTCGATCTCACCAAGGTCCGCGCTCCCTTCGACGGCATTACCAGCGCAACCGCTTTCAGCATCGGCAACGTGGTGACGGCCAACCAGACGACGGCTTTGACGACGCTGCGCCGCATCGATCCGATCTATATCGATCTGATGGAATCCAGCATCAATCTTCTGCGTCTGAAAAAGGCGATCTCGTCGGGCCAGCTCGGCGGCGACACAAAGGAGACCGGCATTCACCTGACGCTGGAAGACGGCACGGAATACAAGCATGACGGCAAGATCGACATGTCGGACATGGCCGTGAGCGAAACCACGGGCACCTTCTCCATCCGCGCCCTCTTCGAAAACCCGGACGATCTTCTGCTTCCCGGCACCTATGTCCGCGCCACGCTGACCATCGGCAAGGAAAAAGGCTTCCGCATTCCGCAGCGCGCCGCAAGCCGGAACGCCAATGGCGAACTGACAGCGAAATTCGTAACGGCGGAAAACAAGGTGGAAACCCGCACATTCCCGTCCAGCCAGCAGTCGGGCAATGCCTGGCTGGTAACTGAGAACGTCAAGGATGGCGACAAGCTCATCGTTGACGGCTTCCAGTGGATCGCCGACGGTGCGACCGTCGCACCGGTTGAAGTGACCATCGACGATCGCGGTATCGTCGTTATGCCGCAGCAAGCTCAGCCTGCCGCCGCCCCCTCGAAATAAGCATGAGCACGAAACCCTCGGTCGAAGCTCGTAAAAGGTAAGGCAGGACTGCCATGGCCCATTTCTTCATCCGGCGCCCCGTGTTTGCATGGGTTATCGCCATCGTCATCATGCTGGGCGGCGCCCTTGCGATCTGGACGCTTTCCATTTCGCAATATCCCGATATCGCACCGACAACGGTACGCGTCAGCGCGACCTATAATGGCGCGAGCGCCGAGACAGTCGAAAAATCGGTGACGACCATCATTGAGGACGGCATGACCGGCCTTGATGACCTCACTTATATGACATCGTCGTCCTCAACCGGCAGCGCCGAAGTGACGCTGACCTTCGGCAATACCATCCTGCCGGACATCGCGCAGGTTCAGGTGCAGAACAAGCTGCAGCTTGTCCAGTCGCAACTGCCTGACACGGTGCAGCAGCAGGGTCTTCAGGTCAGCCGATCCACATCCAGTATTCTGATGGTTGGCGCGCTGATCTCGACCGACGGCAAACGCAACTCGGCCGATCTCGGTGACGTCTTCTCCTCGCGTGTCGAAGACCAGATCAAGCGCCTCGAAGGCGTGGGCAGCATCAACGTCTTCGGTTCCGAATATGCGATGCGCATCTGGCTGGATCCGTTCAAGCTCAACAAGTACCAGCTGACCACGGCCGACGTGACCAGCGCCATCGAGAGCCAGAACACCCAGGTTTCCGTCGGTTCGCTTGGCGCGGTGCCCG
Organism: Agrobacterium sp. YIC 4121; assembly: GCF_002008205.1. Lineage (NCBI taxonomy): Bacteria > Pseudomonadati > Pseudomonadota > Alphaproteobacteria > Hyphomicrobiales > Rhizobiaceae > Agrobacterium > Agrobacterium sp. YIC 4121. The sequence continues at coordinate 375,103 of NZ_MRDI01000006.1, read as the reverse complement.
CAGTCAAGGGTCAGCAGCTCAACGTGACGGTGACGGCGCAGAGCCAGCTCACCACCGTCGCCGATTTCGAATCGGTCATCCTGAAAGTCGAAAAGGACGGCGCAACCGTTCGCCTGAGCGACGTGGCCCGCATTGAAATCGGCCAGGAAACCTATGGTGGCGATTCCCGTTCGAACGGCCGTCCCTCTGCCGGTTTCGCGGTCAACCTCGCCACGGGTGCCAACGCACTCGATACGGCAGCGCGCGTAAAGTCGGCGCTTTCCGCTGTCGAAGGTTCGCTGCCCGAGGGGGTTTCGATCGAATATCCTTATGACACGACACCCTTCGTGAAGCTGTCGATCGAGAAAGTGGTACACACGCTGATCGAGGCGATCATCCTGGTTTTCGTCGTGCTGCTGGTGTTCCTGCAAAACCTCAGAGCCACCTTCATTCCTATGATCGCGGTTCCCGTCGTGCTTCTCGGCACGTTCGGCGTCCTTGCGCTGACAGGATATTCCATCAATACGCTCACCATGTTCGCCATGGTTCTGGCCATCGGCCTTCTCGTTGACGACGCTATCGTCGTTGTCGAAAACGTCGAACGAATCATGTCGGAAGAGGGCTTGTCGCCGGTCGAGGCGACCGAGAAGTCGATGGGCGAGATCACCGGTGCGATCATCGGTATCGCGCTCGTGCTCACCGCCGTATTCATTCCGATGGCCTTCTTCGGTGGATCGACGGGCATCATCTACCGCCAGTTCTCGGTCACCATCGTTTCGGCCATGCTGCTTTCGGCGGTGGTCGCCATCGTTCTGACGCCGGCGCTCTGCGCCACGATGCTGAAACCGATCGACCATCACAAGAAGCAGCGCGGACCAGGCGCATGGTTCAACCGCGGCTTTGGCAAGACGACGGATGGTTACGTCTCCTCTATCGGTTATCTGCTGAAGCGGCCCCTGCGCGTGATGATTATTTTCGCGATCGTCATCGGCGGCTGCGCCTGGTTCTTCAGCAAGCTGCCCAGCTCGTTCCTGCCGCAGGAAGACCAGGGCGTGCTGCTGACGATCATCCAGACGCCGACCGGTTCGAACATCGAACGGACCAATGAGGTGGTAAAGCAGGTCGAAAGCTACTTCCGTGAAAAGGAAGCCGCCAATGTCGAATCGGTTTTCGGCGTTCTCGGCTTCAGCTTCAGCGGTTCTGGCCAGAACAACGCCATCGTCTTCACCAAGCTCAAGGATTTCGCCGAGAGAACAGCCCCCGACCAACACGCCGGCGCCATCGTGCAGCGTGCGATGGGCACCTTCTTCGGTTTCCGCGATGCGCAGGTGTTCCCGCTTCTGCCGCCGGCAATTCAGGGCATGGGCACATCGAGCGGTTTCTCGATGTATCTCGTGGATAGCGGCCGCAACGGCACCGAGGCACTGACCGCCACGTCCAAGGAACTGATCGCGCTTGCGACCAGCAATCCGAAGGTCAGCTCGCTCAGAAGCGACAGCCAGGACAATGAAACGCAGATGAAGATCATTCTCGATCAGGAAAAGATGGGCGCCATGGGTGTCGATCTCTCCTCCGTGAACCTCATGCTGTCGACGATCTTTGCCGGCCGGGACGTCAACGACTTCACGCTGAACGGCGAGCTCAAGCCCGTTTATGTTCAGGGTGATGCGCCGTACCGCATGCAGCCGGACGATCTCAAGTTCTGGTACGCCCGCAACACCAGCGGCGAAATGGTGCCGTTCTCTTCCTTCAGCGAAGTGAAATGGATCAATGCTCCGCCGTCTCTCGCCCGCTTCAACGGCACGGGCGCCATCTCGCTCGAAGGCACCGCCGGTGCGGGCGTTGCATCCGGTGACGCCATGGACGAGATGGAACGCCTGACGGCAAGCCTGCCGGGCGGTTACACCGTGGCGTGGCAGGGCATTTCCTATCAGGAACGTCTTTCCGGCTCGCAGGCGCCGATGCTCTATGCGCTCTCGGTGCTGATCGTGTTCCTTTGCCTTGCAGCCCTTTATGAAAGCTGGTCGATCCCCTTCTCGGTCATCATGGCCGTGCCGGTGGGCGTCCTCGGCGCTTTGACTGCGGCGCATTTCTTCGGCCAGTCGAACGACGTCTACTTCAAGGTGGGCCTGCTGACGACCATCGGCCTTGCGGCGAAAAACGCGATTCTGATCGTCGAATTCGCCAAGGAAAGACAGGAGCATGGACTAAGCCTGATGGAAGCGACGCTCGAGGCGGCGAAGCTGCGCCTGCGTCCGATCATCATGACGTCGCTAGCCTTCATCCTGGGTGTCGTGCCTCTCGCAATCGCAACCGGAGCGGGTTCCGCCGCACAAAATGCAATTGGTATCGGGGTGCTGGGTGGTATGCTTTCTGCAACACTGCTCGGAATTTTCTTCGTTCCGTCCTTTTTCGTCATCATTCGTCGCCTTTCAAGGCGTTAACAAAACAAAAATGGGCTGTGCCAACCGTTAATACGCTGCTAGAAATGTTGCCGATTTGGCAAATGCACGTTTCTACGGCATATCGACCGCGCAGCCCATTTGTCAGCAAGCCGCGCTCGGTAAGCCAACCAGAGAATTGGGAAAATTACATGCTGTCTATTCGCGCTACTCTTCCCCTGACAATGCTGCTGCTCTCAGGCTGCGTTGTCGGGCCCGACCACAAGACGCCGGAAATTCAATTGCCGGGAAAGTTTGCGGAAGCCGGAAAAACCAGTAATGGCGACATCAGCACCGTTGCATGGTGGACAGCCTTTAACGATAGCCGCCTCAATGGTTACGTTTCCACTGGCCTCAGCCAGAACCTGACCGTGATGCAGGCGATCGAGCGCATCAATCAGGCGGAAGCCCAGGTCATCTCGGCCGGCGCGGGCGGTCTGCCGAGCCTGACGGCTAACGGCAGCCACACGACCAGCGAGACCAAGGGCAGCTACCGTGATGTTCCCGTCACCAACGTGTCCTCAGGCAGTCTAAGCGTCTCCTGGCTGCTTGACCTCTTCGGCCGCTATCGCCGCGCCACGGAAAGCGCCAATGCATCGCTCGATGCCGCTTACTCCACCGTCGATGTTCAGCGCCTGACGCTGATTTCCTCGGTCGCAGCAGCCTATATCGATGTGCGTTATTATCAGGAGCGCCTGGCGATTGCCCGTCAGAACCTGGCTTCCCGCCGCGAAACGCTGGACCTGACCAAGCTGCAGCTTGAAGCGGGCGCGGCCTCCCGCCTCGATGTCGTCCAGTCCGAAGGTCTGGTCAACTCGACGCTGTCCGACATTCCCGGCCTCGAAACCAACTTCCGCAAGGCGGCGCATCGCATCGCCACGCTTCTCGGCCTGCCGGCCTCATCTCTGATTTCCGAGTTGCAGAAGGGCGCACGCCAGCCGGTTGCCCGCAGCATTCCGCGCACCGGCATCCCGGCCGATCTCATCCGCAACCGTCCGGACATTCGTGTCGCCGAACGCAATCTCGCCGCCGCAGTTGCCTCAATCGGTGTCGCGGAAGCGCAGCTCTATCCCAGCATCGAGCTCGGCGGCTCGATCACGCCAAGCTACAACTTCCTGAGCGGTGGCGGCAGGGGAACGGCCAATAGCTGGTCCTTCGGTCCGAGCCTCGTTCTGCCGATTCTCGATGGCGGCAGCATCCGCGCCAATATCGATCTGGCCAATTCCCAGGCACGTGAGGAATATCTCGTCTGGAAGCAGACGGTGCTGACCGCTGTGGAAGAAGTCGAAAACGCTCTGGCCGCCGTCACCCGCGATCAGCGCACGGCCGATGCATTGCGCAAGACCGTCGCGTCCTATCAGGAAGCGTTGCAGCTTTCGACAGCCAGCTACCGCGACGGCGCCTCCTCGCTGCTCGACGTTCTCGATGCGCAGCGCCAGGTTTCCACCGCACAGGCAAGCCTTGCACAGGCTGTTCAGCAGACCGCGCAGGACTACGTCTCGCTGAACGTAGCGCTTGGCGGCGGTTATGCCGTTGGCCAGACCACGGCTCCGAAGAAGGCACCCGGCCCAACCCGGACCGCGGCAAAGGCCATGTAAGATACGCCGCAAGGCAAAGAAAAAGCCCGCGTCTCGACGCGGGCTTTTTTATTATTCGTGACACAAAAAAGCACCGGTCTCCCGGTGCTTTTGTCTAACTAGCCGTCAGGCTCAGTTCTTGGCGCGCTCGACGTAGGAATTGTCTTCCGTCGCGATGACCACGCGGATGCCGGCATCGATATGCGGCGGCACCATGGTGCGGATGCCGTTGGAAAGAATGGCCGGCTTGTAGGAAGAAGACGCCGTCTGGCCCTTAACGACCGGTTCGGTTTCGGTGATTTCCAGCGTGACGTGACGCGGCAGTTCGACGGCCAGCGGATTGCCTTCATGAATGGAAAGAATGCAGGTCATGCCTTCCTGCAGATAGGCCTTCTGATCGCCCATCGTTTCGGCATCGACCACAACCTGATCGTAGTTCTCCGGGTTCATGAAGTGGAAGCCTTCGCCATCTTCATAAAGGAACTGGAAGTTCAGGTCTTCAACGAAAGCGCGCTCGACCTGCTCGGTGGTGCGCCAGCGCTCGGAGACCTTCACGCCGTCAACGATGCGGCGCATGTCCACCTGCGTGACCGGCGTGCCCTTGCCGGGGTGAAAGTTCTGCGCGGTAAGAACGACGTAAAGCTTGCCGTCCACGTCGAGAACATTGCCCTTGCGGACGGATGAGGCGATAACCTTGACCATATGACTTCCTTGTAACTCGATGAAATGCGTCGTAAAGGACTGCGCGGCAGCACCGGCCCCGGCAGACGTTTTGTCTTTTTTCTGGGGCGCAACTACCTTAAATCCGCACGAATTGCCAGCCTTCTACAGCAATTCGCGGAAGAGTGCCTAGCGGTTTTCCGCCCGGAATAGCTTTAAATGACGCGATCAGGCGTTTTGCGGGCCGTTTCTCCGCAATTGGGCGCCGCAGAGAAGACGGAAAAGAACAGAGAATGCGCGCAAGCAACGAAACAATGTCGCCATGGTGGACGCCGGACGTCCACGCCGACCGCCGCGCGTTTCTCATTGGGCGCAATGCGATCCAGTCGGCTTTTCGCGGCTATTTCGCCAGCGCCGATTTTCTCGAGGTCGATACGGCGACATTGCAGATTTCCCCCGGCAATGAGGCGCATCTGCATGCTTTCGCCACGCAGGGCCTGACGCCGGCCGGCGACGCCGTGCCGCTTTATCTGCACACCTCGCCTGAATTCGCCTGCAAAAAGCTGCTCGCCGCCGGTGAAAAACGCATCACCTGTTTTGCCCATGTTTACAGAAACCGGGAACGAGGCCCCCTGCACCATCCGGAATTCACCATGCTGGAATGGTACCGGGTCGGCGAAACCTATGAGAGCCTGATGAAGGACAGCGCCAATCTTCTGGCGCTGGCGGCCGAAACCACAAAGACGAAGAATTTCACCTATCGCGGCCGCAGCGTTGATCCCTTCCTCGAGCCGGAGCGGGTAAGCGTCGCCGAAGCCTTCGAGCGATATGCGGGCGTCGACCTGCTGGCCACCATCAGCCGAAACGGCGAAACCGACGCTCGCCATCTTGCGGCGAACCTCACCGAGGCCGGCATCCGCGTGGCCGATGACGATACCTGGGCGGATATGTTCAGCCGCGTCATCGTAGAGCGGGTGGAGCCGGAGCTGGGTTTCGGCAGGGCGACCATTCTCGATGAATATCCGACCTGTGAGGCAGCCCTTGCCCGCAAGTCACCCAAGGATGCGCGCGTGGCGGAGCGTTTCGAGCTATATGCCTGCGGCGTTGAACTCGCCAATGCCTTCGGCGAATTGACCGACGCCGCCGAGCAGAGGCGGCGTTTCGAAATGGAAATGGCCGAGAAGCAGCGGGTTTACGGCGAAACCTATCCGCTGGACGAGGATTTTCTGGCCGCGCTGGCAATCATGCCGCCGGCAAGCGGCATAGCGCTTGGTTTCGACCGGCTGGTGATGCTGGCAACCGGCGCGCCCCGTATCGATCTCGTCATGTGGGCCCCAGTCGCGGAATATGGACGATGACAGGGCTTGAGACCATCAAGACAGCCGAAGCACTTCTCGAAGCGGGGCTTATCGAAGCCGAAGCACTCGAGACGCTGCGCACTGTAACGCAACGTTACGCGCTCGCCATCACGCCATCGATTGCCGGGCTGATCGACAGCCGCGACCCGCAGGATCCCATCGCCCGACAATTCGTTCCTGACCCGGCCGAACTCGTTCATCTTCCTGAAGAACGGGACGATCCGATTGGCGACGACGCGCACAGCCCCGTCCACGGCATCGTCCACCGTTATCCCGACCGGGTGCTTTTAAAGGCAGTGCATGTCTGCCCCGTTTATTGCCGCTTCTGTTTCCGCCGGGAGATGGTCGGACCGCAAGGCAACGGCATGATGAGCCCGGCGGAACTTGACGCCGCATTCGGCTATATAAAGGCCAATCCCGCCATCTGGGAGGTCATCCTGACCGGTGGCGATCCGCTGGTGCTTTCCCCACGGCGCTTGTCCGACCTGATGACGCGCCTGAGAGACATACCGCATGTGAAGATCGTCCGCTTCCACACCCGCGTGCCGGTTGTCGATCCTGACCGTATCGATGCGGCGCTGATCGATGCGCTGAAGGCCAGCGGCAAAACCACCTATGTGGCCCTGCACGCGAATCATTCCCGTGAACTCGGCGAAGCCGCAAGGCAGGCCTCGGCACGCCTGATCGACGCCGGTATCGCCATGGTGAGCCAGACGGTCCTCTTGAAAGGCGTCAATGATGACCCGGCGGTTCTTGCCGAGTTGATGCGCGCCTTTGTCGAGACCCGTATCAAGCCTTATTACCTGCATCATCCCGATCTTGCGCCTGGCACCAGCCATTTCCGGCTGACGATAGAAGAGGGGCAGCGAATCGTTTCCGCTTTGCGGGGGCATGTCTCCGGCCTTTGCCAGCCGACCTATGTTCTCGACATTCCCGGCGGTCACGGCAAGGCGGCAATTGGCATAAATGCGGCCGAAAAAACCCGCGATGGCTGTTATTCCGTTTCCGACTTCAACGGAAACGATCATGTTTATCCGCCGCCAGCGACCGGCGACGATTAAAAAATACATTAAAAGCCTGCTACAGCGGGCTTTTCGCGGCGGCAGCCGACGAAAACAAAAATTTCACATTTCCGCCCCTCTCCTGTCATCATAAAGAAAAATATTCTACCTATAACAATGAGCATTGATTTTAGTGCTGGTCTGGATTATCAGTGTGGAACTGGAGAACGAGTCTCCTGATTCCGGGCCAACACCAATACAGGGAGTGTGTCATGTCAAAACATATCAACATCAACGCAATCCTTGGTTTTGAGTCCTGGAACGCTGGATTTAAATCCACGTGTTCCCGCTGCTGTCGAATGTGACTTAACGGTCTCAATTTACTGAAAATCAGTTCGACAACATGCTGTGTGAAGTAGCCACAGCGGGAGTATATCTATGCAGAAGCAAGTTATTGAATTCGCTGGCGAACCCGTCGGCATCGTCATCCCGGATAATGACCGGTTGAAGTTCATCGCGGTGAAGTTCCACGTTCACGACCTGGACGAACAGAAGTTCGACAGCGCCGACGACGTGCGGATTGCGATCCGCGATCTCGTGCGCAATCGGAATCTGGCCGCGGTCGCCTGATGCGGGAGAACTTTCGCCCGCTCACAGAACCGTCAAAACCAGAGCGCGCCAAATATCGGACCCCGAACAGCGGCCCGATGGCGCGCTTTTTTCTCGGTTGACAAGCCATCTACCCCCTGGCACCAGCCATTCAGGGTGTATCAAAAGCTCTGATGCACTAAGCTAACAAAGCGCCTGAAAGTCAGGATTAGAGCCGAACGCCACGTACGCGGTCTTCCTGACGCACCCCACTCTTCCCTCATTCCTGTGCTCGTCACAGAAATCTAGCCAGACCAAGTCCTTGGGCTGAAAAGCCTCTCCCTCCGCGCAGACGCGCGTCGACTGGATTCCTGTGACAAGCACAGGGATGAGGGCCGAGCCCGTATCGAAGGTTCGAATTGCGGGTCAGAATGCAGTAAAGGTCAGCGTCGTCAGCGAACGCACGATTCCCGGAATATTGACGATGTTCTGGTTGATGAACTTGCCGATATCTTCTTCCTGCGGCAGATAGATTTTCAGCAGCAGATCATATTCACCGCTGGTGGAATAAAGCTCGGAAACCAGTTCCGTCTTATAGATGGCGTCGGCGACATCATAGGTCTTGCCGGGCTCACATTGAAGCTGAACGAAAATGGGCTTCACGGACATCTCCCGTATTTGAACTTTCGGTACATGGCTGCTCGCGCCACGCGTCATGGCGCACTATTGGCTGAGCAGCGTCCGTCTTGCAAGACCGCTTACCGGTTTACGCCGAAAACTCCGCGGTACTGCCGTTCGCGCCAGTTGCGGCCTCGGAAACGATCCACCGCCGAAAACTTTCGAGCGGCGCATAACCGGCGCGATCCGGCATGCAGGCGAGGTAATAGGCTTCCTCGCTCTCCACTTCCCCCGCAACAGCCGCAACCAGACGACCGCTTCGCAACTCCTCCTCGATCATGAAAGAAGGAATGAGCGAGGCTCCAACCCCGGCGCTCGCCGCCTCGGCAATCGTCGTAAACTGATCGAAAAGCATGCCATGCACATTGTCGAAACCAATGTCATGGCTGCGAAACCATTGCTCCCAGGCATCCGGCCGTGTCGTCATGTGCAGCAACGGGACATGCAGCAGATCGTCCGGCCTTGAAAGTCCGTGTCGCGCCTTGAAGGCGGGGCTGCATACCGGAATGACCTTTTCATGCATCAGGAAAACCAGCTCGGTACCCGGCCAATGCGGCAATCCGAAATGGATGGCCGCATCGACTGTGTCGGTGCGGAAATCGAACAGCGATGACCGCGTCAGAAGATTGACCGAAACGCCGGGGTGTCTGGCGATGAAATCGGGAAGGCGCGGCACAAGCCAGCGCGTGCCGAAGCTCGGCAGAACCCCGAGGTTTAGCGTGCCGCCATCCGGATTGGCACGCAGGTTGAGCGAGGCCGTCGATATGCGCCGCAAGGCCTCGCGGATTTCCCGCGCATACCCCTCCCCCGCCCTTGTCAGCCGGATCGTCTGCCTCTCGCGCAGGAACAGCGCCAAGCCGAGCTGCTCTTCGAGCGCCAGGATTTGACGGCTGACCGCACCCTGCGTCAGCCCCAGTTCCCTCGCGGCAGCGGTGACGCTGCCCGTCCGGGAAGCGGCTTCGAAAGCCGCCAGCAGCGAAAGCGACGGCAGAAAACGGCGTGGCGGCAGGACCATATTCCCTCACGGAATGAACTCTTGACGATATGTCGATATTCAACAGGCAAGTCCGCTTGTAAAGTCTTATAAACAAGGGCTTGTCACTCATACGAAGAACAAATGAACTGGCCCGGAACACGGTGGAACGATGTATAATGACCCCCGCTCGCACGGCCTCTGGGAAAAGACCGCGCCGCAGCCGCCCGTAACGCCCGCCTTGCGGGGCGCAGCGGTTGCCGATGTCGTCGTCGTCGGAGGTGGCTTTACCGGCCAGTCCGCCGCCCTTCATCTTGCCGAACGGGGTGTGGATGTCGTTCTTCTCGAAGCAAGGGAAATCGGCTTCGGCGGCGCAGGCCGCAATGTCGGCCTCATCAATGGCGGCATGTGGGTCATGCCGAAAGAGCTACCCGGCGTGCTGGGCGAGGTTTACGGCGAGCGGCTTCTAGACCTTCTGGGCAATGCCCCGCTTCTCGTGCGTGAACTGGTGGAAAAACACGCAATTCCCTGCGAGATCGAAAAAAACGGCACGCTCCATTGCGCCGTCGGAGAAAAAGGGCTCGCCGAAATCCGTGAGCGCTGCGAACAATGGGCGGAGAGAGGCGCACCCGTCCGCATCCTCGATGCCGAAGAGACAGCGAGACGCACCGGCAGTACGGGCTATTCCGGTGCGCTTCTGGATACACGCGCCGGCACGATACAGCCGCTTGCCTATGTTCGAGGCCTTGCCGCAGCCGCCCAGAAAGCGGGCGTGCGCCTGCATACCGAAAGCCCCGTGGTAGCGACCGAACGCAGCAACGGAAAATGGGTGGTGAAGACGTCGCAAGGGTCTGTAACCGCCAACTGGATCGTTGTGGCCACTGAAGCCTATAGCACCGGCCCATGGCGGATCGTTCGCGATGAACAGGTCTACCTGCCCTATTTCAATTTTGCGACGAGACCGCTCGGCGATAATCTGCAAAAGACCATCCTGCCTGGCCGTGAGGGCTGCTGGGATACGAAGGAGATTCTCTCATCCTTCCGCATGGACAAAGCCGGCCGGCTGGTCTTCGGCAGCGTCGGCGCCCTGCGCGGCACCGGCACCGCCATTCATCGCGCCTGGGCGAAGCGCTCGCTGAAGCGACTTTTCCCGCAACTCGGGGATACGGAATTCGAATGTGAATGGTACGGCCAAATCGGCATGACCGACAATGCCGTGCCCCGCTTTCACAAATTCGCTGAAAATGTCGTCGGCTTTTCAGGCTATAACGGCCGCGGCATCGCGCCGGGCACGGCCTTCGGCAAGGTCATTGCGCAGCATATTCTCGGTGAAATTGCTGAAGCCGAATTGCCGCTGCCTTTGACGGAGCCGAAAGCGCAGACTTTCCGGACGGTGAAGGAAGCCTATTACGAGGCAGGCGCACAGATCGCCCATTTCGCCGGCGAGCGTTTTTGATCGGACACAGAGTCGCTTCTAATGAGCCACATCATCCTTGGGCTTGCCTCAAGGATTTAATCACATTCAATAAAATGAAGACGTTGCTGATGCGCGGGACAAGCCAGAGCATGACGAGGAGGGCTTTTCGAGCTTAGCCACCCCTCTCCGCAGACACACCGGCAGCCTCTTTTCCTCATCCCATCGATATATCCTTGAAAATATAATGATTGCCCTATAGGCCTATCGATATATTCATCGGAATATCTCGAACCGGGGGTAACAGACCATGAGACTTTTGCGTCGCAGCTTCTTCAAAACCATTGCCGCAGCCACATCCTTCTGGATGGCGGCCTCACTCGCGGCCGTTCCGGCCCATGCCGCCGAAAAAGTCACGGTGTTTGCCGCCGCAAGCATGAAAAACGCACTCGATGCTCTCAACGCCGAGTGGGCGAAGGAAAGCGGTAACGAAGCAACCGTCTCGTATGCAGCAAGCTCGGCGCTGGCCAAGCAGATCGAGCAGGGCGCACCGGCGGATATCTTCATTTCGGCCGATCTCGCATGGATGGACTATATCGCCGAAAAGAAGCTGATCAACGCTGACACCCGCTCCAATCTTCTCGGCAACCGCATTGTTCTCGTCGCTCCCGCAGACAAGGCAAAGCCGGTCGAGATCAAGCAAGGCTTCGATCTTGCCGCTCTGGTGGGCGATGGCCGACTGGCCATGGGTGCGGTCGATTCCGTGCCGGCGGGCAAATACGGCAAGGCCGCTCTGGAAAAGCTCGGGGTCTGGTCCTCGGTGGAACAAAAGGTCGCCGGCGCGGAGAGCGTGCGTGCCGCCCTGCTGCTCGTCTCGCGCGGCGAAGCACCCTATGGCATTGTCTACCAGACCGACGCCGCCGCCGATCCGGGCGTGAAGATCGTCGGCACCTTCCCGGAAGACAGCCATCCGCCGATCATCTACCCGGTCGCCATTCTTTCGGAAGCCAAGTCCCCGGCAGCAAAAGCCTATCTGGATTTCCTGAAATCGGCCAAGGCAACGCCCTTCTTCGAAAAGCAAGGCTTTACCGTTTTGAAATAAACTGCCTTTCGTGGCCCCAACGTATGGGCCACAAGAGATGACGATTGCAGGATATGGCATTGCATTGGTGGACACTCAGCCCTGAAGAATGGACGGCGATCAGGCTCAGCCTGTGGGTGTCGTCCATCGCCATGCTTGCCAGCCTGCCTTTCGGCATTCTGGTCGCCGTGGCGCTGGCGCGCGGCCGCTTCTGGGGCAAGTCTCTCCTCAATGGCATCGTCCACCTGCCGCTCATCCTGCCGCCCGTCGTCACCGGCTTTCTGCTGCTCGTCCTGTTCGGCCGCAGGGGCGCGATCGGGCAATTTCTCGATAGCTGGTTCGGCGTCGTCTTTTCCTTCCGCTGGACCGGGGCCGCGCTCGCCTGCGCCGTCATGGCCTTTCCGCTGATGGTGCGTTCCATCCGCCTCTCCATAGAAGCGGTGGACCGCAAGCTGGAAGAGGCCGCGGGAACATTGGGGGCAAGCCCGTTCTGGGTGTTCCTCACCGTCACCCTGCCCTTGACCCTGCCCGGCATCATTGCCGGCATGATCCTGGCTTTCGCCAAGGCCATGGGCGAGTTCGGCGCAACCATTACCTTCGTGTCCAATATTCCCGGCGAGACCCAGACTTTGTCCGCCGCCATCTATACCTTCACTCAGGTTCCGGGCGGCGATGCCGGCGCCTTGCGGCTAACCATTGTCTCGGTCGTGATTTCCATGCTCGCTTTGCTCGTCTCGGAGTTTCTGGCCCGCATCATCGGCAAACGGGTGAGCATGGAATGACGCTTTCGATCACCACCCGTCATCGCCTCGGGTCATTCGAGCTCAATGCGTCCTTCACCTCCGAAGGCGGCGTTACCGCGCTATTCGGACGCTCCGGCTCCGGCAAAACCTCGATGATCCGCATCATAGCAGGCCTGTTGCGGCCGGATGAGGGACAGGTTTTGCTTAATGGTGAAGTGCTGGCCAATAGCGGAACACGGCTGTTCCTGCCGGCTCATAAACGCCGCTTCGGTTATGTTTTTCAGGAAGCGCGGCTCTTCCCGCATCTCAGCGTGGCGCAGAACCTGCATTACGGCAGATGGTTCGCCGGGAACAAAACCGGGAGCGCAAATGAAGACCGCATCGTCGACATGCTCGGCATCGGCCATCTCCTGCAACGCCGGCCGGACAAGCTTTCCGGTGGCGAAAAACAGCGTGTCGCGATTGGCCGCGCGCTCCTCTCATCACCCAGGCTGCTGCTGATGGACGAGCCGCTCGCCTCGCTCGACGAGGAGCGAAAAGCCGAAATCATTCCCTATCTCGAACGGCTGCGCGACGAGACGAAAATCCCGATCGTCTATGTCAGCCATTCTATTCAGGAGGTCGCCCGCCTCGCCGACCGCATCGTGGTGATGAAGGACGGCAAGGTGGAGGCGCAGGGAAAAGCGGCCGACGTGCTTTCCAGACCGGATTTCAGCGCGCATCTCGAACGACGCGAAGCGGGCAGCATTCTTTCCGGCCACATTGAAAGCTTTGATGAGCGACATGGCCTTGCCGCCGTGAGGCTGAAGACCATGCTGCTCCATGTTCCGGCCAAAAGGGGAGCGTCCGGCAGCCCGGCGCGGGTGCTCATACCGGCACGCGACGTGATGCTGGCAACCGTAAAACCCGAAGGCTTGAGCGCGCTCAACATTCTCGCGGGCCATGTCGCGACGGTTTCTGCTAGCGAAGATGGCATGGTCACCGTTCAGGTGGATTGCGGCGGCGACATCATCCAGTCGCGCATCACCGATCTGTCACGCGAGAGGCTGCAGCTGGAGCCGGGAAAACCGGTGCACGCGATCATAAAGTCGGCGGCTCTCGATCCCTATTGAGAGCCGCATCGGGATTGCGGTTAGCCTCCAGCCAGTCGATATCCGCGCGCAAGGCCTCGTTCATCCGTTTTTCCATGCCGCGGTAACGCTCCAGCACCTCAGTGCCGAAAGCGGTCAGCGCCGCACCGCCGCCCTGTTTGCCGCCACGCTGCGATTCGATAACCGGTTGCCTGAACATATGGTTCAGCGCATCCACCAGCAGCCATGCGCGGCGATAGGACATGTCCATCGCCCGCCCGGCGGCAGAGATGGAGCCGGTCTCGACAATCAGCTCCATCAATTCAATCTTGCCATGGCCGAGACGTTCCCCGGCTGGAAAGTCGATACGAAGAACAGGCTTCAATGGAGAAAGGGCCTCACTCATCGTTCAAAGGCTCCGTCCATGAAGATCGCGATAGGCCTTTTGCGCTCCATCCACCGGTAAGGCCGTCGCCTCATAGACGCCACGCGCGACCGCGCGCGCCATCACGATGGTCGCCAGATGGCAAAGCTCGGCGAAATGAACGCCGCCCTCAAGCGGCTTTTCACCGGTCGCGGCCGCGAACATGGCGTCGCCGTCGCTTGGCAGATGGGCGGGCAGAACGGCGCGCGCCAGCCCGTCATGCGCCATGATGGAAAGGCGATGCGCCTGCGCCTTGGTCAGCGCGGCATCCGTCACCACCGCACCGATGGTCGTTGCCGTGAGATTGACCCCCTTGAGGCGCAGCGCGGTATGATCCGGCTCGAAACGATCGGGAAAACCGCAATCGCCGTATTCACCCTGCATTTCAAACGGCGCGGACCAGAAATGGCGGCCCGTTCCAACGGTTGCCGAGCCGAGCGCATTGACGGCAACGATGGCGGCCACCTTATAACCGCCGGAACTGACAGCACTTGCCGACCCGAGCCCGCCCTTGAAGGTGGCTGTCGTCGCACCCGTTCCGGCCCCGACCGTTCCAAGCGCGAAGGGCTCCGGACGCGCCGCCTTGAAGGCCGCATATCCCATCTCGCGATAGGGCGAATGCAGTCCCCAGTCCTTGTCGCCGCCATTCAGCAGATCCATCAGGATCGCCTGCGGCACGATGGGAACGCGGGTGGAACCCACCTGCAGGCCGCGTCCGATTTCGCGCAGCCCGGCCTGAACGCCGCCCGCCGCATCCAGCCCGAAGGCAGAACCGCCTGACAGCACGAAGGCATCCACCGCTTCCACCGTCATCGTCGGGTCGAGCAGGCCGGTATCGCGCCCGCCCGGCGCACCACCCAAAACAGAACCGGAAGCGATGGCGGGCTTTTCGAAAACAATCGACGTAACACCGGAGCCGAGGGCAAGATCGGTGACATTGCCGACCGAGACGCCGCCGATATCCGTCAGAAGATTGGTGAGTGCCGCCATGCCGTTTCCCTTTTTCTCCCGGTATCCCGCCACCATCAGGCACTGTCAACGCAAAACGTGAGGTGCCTGATGTCGACGACAAGCCGCGATCAGAAAAAAACACCCGTTCCGATCACGGGCGTCGAGGGAACGGCCATGTCCCTCGGCTCCAGCGGCTCGGAGAGATATGCCTGATGGCCGGCGTCTATGGCGCGGGCGAAAGCCTCCGCCATGCCGACCGGGTCTCCCGCGCCCGCCACCGCCGTGTTGAGCAGAACCGCATCGTAACCGAGTTCCATCACCGTGACGGCATGCGACGGGCGGCCGATACCGGCATCGACGATCAGCGGCACATCCGGGAAACGCGCCCGCATGGATTTTAGCGCCGTCAGATTGAGCGGTCCCATGGCGCTGCCGATTGGCGCGCACCAGGGCATCAGGACCTTGCAGCCTGCCTCCAGCAGCTTCTCGGCGACGACCAGATCGTCCGTCGTATAGGGAAAGACCTCAAAACCCTCGTCGCAGAGGATTTTCGCCGCCTCGACAAGTGCGAAGACATCGGGCTGCAGCGTGTCGTGATGGCCGATGACCTCCAGCTTGATCCAGTTAGTGCGGAACACATCGCGGGCCATCTTTGCCGTCAGCACCGCTTCCTTGACCGTGTGGCAACCGGCAGTATTGGGCAGGATCTGGCGATCCAGCTCACGGATAAGCTCAAAAAACTGACCGCCCTTCTTGCCAGCCGCCGTTTCCCGGCGCAGTGAAATCGTCAGAATATCCGTGTTGCTCGCCCGCACGGCATCGGCAAGCACGGCAGGCGACGGATAGCGCGCCGTGCCGAGCAGGAGACGGGACGAGACGTCGCGCCCATAAAGCGTCAGCACGGTTTCAGCCTCCCTGCATCGGTGAGAGGATTTCGATACGGTCGAAAGCCTTCAGCTTATAATCGGCGCGCTCTTCCGAATGCACCAGGTCACCGTTTACCGCCGTCGCCAGCCACTCGCCATCGTATTCGAGGCTGGCGAGCAGGCCGGCCAGCGTTTCGGCGGCGAGATCAAGCTCGTCGCCATTCACCAGAAGTTTCATGATCCCGTTCCTTTTGAGAGAGAGTTTGGCAGACGATTTCAGCCGCCTGCCGCGCCATCGCCGGCGACAGCAGAAAGCCGTGCCGGTGCGCGCCGTTGATGAAAATTGTCCGGCGATCCTGCGTGACCTTCGGCAGATTGTCAGGATAGGCAGGGCGCACGCCGGTGCCTGTCTCGATGATTTCCGCTTCCGCGAAAGCCGGGTGCACGGCATAGGCGGCATTCAGGAACTCCATCATCGAGCGGGCGGAAATGGCGCCCGCATCTTCCGTCTCGATCATCGTCGCGCCCACCATGAAACGGCCGGGCTGGCGCGGCACGATGTAGAGCGGAATGCGCGGATGCAGCAGCCGGACGGGGCGAGACAGGAAAACCTCCCGGGTTGCGAGATAGAGCATCTCTCCCCGCACACCGCGAAGATCGGAAATCCCGCCGATTGCCGCAGAACCAGTGCAATCGACCACGCGGTCGAACGGCTCTTCATCCATCGGGATACCCATATGGAACTGCACACCCATGGTGCAAAGCCGTTCATGCAGCGATTTCAGTGCAAGACGCGGATCGAGATGCCCCTCGCCCGGAAAATAAAGCCCGGATCGAAACCGCACGGCAAGATCTGGCTCCAGCGCGGCGATTTCGCCCTCATCCACCCAGCGATAGCCAGCGGTCCGCGATGCGAAACGCGAAAGCTCCGCCTTGTCACGGGCCGGCGCAACGACCAGCGTGCCGTTACGGACGACAAGGCCGGGTGTCGCTTCATCCCACCAATCGAGCGCCGCCTGACCGAGCGTCAGAACCGCCGCTTCAGCGCTTTCACGCTCGCACCAAGGCGCCACCATGCCGCCCGCATACCAGGATGCGCCGCGAGAGGGTTCGGCATTGCGCTCGCAAACCTCGACGGTAACACCGGTCCGCGCCAGTTCGAAGGCCGCCGTCAAACCGGCGACCCCCGTTCCCTTGACCAGAACGCGCATGCTATTCGGCATCCGCAGGCGTCGCGAGCGGCATGTAAAGCTCACCGCCTTCCTTGAAGCGTGCGGCCATGGCCTCCAGTCCCTCCTTCTGCGCCTCGGCGCGGATATCGTGGGAAATCCGCATCGAGCAGAATTTCGGCCCGCACATGGAGCAGAAATGCGCGACCTTGTGCGCTTCCTTCGGCAAGGTCTCATCATGGAAGGAGCGCGCCGTATCCGGGTCCAGCGACAGGTTGAACTGGTCCTCCCAGCGGAACTCGAACCGCGCGCGCGACAGCGCATCGTCCCGCACCTGTGCCGCCGGATGACCCTTGGCGAGATCGGCGGCGTGGGCGGCGATCTTGTAGGTGATGACGCCGACCTTCACGTCGTTGCGATCCGGCAGGCCGAGATGTTCCTTTGGCGTGACGTAGCAGAGCATCGCGGTGCCGAACCAGCCGATCATCGCCGCACCGATGCCGGAGGTGATATGGTCGTAACCCGGCGCAATATCGGTAGTGAGCGGCCCGAGCGTATAGAAGGGCGCCTCGCCGCAGGTCTTCAGCTGCTTGTCCATATTTTCCTTGATCTTGTGCATCGGCACATGGCCGGGGCCTTCGATCATCACCTGGCAATCTTTTGCCCAGGCGATCTGCGTCAGCTCGCCGAGCGTCTCCAGCTCCGCGAATTGTGCGGCGTCATTGGCGTCGGCAATCGAGCCGGGACGCAAGCCATCGCCCAGCGAGAAGGAGACGTCGTAAGCACGGCAAATATCGCAAATCTCGTCGAAATGCTCGTAGAGAAAACTCTCCTTATGGTGATGCAGACACCACTTGGCCATGATCGAGCCGCCGCGCGAAACGATGCCGGTGACGCGGTTGACGGTGAGCGGGATGTAATGCAGCCGCACGCCGGCATGAATGGTGAAATAATCCACACCCTGCTCCGCCTGTTCGATCAGCGTATCGCGGAACACTTCCCAATTGAGGTCTTCGGCAATGCCGTTGACCTTCTCAAGCGCCTGATAGAGCGGCACCGTGCCGATCGGCACCGGCGAATTGCGGATGATCCATTCGCGGATATTGTGGATGTTGCGGCCGGTAGATAGGTCCATGACTGTATCCGCACCCCAGCGGATCGCCCAGACCATCTTCTCCACCTCTTCCGCCATGGAGGAGGTGACGGCGGAATTGCCGATATTGGCATTGATCTTGACGAGAAAATTGCGGCCGATGATCATCGGCTCAAGTTCCGGATGATTGATATTGGCAGGGATGATGGCGCGGCCGGCCGCCACTTCCTGACGCACGAATTCCGCCGTGACGTAGTCAGGGATATGCGCCCCGAAGCTTTCGCCGTCGCGCGCCAGCTTCTCCTTGGCCGCCTCGCGCCCGAGATTTTCACGGATGGCGATGAATTCCATTTCCGGGGTGATGATACCTGCCCGCGCATAGGCAAGCTGGGTTACGGCTTTACCGGCCGTGGCTCTGAGCGGCTGGTGGCGCACGGAAAATTCAGGCGTCAGGCGTTCGCGGGTGGCAAAGCCGTTATCCTCCGGCTTGACGTGCCGGCCGTCATAGGCCTCGACATCGCCGCGCGCCACGATCCAGTCATGACGCAGACGCGGCAGACCCTTTTCAATCAGAACGGTATGCGAAGGATCGGTATAGGGACCGGAGGAATCGTAAACCGTCACCGGCGGTTCACCCGCCGTTGGATGAACGGCGATCTCGCGCATCGGCACGCGGATATGGGGATGTAAAATCCCGGCTTTGTGGATTTTGGTAGAGGCGGCATGCGGCCCCGTAGTAACCGACAACGGGATATTCTTGGCAGCGATATTCATCTTGAGGCTCCAAAGTTTGACAGTGGAGACCCAGTTCGAGCCGGAATGATGGAAAATACCGCAGCGCCGACAGCGCAATGCACACGCCAGCCGACCTTCGGTCTTTGCACCGTCCCTACGCCAGTATGAACTGGATCAGGTTCAACGGGTCACTGCGCATGAAAGCAGAATCTCAGCCCCTTGACGGGACACCCCTGGTGAATGGCCACAGCAAAAAACACCGACCGGCATTTGTCAAGGCCGACGATCCATGCTTGGCAAAGGTGCGGGAATGGCGCATGCTGCCGTTAGTTGTAATTAACCTAACGGTTTAGGCGAATATTATCGTTTGCAACGTAACGATAAGCACAAACCATCCTGATGTGAAATTCATGGGAGATACGTCGGAATGAACGCGACTATTCGTGAAATACTGGCCAAATTCGGCCAGCTTCCAACCCCTGTCGATACGATTGCAGATGAAGCCGATCTTTATGCGGCGGGCCTTTCTTCCTTTGCATCCGTGCAATTGATGCTCGGCATCGAAGAAGCATTCGATATCGAATTCCCCGACAATCTGCTGAACCGCAAGTCCTTTGCGAGCATCAAGGCCATTGAAGACACCGTTAAGCTCATTCTGGATGGTAAAGAGGCAGCCTGATGAACGTCACCGTAGCGCCGCAGGATGAAACGCTGTCCGCGCGCGCGGGCCGTGTCGCGGCAATTGCCGCCAAACATGCGGACGAGGTGGATGTCACCGGCCGCTTCCCGCAGGAAGCCGTCGACGCCTTGCGACAGGAACGCCTGCTCGGCATCCAGGTCCCCTCTTCGCTGGGCGGCGAAAGCGCGTCCTTACAGGAAATCGCCGATATCTGCGCCCGGCTCGGTCAGGCATGTTCGGCAACCGCGATGATTTTCGCCATGCACCATATCAAGGCATCCAGCCTGGTGGAACACGGCGAGACGAGCGCATGGCATGCCGGCTTCATGAGCCGCATCGCCAGCGAACAGCTTCTGCTCGGCTCCGCCACCACCGAAGGCGGCATTGGCGGCAATCTGCGCAACTCCATCTGTGCAATCGAGGTCGAAGGCGATTTCTGCCGGCTGGAAAAGGACGCCACCGTCATTTCCTATGGCAGCAATGCCGATGCGATCCTCATCACCTCGCGCGCCCACAAGGATGCCGCGCCCGCCGATCAGGTGATGACGGTCTTTCTGAAAAACCAGTACACGCTGGAAAAGACCCATGTGTGGGATACGCTCGGCATGCGCGGCACCTGTTCGGATGGCTTCCTGTTTCGTGGCGAAGCACCGGCGGCGCAGATATTCCCGAAACCCTTTGCGGAAATCGCCGCACAATCCATGCTTGCAAGCTCGCATCTCCTGTGGAGCGCCGTCTGGTACGGTATCGCCTCGGATGCCGTGCTGCGCGCCCAGTCTTTCGTCAGAGCCGCAGCGCGCAAATCGCCCGGCACCGCTCCTCCCGGCGCGATCCGCCTTGCCGAGGTTTCCACCAAGCTGCAGGTCGTGAAATCCAACATCATCGCCGGCATCAAGGCTTACGAGGACACGAAGAGCGACCCCGAAAAACTGATGTCCATGGCCTTTGCCGTCGCCATGAACAATGTGAAGATCTGCTCTTCGGAAACCATTCTTGAGATCATCGACCACGCCATGCTGGTCTGCGGCATCATGGGCTACAAGAACGGCACGCCCTATAGCCTCGGTCGCCACCTGCGCGACGCGCATTCCGCCCGCCTGATGATTTCCAACGACCGCATTCTCGGCAATTCCGCCAATCTCCTGCTGGTTCACAAGCAGGACACCAGCCTCTTGGGATAAAACCATGGACATGCAAACATCGTTTCTCGATCGACTGTTCGAAGAAGGCCTGCTGATTGAAACCGGTGTGGACGGTCTTTATGGACGCAGCGGCCAGTTCGAGGATGTCATTGCCGCCTTCGAGAGGCTGATCGACCGCACGGGCGGCGCTGACGGCGCCGAAGCGATCCGTTTTCCGCCCGGCATCAACCGCGCCTATTTCGAAAAGAGCGGTTATATGAAGAGCTTCCCGCAGCTCGCCGGCACGGTCCATTCCTTCTGCGGCTGTGAGCTCGACCATGTCAGCCTGCTGAAAACCATGGACGAGGGCGGCGACTGGACCAAGGACCAGAAAGCCACCGACATCGTGCTGACGCCGGCGGCCTGCTACCCGCTTTATCCGACGATTGCCAAGCGCGGCGCACTGCCTGCCGGCGGCGGTCTCTATGACATCCAGTCCTATTGTTTCCGCCATGAACCCTCCAAGGACCCGGCCCGCCAGCAGCTTTTCCGCATGCGCGAATATGTTTGCATGGGCACCGAGTCCGACGTCACCGAATTCCGCCAGACCTGGATGGATCGCGGCGTGGAGATGATGAAAGCGGTCGGGCTAGACGTCACCATCGATGTCGCCAACGATCCCTTCTTCGGCCGCGCCGGCAAGATGCTGGCCAACAACCAGCGCGACCAGAACCTGAAATTCGAGCTCTTGATCCCGGTCACATCCACGACCAGCCCGACGGCCTGCATGAGCTTCAATTATCATCAGGATGCCTTCGGCCAGAAATGGGGCCTCAACCTCGCCAATGGCGATGTCGCCCACACCGCCTGCGTCGGTTTCGGCCTTGAGCGCATCGCGCTGGCGCTGTTTGCCCATCATGGTCTCGACGTGAAGAAATGGCCTGCGAAGGTCGTGGAAACGCTCTGGGGCTGATCATTCATGCGGCAGATTTTTCCCGGTCTCGATCCCAGAAACTATGTGCAGCATCCGCTCCATTCCTCCGAGAGAATGTGGCCGGAGACCAATTGCTACATCGATTTATGGATCGAGGTGCTGGCCTCGAAAGGTCTGCCGCCGGAAGCCATGTTCGGTTTCACGCTCACGCAGGATTTCGAAGGCGACCAGTTCACCTTCTTCAAGGTGCCGCTGGAAGACCTCGAGGCGCTTTATGGCGTTCGCGCCACCGAACTTGCGATCTTCGACAGCGTGGAAAACCACATCGAGGCGCAGCTCGCACGCGGACGCATCTGCCTGATCGAGATGGACAGCTTCTATATGCCGGATACCCATGGGGTGGGCTACCGGAAGGAACATGGCAAGACCACCATCGCCATCAACCGGCTCGACCTCGCGAAGCGCGAACTCGACTATTTCCATAACGCCGGCTTCTTCCACCTTTCAGGTGAAGATTTTGACGGCCTGTTCCAGCATCATCTGGCCGAGACCGACCCGCCATTCCTGCCCTATACCGAATTTGCGAAATTCGCGGATAGCAGCCCCTCGCCCGCACATATTCGCAAGACGGCCGAACGGCTCCTGAAGTTTCATTTTTCCAGACGGCCCTCCGCCAACCCGCTCCGTGCTTTTGCCGGCGTTTTTCCGGCGCAGGTGGAAAAGGTCGCTGACCGACCCTTCGGCTTTTTCCACAAATATGCCTTCAACACGCTGCGCCAGCTCGGCGCCAATTTCGAACTGGCGGCAAGCCACTTCGAATGGCTGGACGCGGAGGGTTTTTCTGAAGCAAGAGACCACGCGCTCAAGATTTCCGAGGTTGCCAAGACCGTGCAGTTCCAGCTCGCCCGCGCCGTCACGCGCCGCAAATTTGATGCGCTGGCCACCGTGCTCGATCCGGCAGCGGATGCGTGGGATGGTGTGATGGAAGCGCTTTCGACTAAACTCACTGATGCCAGCGAGGCCGCGTGAGGACTTATCTTCCCGGCGAAAGCGAGGAATTGCTGAGCGAAGGCTGGACGCTGACGCTGACGCCCGCCGATGCCTGCGAGACGCCGTCCGATATTCCCGCATCGCTTGAAAGCCTTCACGTCTCCGTTCCCGGCACGGTGGCGCAGGCTCTGGAAGCGGCTGGAAAATTTGACCGCCTTGCCCCGGCGCCTCTCAATGACAGGGATGCCTGGTATCGGCTGACGATGATTTCCGAAACGCGCGAACGCGCCACCCTGCGCTTCGACGGTCTCTCCACCATTGCCGAAATCTTCTTCAACGGCGAGCTGATCGCCGCGAGCCAGAGCATGTTCGAAAGGCTGGAAGTGCCGGTCGAACTCACAGGCGCGGACGAGCTTTGCATCTGCTTCCGGGCGCTTGCGCCGAGGCTTGAAAAAACCGGTCCACGCGCCTGCTGGCGGCCGCAGATGATGAATACGCAGGGGTTGCGGCTGATTCGTACCACCGCACTTGGTTACATGCCCGGCTGGTGCCCGGAAATCCACGCCGCCGGCCCATGGCGACCCATCAGTCTGATCAGACAGGACGCGGTGCTTTGCACGCTCCGATCTTCGCTGGACGAGGCAGGAACGGGAACGGTCGCCATCTCGCTGGAAACCAACCGGCCCATAAAATCGGCACGGCTTGGCTGCGCGGGTTACAGCGCCGATCTTTCCAGGGATGAGAACGGCAAGTTTTCCGGCGAACTCCATATACCCGAAGTCGAAACATGGTGGCCGCACACCCATGGCAGGCCTGCGCTGCACGACACGCTTTTGGAATTGGACGGCGAACAACATAGGCTGGGGCGTACCGGCTTCCGGCGGGTCGAGATCGATCATGGCGAAGACGGTGAGGGTTTCGGCCTCACGGTGAACGGTCAGCCGGTCTTCTGCCGTGGCGCGGTCTGGACAACGGCCGATATTGTGCGCCTGCCGGGAACCGGGGCGGATTATGAGCCATGGCTTCGAAAAGCCGCGGAAGCCGGCATGAACATGATCCGCATCGGCGGCACCATGGCTTATGAGACTCCGGAATTTTTCGCGCTTTGCGACGAACTCGGCATCATGGTCTGGCAGGACGCCATGCTCGCCAATTTCGATTACCCGGCAAAGGACGAGAGCCTGCGCCAGCATATCGTCACGGAAATCTCGCAGTTCCTCGAAGCCACCGCGCTTTCTCCATCGCTCACCGTCTTCTGCGGCGGCAGTGAAATGTACCAGCAGGGCGCGATGCTCGGTCTGCCGGAACAGATATGGAAGGGAACGCTCACCGAGGAGGTTCTTCCGGAACTCCTTGCCGAGAAGCGGCCGGACACAGCCTATGTCGCCAATTCCCCCTCCGGCGGCGCATTGCCCTTTTTTCCCAACGTCGGGGTCGGCCATTATTACGGCGTGGGCGCCTATTGCCGCCCGCTGGAAGATGCGCGCCGCGCCGATCTGCGCTTCGCCGCCGAGTGCCTCGCCTTCGCCAATATTCCCGAACAGGAAACGCTGGATAGATATCTACCCGGCGTGGCCGTGCACGATCCGCGATGGAAGGCACGCGCACCGCGCGATCGCGGGGCATCCTGGGATTTCGAGGATGTTCGCGACCATTATCTAAAGCTGCTCTACGATGTCGAACCGGATGTTCTGCGTCGCGAAGACGGCGGCCTTTATCTCGACATGTCCCGGGCCGCCACGGCCGAGGTCATGGAGGCGACTTTCGCCGAATGGCGGCGCAGCGGCTCCTCCTGTCAGGGCGCTTTGGTCTGGACCCTGCAGGATCTCGTTCCCGGCGCAGGCTGGGGTGTCATCGATGCGACCGGCAGGCCCAAATCCGTCTGGCACGCGTTGAAAAGGGCGTTCCGCCCCATTCAGGTTACTTTTTCCGATGAGGGCACGAACGGGCTGGATATACACCTCGTCAACGAGACCTGCGACGGCCTCGAAGCCATGCTGGAACTGACCTGCCTGCGCGAAGGTGTGCAACCCGTCGTCCACGCCAAACGACCGCTCACGATTTCGCCGCGACAGAGCCGGACCATTGCCGCAACAGATTTGTTCGGGGCCTTTTTCGATACGACCTATGCCTATCGTTTCGGCCCTCCGTCCCATGATGTAACGGTCGCCCGGCTTCGCGACGTTGCGACAGGACACGTCATCGCCGACGCATTCCATTTCCCTCTGGGCCGTAAAAAGGCGCTGCACGCCGCGAACCTTCAGGTCGCGATCGGTGAAACGAACGGCAACTGGTCTCTAGAAATCGGCACGGACCGGCTGGCGCAGTCCCTCCATGTCGAGGTGCAGGGTTATTACGCCTCGGAAAACTGGTTCCATCTCGGCCCAGGCGAAACAAGAAAAATCAGCCTCCTGCCGGAAACCCCGGCGACGGAAACCCCTCCTTCCGGAGAGGTCGTGTCACTGGGTTCCAGGCGGCGATTTTCCTTCTAAAGCATGACGGCCAGGCATTTTTACCGCAAATGCGCGAGAGCCAGCCGCTTCACCGCGTCGATATAGATTTGTCTGGCTTCCGGCGTTGAAAGATTGTGATCGGCATCGGGAATAATGGTCAGCGACACGTTCTTATAGGCGGCCAGTCCCTTGCCATTGGCGTCGAAGTAATATTGGAAGTGCTCCAGACCATCGTCGTTGTCGCTGTAGAGCAGATGAACGGCGGTATCATTCGCCTTCAATTTGTCGAACGCGCCATAGACGGCACGCCCTTCCTCGCTGCCCCTGCGGAACAGCCTCGCCGTTTTTGTCGAAAGCCTCTTGATCGTCGCCTTGACGATGTTCAGCCCCGCACTTGCCACATCGACATCGCCGCTGATGAGACGCTTGAATGTCGCGCCCTGACGAAAACGCTGGCTGTACTCCCCGAAGGAACGCGGGCGTTTATGCAGGGCCTCATCCACCGAGCGGCCTTTACGCCAATGGAAGACGACCGGATTGACCGCGACCACGGCGTCGATCCGCTCATCGGCGATTGCACCGTTGAAGGCGAGATAAGCGCCGCTGCACCGGCCCGCCGCAATGAAAGGTCCCTTGCCGCGCTTGCCGAGAAAATCGAGCGCGGCAGCCACGTCGTCATTCTGCGCGGCATCGTAAAGAACCTGCTCGGGCACGTTTTTGACCGGAGGGCTGTCGGCAATATTGGCCGCATCGAAGCGCAGCGATGCCACCCCCTCGCGCGCCAATGTACGGGCCATCTGCACGGAAAGCCTGCCCCAACCCGCATGCCGGTCATAGGCGGCGCCAAGCAGAAGAACCGAAGAAACCACCTCCCGGTCGTCAGGTCCGCAAAAAATACCGAAAAGCCGTCCGCCTTCTCCAAATTGGACCGGCTGCTCGACAAAACCGCGCCCACGCTGCGGGGCATTGACTGTGAAATCCTCCGGGGGGATCGCCGGACTCTCGGCATGGGTCTGGGAGAGCACCCAATCGACCAGCCGGTTGACCACATCGTCGGATATTTTCGAAAGCGTAGGGCTGGAGACGAGATCGTCGTAACCTGAAAACTCCGCCTCCTCCACCGCACCGCCAATCGCAATGAGATGCCTGGCGAAATCGGCATCGGTTACGCGGCCCGGCCGAGAGAGCGCCAGAATGCTGCGCGCCGGAGCAGCGGTCAGATTTGAAAGATTGGCCTTCCTGATCGCATCCGCAACACCGGCAGGCATGGCCATGCCGGCAATCGATCCCGCCTCCGTCATCCGTTGCGCGGGCCGAAGACCGAGGCCATCGTCGATCATGGAGGACCACATCGCCAGCTCACGCAGATAGGCGCGGCCGGAAACGACAGGCGCCAGAATCGCCATGGAGCCCACTTCAGCCGCATCGGCAAACGCCTGAGCAGCAATCAGGCAGCCGAGGCCCTGAGCGACAACGACCACTTCGGCGCAGCCGGAAAGACGTTTCAGACAGTTGAGCGCCACGCGCGCGTCGGAAATCCAGTCCGCTACACGGCCCGTATCATCAGGGTCGAAGGCGTCACCCGCGCCAAGATAGTCGAATCGCAGGCTGGCGACACCGCAAGCGGCCAGCCGCTCGGCCAGTACCCGTTGAAACTTGCGGCTACACAGCTCCTCCATGCCCCATGGGCTGACGAAAAGAACGGCATGGCGCTGTCTGACGTCCTTGCGCGCCGGATGGAAAATCCCTGTGAGCCCATCAAAAGAGACCGGATGCGCAACCGCCCCATTCGAGGCAATGCCGGAAAGCGACAATGCATCAAGAGACGGATCGCTGCCTGTACGCTCTGAAATATCTATCGCCATCCGCCTTGCCATCATTGTGCCAGTGCCTGGCTCAACCATTACGGGATCATTGTATCGAAGCGTCTTACCGCCTGATCTACAATAAAAACAACAACATTAGAGAAGTCTAAAAATATAGTCGCATTTATATCCATTGCCGCCCGTACGGTGCAAAAATGAACGCCGGGATGGCGGGCAAGTCCAGGCGGGGCCGCTATTTTACTCGAAACCGCTTGAATATACTGATAAATAGCGAGTCCCATACCTATTTGCAGGAGGAGGTTGCGCCACCCGGCCACCGGATCGTCTAGACATCGCGCAAACCAACACGCCGGGCCACGCCCGACAGGTCATAGAAGTTTTATATGGAACAAAGCCTTACGCGTTATATCTGGTCGCACACGAGGCGGCAGCAGCTTTTCATTCTGCTGATCGTGGCCCTGTCGATGATCCCCTATTTCCTCGCCTTCGATCTGCCCAAGCAGATCGTCAACGGCCCAATTCAGGGGGACGGTTTCGAAGGGGCGAATGCGACGCAGCTTTTCATGCATCTCACGGTCGATATTCCCTACTGGGGCACCGTGACATTATTCCCCGGGCTCGAGCTCAACCGCATGTCGATGCTGATGGCGCTCAGCCTGACGTTCCTTGCGCTTGTCATCATCAACGGGCTCTTCAAATATTACATCAATACCTATAAGGGCCGCCTTGGCGAGCGGCTTCTGCGGCGCATCCGCTTCGAACTCATCGACAAGATTCTGCGGTTCCCACCCTCCCATTTCAAGCGGGTCAAAGGCGCGGAAATCTCCAGCATGGTGAAGGACGAGGTGGAGCCGCTCGGCGGATTTACCGGCGACGCCTTCGTGCAGCCGGCCCTTCTCGGCGGCCAGGCGCTCTCCGCGCTCTTCTTCATTCTCGTTCAGAATTTCTGGCTGGGCCTGATCGCGGCTTTCATGGCTGCCATTCAGGTGGGCATCATTCCCAAAATGCGCCGCCGCCTCATCGAGCTTGGCCGCCAGCGGCAGCTGAGCGCCCGCCAGCTTGCCGGACGCATCGGCGAAATGGTTGACGGTATCGGCACCATCCATGCCTATGACACGTCCAATTACGAGCGCGCGGATGCCTCGCACCGGCTCGGCGACATCTTCAAGATCCGCTACGATCTCTACCAGTGGAAGTTTCTGGTCAAGTTCATCAATAACTTCCTCGCACAGCTCACTCCCTTCTTCTTTTATGCGCTCGGCGGTTATCTCACACTGAAAGGCAGCCTCGATGTCGGGCAGCTGGTCGCCGTCATCAATGCCTATAAGGAACTGCCCGGACCGCTGAAGGAACTGATCGACTGGGATCAGGCGCGTCAGGACGTGCAGGTGAAATACGAGCAGGTCTTCGAGCAGTTCGATGCCCCGAACATGATCGACGAAAAGGTGCAGAAACTGTCTCCCGGCGCCGTCGCGGCGATCAGCGCCCCGATCGTCGTCGCCAATCTGACGCTGGAGGACGACAGTGGCAGCCGGCTTCTGGAACAGGCATCGCTGAAGGTCGAGCCGGGCGAGGTGATCGCCATCGTCGGCGGCTCGGGCGCCGAGGCGCTGGCGGATGCAATCGGCCGCACGCTCTGGCCAACCTCGGGCAAGATCAGCATCAACGACGTCGACATATTGGAACTGCCGGAATCGCTGACCGGGCGGCGCATTTCCTATGTGTCCTCGGACAGCTATTTCTTCCACGCCAGCCTGAAGGACAACCTGCTTTACGGCCTCAAACACGCCCCGCTCGCGGACAGGAACTATGAGGGGGCAGCGCTGGAACATCGCAAGTGGGAAATCCGCGAAGCAAAGATGGCGGGCAATCCGCTGATCGATATCAACAGCGAATGGATTGACTACGCTTCGAGCCCGGCCGGCGACGGCAGGCCGGAAAATCTCATCCAGGCCATTCTGGCCGTCCTCGACAGCGTGGAACTGTCGCAGGATATTCTGGAGTTTGCGCTGCGGTCCTCGATCGACCCTTTGACCGACCTGCATCTTGCCGCGCGCATCGTTGAGCTGCGGCATGTGCTGCGTGCGGAGCTCGAAAAGGAAAATTTGAGCGGCCTCATCGCACCCTTTGAACTGGAAAGCTATAACAGCGAGGCAACGGTCGGCGAAAACCTGCTGTTCGGCACCATGCGGGATTCTTCCCAGACAATCCGAACCGTCATCGAAAGCGACTATTTCCGCTCCCTGATGCGCGAAACCGGCCTCGTGAAAACCCTGTTCGAGATGGGTTACACGATTGCCGAAAACATCGTGGAAATCTTCGCCGACCTGCCGGGAGACCACCCCTTCTTCCAGCAGCTTACCTTCATGACGCCTGACGACATTCCGGTGTATCAGCAGATGCTGCAACGCCTTCAGAGCCGGAGTTTCGACGAGGCCAATGAAAGCGAAAAGCGCGCAATGCTGCGGCTCAGCTTCTTCTACATCGAGCCTCGCCAGCGTTTCGGCCTGCTGTCGCCGGAGATCATGAAGCGGATCGTCGAAGTCCGGCACATGTTCCATGAGAACCTGCCCGACAGCCTGAAAAACGTGATCGAAATCTACGATCCGACCAAATATATGAGCGCTACCAGCCTGCTGGACAACATCCTGTTCGGCAAGGTCAGCCATCGCTACACCGACGCCTCGCGGCGCATCACCCGCATCGTCGCCGATGTCATGCGCAAGCAGGGTGTCTATGAGCGCGTGCTGGCGGTGGGCCTGGACTTCAACCTCGGCGCGGGCGGCAAGCGGCTCGGCCCGCTCCAGCGCCAGAAGCTCAATCTGGCACGGGCGCTGATCCGCAAATCCGATTATTACGTCTTCAACCGCCCTCTTCCCGGCCTCGATCCCCGACAACAGGAGGAAATTGTCGAGCGGGTCATCACACTCCTGAAACAGAACAACAATAACCCGTCGATCATATGGGTTCTGTCGAACGCGACGCTCTCCCGCATGTTCGAGCGAGTGATCGTTGTTCATCAGGGCCTGATCACCGCCGACGGAAGTTACGAGACTCTCGCCGAGGAAAACGGTACATTCAAGGACATGGTCGCAACATAAATCCAAGAAGGTGACCGAGGTGGAACAAGAACAGGGTAAGTCAATGCTGTTTAAAGACGAAATTCAGATGCTGAAAAGGGTGCCGTTTTTTTCGGAAATGGAACCGTCAAAGCTCAAACTACTGGCATTCGCATCCGACCGGGTGTCCTATCATGCTGGCGACGTCCTGTTTCGTCAGGGAGATGTCGGCGATGCGGCCTATGTCGTCTTGACCGGAAAAGTTGATGTTCTGGTCGATTCCCCATCGGGCACGCTGAAAGTGGCCGAAATGACCGGCAATGCCATTGTCGGCGAAATCGCTATCCTCTGCGATAGCGTCAGAACCGCGACCGTTCGCGCCTCTACCAATGTGGAAGCCCTGCGCATCGGCAAGGAACAGTTCTTCAAGCTCATGTCCGATTTCCCCGACATCACGATCAAGGTCATGCGCGTTCTGGCCGAACGCCTTACCCAGACGACGGCGGAACTGAGCAAAGCGCGGGCAGGTGCCCGGACATAAACGACAATTCCTTGCTACCTTGAATGGCGATATTGGAAAAATAAATGTCGTACTATTGCAATATAAATGAAATGCTGACTGAATAAGGGGTAAAGGCGTCCGCCAGAAACGAGCGGATATAAGAATCTATAGAGACAACGGGCTTCATGGGAGGAAAGCGTGCAAGATTCCGTTGTTATTGGGGTGTGTCATGGCGTTCGATTCCGACACAGCAAGTCGGGAAAGTAATAGAAATTTTCGGGTAAAGATCTGGGGTGCGCGGGGAACGCTTCCTGTTTCAGGTGAAAACTTCCGAAAATACGGCGGGAATACCATCTGCATCGAGGTGAGATGCGGCGATCACGTTCTTTTGTTCGATGCGGGTTCGGGCTTGCATCCCGCTGGCCTTGCGCTGCGGGCGGAAGGCATTACCGACGTCAACCTGTTCTTCTCGCATTGTCATTACGACCACATTGTCGGCTTCCCCTATTTCAAGCCCTTTTATAACAGCTCCAACGATGTCGCCATCTGGTCGGGCCACCTCGCCGGCACGATGACCACCCGGGAAATGCTCAAGGACTTCATGAGCCCGCCGTGGTTTCCCGTGCCGCTGGAAATCTGCTGCGCAAAAATCGACACGCGGGACTTCATGCCGGGCGATACGCTCGATGTGCATCCCGGCCTTTCGATCAGAACAGGAATGCTCAACCATCCCGGCAACGCCATCGGATATCGGCTGGACTGGGAAGGAAAGTCCCTCGCCATCATCACCGACACCGAACATGAGCCGGGCGATATGGACGAAACCGTGCTCGACCTGATCAGGGATGTCGACCTTTTCCTCTATGACGCCATGTTCACCGATGAGGAAATGAGCCTTTATCGCGGCTATGGCCATTCGTCCTGGCAACAGGCGATCCGCCTCGCCAAACACGCCGGCGCAAAAAATGTCGGCTTCATCCACCATGCACCAAGCCGCGGCGACGAAGAACTGGACACTATCGAAAAACAGGCGAAAGCTCAGTTCAGCGGCGCCTTCGCGGCGATGGACGGCCAGATCATCGAGCTCTGACGCAATCTGGCTCCGGCGAGGTCGACCTGTCCGACCGCTTTTTTGAAACCCTGATTTCGACAACTCTTGCCATGCGGGCGTTCGAACACGCACAATTGACCGTTTCCGATCGATTGCTCCACGATATTGCCACGAGACAGCCTGCAATAAGGGTGCCACCGCATACTACATGATGATTCTGCGCTGAATGACCACATGATGGGATTTGCATGATCCGTTTCTTTTCGGAGACCAATTTGAGACGCGCCCGGATTTTATCCGGCCTCATCATATTTGCTTTCGTATTTTCCCATCTTTTCAATCACTCCCTCGCACTCATCTCCATCGATACCGCCGAACGGGCAAGAAAATGGTTCAGCCTGATCTGGCTTAACCCCGTCAGCAGCCTGCTTTTTTACGGTTCGGTTCTGGTGCATGTCTGTCTTGTTCTGCGCTCGCTTTATCTGCGCAGAACGCTGCGCATGCCGCTCCGCGAAGCGCTTCAGGTCATCTTCGGCCTGTCTATCCCGTTCCTGATCATCGGCCACGCCGTCAATATCCGTGTGTCGCATATGCTTTATGGCATTGATGTCGGCTATTACTCGGTCATCCGCAGGCTGTGGATCAACAACCCGATACAGGGCGCCTGGCAAAGCCTCGCCTTGATCGTGATCTGGGTCCACGGATGCATTGGCCTCTATTTCTGGCTGCGCTACCGGGACTGGTATCCGCGGATAGCCGGGCTGTTCATGACGGTGGCCGTGATGCTGCCGCTCCTGGCGCTGCTGGGCTTCAGCGATGCCGGCCGCTGGCTGGCGGAAATCGATGAAAAATACGCGCTTCCGCCCGGACTTGCCGACAATACGATTCAAAAGGACGAGCTGCCACTGCAGCGGGAAATGGAAACACGGATCCGTTTCATCACCGGCACGGCGGAGACATTGTTCGTCGGCGCGGTAATTCTGGTTTTCGCTATGCGTGGCGTCCGCAGCTTTCGGCAACGATTGACGGCAATCGAAATCCGCTATGAACATGGCGCGCAGGCACACGTACCTGCCGGGCTCAGCATTCTGGAAGCCAGCCGCCTTGCGGGAATTCCGCATTACTCCGTCTGCGGCGGCAAGGGACGCTGCTCAACCTGTCGCGTCAAGGTTCTGAACAGCAAAGGCCCGCTGCCGCCACCGGGAGACATCGAGCAAACCACATTGAGGCGCATCCATGCCGATTCGGATGTCCGGCTCGGCTGTCAGCTACGCCCCACCAGCGATATTGATATCGCCCTTCTCGTTTCGCCGCCCCAGCAAAGCGACCTGCCGGCCGATGCACAACCGGCCCGCCCCGGCCGGGAAGAAGAAATCGCCATCCTCTTTTGCGATCTGCGCAACTTCACCACGCTTTCCGAAGCGAAACTGCCCTATGATGTCGTCTTCCTTCTGAACCGCTATTTCACCATCGTCGGCCAGGCCGTCGAACAGGCGGGAGGCCATCTCGACAAATTCATCGGCGATGGCGCCATGGCGCTTTTCGGACTTGGCGAGGACGCGGAACATGCCTGCCGCAACGCCATGAAGGCGGCCGCGACCATATTGCGGGATATAGCAATCCTGAACGAGGGGCTGGAGAAACAATTCGCCGTCCGTCTGGAAGTCGTCGTCGGCATTCATTCCGGTCCGAGCATCGTCGGGGTCATGGGATATGGCGCGGCCAAAACCCTGACGGCCATCGGCGACACCGTCAACGTGGCAAGCAGGCTCGAATCCAAGGCCAAGGAATTCGGTGCAGCCATCGTTGTTTCCGAACCGGCCATCGTTCAGGCGGGACAGGAGATTGCCGATCTCAGAAGCGAAGAAATCGCCATCCGCGGCCGCAACTCACAAATGAAGGTCTTCCTGCTTTCGAAAGAAGAGAGCGAGCGCTATTTATGAGATAGCCCCGACACACCTGTGGGGCGCCCGATCTTAAATCTTGCGATAGAGAAAATAGCGGTCCGTCGGCACGCTTGCCGGCACCGGCAGCGGCTTCAACATGGGATGATCCAGAGGCAGACCGCTGACCGCGAGACCGCCTTTCGCCAGCATGCCCGCCGCAAGATCGGGCAACCATGTGAGGGTAACCGCATCCTTTTCCGGATAGCCCGTGCCGATATCGGCATGCACGAACGCCGCTTCCGTGCCGACGAAAGCCGGAGCGGTTTGCGATATTTCACCGATCACCAGATCTTCCTGTGCCGGAACGGAGGAGGCATGCGCACCCATGGCCCTGTCGAAAGCGATGATGCGGCGGTTGGGGAACAATTCCCGCAAGTGATTGAAGGTGCGCCCATTGCCAAGGCCGATTTCCATAAGCGCGCCTTCATCCGGCAGATCGAGATCGGCTGCGACATGGTTGAGGATATCGCGCTGCGCGGTCAGCCGGCGAATGAAACTATCGAGTCTGCTCATGTTATCAGGCCTTGATGATGTGTTTTGCGGCTATATCCCGACGCGCGAAAACATTGCGCGTGTCGATGATAAGCGGCGCCCATTCGCTTAGAGCGGCATAATCCACATTGTCATGATCGGTCGCAACGAGAACGGCGTCGAAAGCGCCGATCGCCTGCCTGTCCCACGGCACGGATTTCATGCCCATCAGGTGGCTATATTCCCGGGTTTTCGGGATTTCGGCTACGTGAGGATCGAAATAGGCCGCTTCGCCGCCACGCTCCTGAATAAGCTCGATGAGCTTCAGAGAGGGGCTTTCGCGAATATCCGGCACATTCTTTTTATAGGCGAGGCCGACGACCAGCACCTTCGAGCGGCTGAGCGCCTTGCCGGAATGAATATCGAGCGCCTCCGCGACCCGCCCGATGACGTGACGCGGCATGCCGGTATTGATCTCGCCGGCCAGTTCGATGAACCGCGTCGGCAATTCATATTCGCGCGATTTCCAGGTGAGGTAGAAAGGATCGATCGGTATACAATGGCCGCCAAGGCCCGGGCCGGGATAAAACGGCATGAAACCGAACGGCTTGGTCTTCGCCGCATCGATCACTTCCCATATGTCGATACCCATCGCCTCGTAAACGACCTTGAGTTCGTTGACGAGCGCAATATTGACGGCACGGAAGACGTTTTCGGTGATCTTGACCGCCTCGGCCGTGGCATTTGTCGAGACGGGGACGATCTTTTTGACCACCGAACCGTAAAATGCCGCCATCAGCTTTCCGGCCGCCTCGCCATCGCCAGCGACAACCTTCGGAATGGTCGAGGTCTCGAAATCGCGATTGCCGGGATCTTCCCGTTCGGGTGAAAAACCGATGAAGAAATCACGGCCGGAGACAAGCCCCGTGCTTTCCAGAATGGTCTTTACCACCCCGTCAGTCGTGCCGGGATAGGTGGTCGATTCCAGAACCACGAGCTGTCCCTTGCGCAGATGAGCGGCAATATCGCGGCAGGTTTTTTCGACATAGGAAAGGTCCGGCTCGCGATATTTCGTTAGGGGCGTCGGCACGCAGATGGCAATGACATCGCATTCGGCCAGCCTGGAGAAATCCGAGGTGGCGACAAAGCCGTCATCCTGTCTCACACTTGCCAGAACCTCGTCGGAAACGGCCTCGATATAGCTGCGCCCGGTCTCGATCGCAGTAATTTTACCGGGGTCGATATCGAAACCGACAACCTTGAAACCGCCCCTGGCGATCGTCATGGCAAGCGGCAGACCGACATAGCCGAGGCCTATCACCCCCGCTTTGGCGCTTTTGTTTTCAATGCTGGAAAGCAGGTTCCGGGAAATGTCTGGGGAAGTCAAAGCGTGTCACGCTCCGCGCATGTGCAAAAGATGCCTTTCAGTTGGGCAAGAATGACGGACCTGTCAAGGCTCGGCCCTTTCAAATTCCGGTTGACGCCCTAGCCACCGCCAACGCACAACCGTCGCCATGAAGATCGCCTTTTATGCGCCGCTCAAATCTCCCAACCATCCCGTTCCCTCCGGTGACCGGCTGATGGCCCGTTTGCTGATGATGGCGATCACGTTGGGCGGTCACGATTTTTCCGTCGCTTCGGAATTGCGCAGCTTCCTGAAACAGCCCGATGACCCGGCAAGGGCGTTGGTCGCCGATGAGGCCGAGCGCGAAATCGAGATCGTCACACGGCGCTGGCGACGGGATGGCGTGCCGGATCTCTGGTTTTGTTACCACCCCTATTACAAGGCTCCGGACTTGCTCGGGCCGGAACTGGTGAAGCGTTTCGGCATCCCCTATGTCACGGCCGAGGCATCTTATTCGCCGAAACGGAATGGGATGGGATGGCAGACGGTTCAGGATGGGTTGCTGGCCGCGTTGAACGCCGCCGCCATCAATATCTGCTTCACCGCGCGGGATCGTGAAGGGCTTGTGCGGGCCTCGCCCACCCTTCGCTGGGCCATGCTGCCGCCTTTCATCGATGCCAGAGCCTTTCTCAAGAACACGCCCCAGCCGACACCTGCAAGGCTCGTCACCATCGCCATGATGCGGGCAGGTGACAAGCTCGACAGCTATCGCGCCCTTTCAGAAGCGCTCTCCCTGTTGCCGCAGGATCTCGACTGGACGCTGGATATCGTTGGCGACGGACCGGAACGCACGGCCGTAGAAGCCATGTTCACAACGTTTCCCAACCACCGTCTCGTCTGGCACGGGGAAAAAACCGCAGCCGAGATCGCAATGCTCCTTTCAAAAGCCTCTCTCTATGTCTGGCCGGGCCGTGGCGAGGCCTATGGTCTTGCCTATCTCGAAGCGCAGGCTGCCGGCCTGCCCGTTGTGGCCGAAGAAGTGGCTGGCGTCCCCGAGGTGGTAAAATCCGGCGTCACAGGATTACTGACACCAGAAAATGATAGAGCCGCCTATGCCGAGGCGATTAAAACCCTGCTCGGCGACGACAGACAGCGCGAAGAACTGGCACAGGCGGCCCGGCAATTCGTGAGGGACGAACGGTCTCTGGAAAATGCCGCAAAAGAACTGAACCATATCCTGCTGCAAGCAAAGGCGCGAAGATCATGAGTCTGGAAAAACTCGTTGCGGCACTGGACGAATGCGGGCGGCGCGGCATATCCGCCGATCTCTGGCTCCGGGACGACGATGCGGTGGAGCCGACGCCCGCGCTCGACACGTTGCTCGATCTTTGCGGCGGCTTTTCCGCTCCGGTCACGCTCGCGGTCATTCCCGAGATGACGACCGATAAGCTCGCACGGCATCTGGATGTGTGGGACATTGCCCAGGTCGCCGTGCATGGCTGGTCCCATACGAGTTATGCCGGCGAGAAGGAAAAGAAACAGGAACTCGGATCGCATCGCGATCCGGCTCTCGTTCTCGATGAATTGCAATCCGGACTGGATAAATTGCACGACCTGCATGGCGGGCGTTTGGTGCCGATGCTCGTGCCGCCTTGGAACCGCATAGATGCCGGTATCGTGAAGGCACTCGCGGGCCTCGGATATCGCGCCCTATCCGTTTTCGGCCCGGAGAAAAGCACCCTGCCGCCCTGCCTGAACACTCATGTCGATGTGATCGACTGGCACGGCAGTCGCGGTGGCCGTAACGAGGACGTGCTCTTTGCGGAGACCGCCGCCCGCATCCTGGCGACCGCCGAAAACGGCGGCACCACCGGCATCCTCACCCACCATCTCGTCCATGACGACAATGTCTGGCGCTTTCTGCGGCGGCTTTTTGAGGTAACCACCGAACATCCCGCAGCCCGCTGGCGTTCTTCGAAAGACCTCGTCGACGACATCTCACCATGATTTCCAGGCGATCAGCAACCCGCTCGCCTTGGTGGAAAGTTCCCGCCTGACCGCTTCCACGGTCTCAAGAGGGGCGCGGTCGGGAAGGGACGCGGCAACGAACCCCGCCGGCGCAAGGCTGATACTTCCCGCGCGGGCGATGATGGTGAAGATCAAGGGGCCGGTCGACCACCAGGCAGGCGCGCGCGGCATGTCTTCGATAATCCCGGGAAAGGCTTCCAGCATCCTGCTGAAAACCGGATGTCCGGCGGGCGCAGCGATGAAGGAATTGGCAAGCAGCATGCTGCCCTGCCCCGTGTCCCGCGGCGTTTTTTCGTCAAACGCCGTCAGCCCCGCCAGAGGCAGGAATGTATCGAAACTCACATCGTCCCGCGCCGGATACCAGTCACAATCGAGATAGATACCGCCAAACCGCTGCAGCAGAATATAACGGGCCACGTCCACCGCGCCCGGATAATCGCCCTTGTCCAGCATGGTTTTGAAGACGCCGTTCGAAAACACGCCTTCCCGCTCAAGATCGGCCTCCCGCCAGAGCCGATAGTCGTAACCATGGTTCGAAGCGTGGGCGGCCCATGCCTCAACCGATACCGGCGGGGCTTTTTCCCCGATCCATATCTGGTGGATGAGCCTTGGCACATCTTCACGGCTTTTGAGGCTGATCGTGCGACGTTCTTCCGTGGAAAACCGCGCATATTTCTCCAGCACCTGTGGGGGTGGAACAAGCGTATATTGATAACCGATCTTCGCGACCATATCGCCCTCGGCCTTGGCGAGGCGCAGCCGTGCCGCGTGCAGCCGGCGCGGCAGGCCGAGCACCGTTTGCTCACCCATCAGGTGGCCGTCCTTTGCTGCAACCAGCGATAAGAGAAGCGCATTGGCTTCCGCATACTGACCGCCATTTTGCAACTGCCGGGCCTTATCCAGCTGGGCATCGTAATATTTCTTGTCGGACATGGATCCTCATCCAGAAACGCTCGTTAACATATCGCCAAACAAAAGGCGTCAGGCAAGCCGTCGTGTTTCGGAAGCCGGCTTTGAATTCGCTAAACAATTCGATGTTTCAGAGGCATAGACAGACAACACACCCTGCGATAACGTGGATTTAAGCCCTCCTGAGCAAATTGTCACAAGGCAACGATAAAGAGACGGCAAGGAACCCTTTGGCATGAGCGCAGGCGCAGATTTGCTTCGTATTGAAAATCTGCGGGTCTCGTTTTCTCTCATGGGCGGCACCATAGATGCCGTCAGGGGCGCGAGCCTTCGCATTCTTCCGGGAAAAGTCACGGCTCTCGTCGGCGAGTCCGG
Organism: Agrobacterium sp. YIC 4121; assembly: GCF_002008205.1. Taxonomy (NCBI): domain Bacteria; kingdom Pseudomonadati; phylum Pseudomonadota; class Alphaproteobacteria; order Hyphomicrobiales; family Rhizobiaceae; genus Agrobacterium; species Agrobacterium sp. YIC 4121. The sequence goes on along the minus strand of NZ_MRDI01000006.1, from coordinate 336,613 downwards.
CTCGGGAAAATCCGTCATCGGCCAGACCATCATGGGCATCCATCCCAAGACGGCACGCGTGAATGGCCGCGTGCTGTTCACCGATCCGGAAAATGCCGCGGCCGGCCCTGTCGATCTGCTGCAATTGCCGAAGGACGGCCGGGAAATCCGTTCGATACGCGGAAATCGCATCGGCCTGATCTTTCAGGAGCCGATGACGTCTTTCTCGCCGCTGCACACCATCGGCAACCAGATCGACGAAGCGCTCAGGATTCACAGCATCCTGTCACCGGCCGAACGTGCGGAAAAAATGCATGAAACGCTCGACCTCGTGGGGTTTTCCAAACCCAAAAAGGTCGTAAACATGTATCCCTTCGAGCTGTCGGGCGGCATGCGCCAGCGCGCCATGATCGCCATGGCGTTGATCTGTCGCCCCGCACTTCTGATCGCCGACGAGCCGACGACGGCGCTGGATGTGACCATACAGGCGCAAATCCTCAAGCTGCTGCGCGATCTGCAGAGCCGCCTGAACATGAGCATGCTGCTCATCACCCACGATCTCGGCGTGGTGGCCAATATCGCCGACGAGGTCGCCGTGATCTATCAGGGCGAGATCATGGAGGCCGGTACGGTCGACGACATTTTCAAGTCGCCGAGCCACCCCTATCTCAAGGGCCTGATGGCCGCCGTGCCGCATTTCGACATGAAGCCCGGCGAAAGGCTGAAGGCGCTTCGCGAAATCAACATTGACCACGAAAGCCTCGTCGGCAAAAAAAACGCCGCGGTGAACAAGACCCCCGGCCCGCTTCTGACCGTGGACAATATCAGCAAGACGTTCACGACCCGGAAGTCAAGCTGGTTCCGCAAGGGCGACGCCAACGCCACCAAGGCGGTCAATAGCGTCAGTTTTGAAATTCGCCGCGGAGAATGCCTCGGGCTGGTGGGTGAAAGCGGCAGCGGCAAAACCACCGTCAGCAAAATCCTCATGCGCGCCGTTCGCCCGGATGAAGGCTCGGTGACCTTTCACCGGCCTGAAGGCGACATTGATGTCCTCAATGCCAGGGACGGAGACCTGAAAGAGCTGCGGTCGAAGATACAGATGGTCTTCCAGGACCCGATATCGTCGCTGTCTCCACGCATGACCGTGGGCAACATCCTGAGCGAGCCGCTGGAAATCCACGGACGTGGCGATGCGAAATACCGCGCGGAAAAAGTGCGCAATCTCGTCAGGGCCATTGGGCTCGGAGAAAGCGCGCTCAACCGTTACCCACACAGTTTCTCGGGCGGACAGAGGCAGCGTATCGGCATCGCCAGGGCATTGGCGCTCGGTCCCGAACTTCTCATCTGCGACGAACCCGTTTCCGCCCTCGATGTCTCGGTGCAGGCGCAGATCCTCAATCTGCTGAAGGATTTGCAGCAGGATCTCGGGCTGACCTATCTCTTTATCTCCCACAATCTCGCAGTGGTGGACTATATGGCCGACCGCGTGGCCGTGATGTGCGAAGGCCGCATCGTGGAGCTGGCGCCGCGCGAAATCCTGATGCGCTCTCCGGTTCATCCCTATACGAAATCCCTTCTGGCGGCCGTGCCTTTCCCCGATCTCGACCGCCCGCTCGATTTCCGCACCATCGGCAAGATCAGCGCGACGGGCAAATTCGACTGGGGCAAACAGTTCCGCGACGAGGGTGATGGCGACATGATCTCCGCCGATCTCGGCGAAGGCCATTTCGTGCTTGCAAACGGCAATGCCGATATCCGGGAGCTTCGCCCTTGATCACGCGTCGCACCACCCTTGCCCTCTTGGCCTCCGTCTTCCTGCCGGCCTATGCGCGGGCCGCTTATACCGACCCCGCCTATTTCAAGGAAAAACGGGAAAAGGGCGAATTGCCCGAGGTGGCCGAACGCCTGCCGAAAAACCCGCGCGTCATCGACATGAAAGCGCTTGGCCGCGAGCCGGGAAAACATGGTGGCTCGGTGCGTATGCTCATTGGCGGCCAGCGCGACATTCGCCTGATGCCGATCAGCAGCTATGCCCGCCTTGTCGGTTATGACGAGAAATTCGAGCTTCATCCGGATATTCTCGAAAGCTACGACGTTCAGGAAGAACGCATCTTCACCTTCAAGCTGCGCGAAGGCCACAAATGGTCCGACGGCAGCGATTTCACCTCCGAGGATTTCCGTTATTTCTGGGAGGACGTTGCCCTCAACAGGGAAATCCACAAGGGCGGCCCGCCGATCGAACTTCTGGTCAACAGCAAGCCGCCGCTTATCGAAGTCATCGACCGGCTGACGGTGCGCTATACCTGGGATGGTCCGAACCCGGATTTTCTGGCGAAGCTCGCAGCGGCCTCACCGGCGCGGCTGTTCCTGCCCGCCGCCTATATGAAACAGTTCCACGTCAAATATCAGACGGCGGAAAAGCTCGCCAAGCTGATCAAGAAAAACAAGACGGATGACTGGAGCGGGCTGCATATCAAGATGTCGCGGCAGGTGCGTCCCGAAAATCCCGATCTGCCGACGCTGGATGCCTGGCGCAACACCACCGCGCCGCCGGCCGAACAATTCGTCTTCGAGCGTAACCCCTATTATCACCGGGTCGACGAAAACGGCCTGCAACTGCCCTATCTTGATCGTTTCCTACTCAACGTCACTTCGTCCGACATCATCTCGGCCAAGACGGCGTCCGGCGATAGCGATCTGCAATATTTCGGCCTCGATTTCGCCGATTACACCTTTCTGAAGGATGCCGAAAAGCGCTTTCCCCTGAAGGTGAACCTCTACAAGCGCTCTCAGGGTTCGCGCATCGCGCTGCTGCCCAACCTCAACTGTGCCGACGCAGTCTGGCGCAGCGCTTTTCAGGACGTGCGCGTGCGCCGGGCGCTGTCGCTCGCGATAAACCGGCACGAAATCAACATGGTCTGCTTTTACGGGCTGGCAAAGGAAAGCGCCGACACCGTTCTGCCGGAAAGCACGCTTTACCGGCAGGAATTTGCGGACGCCTGGAGCGCTTTCGACCGGGCGGCCGCCAACAGGCTGCTCGATGAAGCCGGTCTCGACAAGCGGGACAATGCCGGCCTTCGGCTCCTGCCGGACGGCCGCCCGGCCTATATCATCGTCGAAACGACAGGCGAAAGCACGCTTGAAACCGACGTGATGGAATTGGTGACGGATCACTGGCGGCATATCGGCATTGCCGTTTCCGTCCGCCCCACCCAGCGCGATGTCTTCCGCAAGCGCGCTATGGGCGGCGAGGTGCTGATGTCGGTATGGATGGGCATGGACAACGGTGTGCCGACGCCCGACATGCTGCCTTCCGGCCTCGCGCCCACCGGTGACGACCAGCTACAATGGCCGGTCTGGGGCGTGCACTATCTTTCCGGCGGCCGCGAGGGCAAGGAGCCCGATCTGCCGGAGGCGGCGCATCTGCTCGATCTCCTGAAAAAATGGCGCAGAAGCGTTACCGAACAGGAGCGTGAAGCCATCTGGCTGGAAATGCTGGGTATTTATACGCAGCAGGTGTTTTCCATCGGCATCGTCAACGGCGCGCTGCAACCCGTCGTTCATGTCAAACGCATGCGAAACGTGCCGGACAAGGCGCTTTTCGGTTACGAGCCCACATCCTATCTCGGCGTCTATATGCCGGATGCCTTCTGGTATGACGGAGACGCCTGATATGCTGCGGTATATAATCAAGCGCATCCTCGTCATGATCCCCACGCTGATCCTGATCTCGATGCTGGTCTTCACCATCATCGAGCTGCCGCCGGGCGATTATTTCGAAAGCTATGTCGCCGAGCTGCGCGCCATGGGCGAGACGGCAAACCTTGCCGAAATCGAGGAGCTGCGTGTCCGCTACGGTTTCGACCAGCCGGCCCCGATCCGCTATTTCCGCTGGGCGACAGGGATGCTGGTCGGCGATTTCGGTTATTCTTTCGAATATCAGCTGCCGGTCAGCGATGTGGTGGGAGACCGCCTGTGGCTGACAGTTCTGGTCTCCTTCGTCACCATCATCGTCACCTGGCTTATCGCCTTCCCGATCGGCATCTACTCCGCCACGCATAAATACAGCTGGGGCGATTACGGGCTCACCTTCCTCGGCCTGCTCGGCATCGCCATTCCCAACTTCATGCTGGCGCTGATCCTGATGTATTTCGCCAATATCTGGTTCGGCATCTCCATCGGCCACCTGATGGACCGGGAATATCTGAACCAGGCGATGAGCTGGGCGAAGTTCAAGTCGATCCTCGAACATATCTGGATTCCCGTCCTCATCATCGGAACGGCGGGCACGGCCGGCATGATCCGTCGTCTGCGCGCCAATCTGCTCGATGAATTGCAGAAACAATATGTGGTGACCGCCCGCGCCAAGGGGCTGCACCCCTTCAAGGTGCTCACCAAATATCCGCTGCGCATGGCGCTGAATTTCTTCATCTCGGACATCGGCTCGATCCTGCCCGCCATCATCTCAGGCGCGGAAATCACCGCCGTCGTGCTGTCGCTCGAAACCACCGGTCCCATGCTCATCAGGGCGTTGCAGAGCCAGGACATGTATCTCGCCGGCTCATTCCTGATGTTCCTCGCATTCCTGACGGTGATCGGCGTTCTGGTGTCGGATATCGCCCTTGCCATACTCGACCCGCGAATCCGCTTCGGAGGTGGTAACGTCAAATGACTTCATCCATTCCGAAACCCGGCGAAGCGCTGCCCCATTACGTCTCGACCGCGCCCTTCGACCCGTCGCTGATCGAACCCAACACGTCAGGAATGGCGGCCTTCAGCAAGGCCTCACAGCTGCGTCTCATGTGGTGGCAGTTCCGTCAGCACAAGATCGCGGTGTGGTCCGGCGCCTTTCTGGTGGTGCTTTATCTTTCGATCCTGATCAGCGAATTCCTCGCACCCTATAATCTCCACACCCGCAATATCGAACATATCTACGCCCCGCCGCAGGCCATTCACCTGTTCAACGACGGAAAATTTGTTGGCCCCTTCGTTTATGGCCGGGAGATGACGCTCGATATGGACAATCTGAGACGGGTCTACCGGGATGTGCCGACGGATATCCAGCCGCTGCGTTTCTTCTGCAAGGGCGATACCTATCGCTTCTGGGGCATGTTCGAGGGCAGAACCCATCTCGTCTGCCCGGCGGAGGGCGGTGAATTGTTCCTGCTCGGCACGGATCGTCTCGGCCGTGACGTGCTGTCCCGCATCATCTATGGCGCGCGCATTTCGCTGACCATCGGCCTTCTCGGCGTCGCCATGAGCTTCGTTCTCGGCATTGTGATCGGCGGTCTGGCGGGTTATCGCGGCGGCACCTTCGATCTGATTGTCCAGCGCATCATCGAGGTGCTGCAATCCATCCCGAGCATTCCGCTCTGGCTGGCGCTTGCGGCGATCATGCCGGTGACCTGGAGCCCCATCCTCGTCTATCTCGGCATCACCATCATTCTCGGCATGCTGGACTGGACGGGCCTTGCGCGCGCCGTGCGCTCAAAACTTCTGGCGCTTCGTGAAGAAGACTATGTTTTGTCTGCACAATTAATGGGTGCCGGAACGCCGCGCATCATCGGCAGACACCTTATTCCCGGCTTCATGTCACACTTGATCGCATCCGCCACCCTGACGATACCGGGCATGATTCTCGGCGAAACCGCGCTGAGCTTCCTCGGCCTCGGTCTCAGACCACCGATCACAAGTTGGGGAATTCTGCTCACGGAGGCGCGCAGCGTCAGCGTCATTGCGCTATATCCATGGCTTCTCATCCCGACGATCCCTGTCGTTCTCGTCATTCTGGCCTTTAATTTCTTCGGCGACGGACTACGTGATGCTGCGGATCCCTTCAGATAAAATGGAACACCCTTTGATAAACTGCCCTTTCGCCATCGCCTTTTTTGTGAAAGGCAAAAAGAGGTGTGGCCCATGACCTCCCGTTTGAACGACGCGCGTATCCTCATGTACAGCCACGATTCCTTTGGGCTCGGGCATCTGCGGCGGTGTCGCACCATCGCGCATGCTCTGGTGGAGGATTATCGCGGCCTCAACGTCCTCATCATTTCAGGCGCGACGATTGCCGGCGCTTTCGATTATCGCGCCCGCGTCGATTTCGTGAAAATCCCGAGCGTCATCAAGCTGCGCAACGGCGAATATACGTCCATGGACAGGCATATCGATCTTCAGGAAACGCTGAAGATGCGCCGCTCCATCATCTACCACACCGCCGAAAGCTTCCAGCCGGATATCTTCATCGTCGACAAGGAGCCCATGGGCCTGCGCGGCGAGGTGGAGGAAACGCTCGCCTATCTCAAGGGACAGGGCACCAAGCTCGTCATCGGCCTGCGCGATGTCATGGATGCACCGCAGCTGCTCGAAGCGGAGTGGAAGCGCAACAATGTCATGACCAAGATCGGCCAGTTCTATGACCACGTCTGGATTTATGGCCCACCCGATTTCCACGATCCGCTGACGGGGCTCGACGTTCCGCACACCGTTCGCGACAAGATGGATTTCGTCGGTTTCCTGCAAAGATCGAAGACGCAGGCCGAAACCGTAGCGCATCGGCCGGAAGGCGATTACCTTCTCGTCACCACCGGCGGCGGCGGCGATGGCAGCGAATTGATCGACGACGTCATCAACGCCTATCGCCATGACAGCGAACTGACGCACAAGGCGCTGGTGGTGCTCGGCCCCTATATGCCGGCGGATCAACGCCAGCGCTTCACGAGCAGTGTTGCCGATATTCCGCATATCGAAATCATCGAATTCGACAACCGCATGGAAGACCTCGTCGCTGGCGCGCAGGCCGTCGTCTCCATGGGCGGTTACAACACCGTCTGCGAGATATTGTCCTTCGACAAACCCGCCCTCGTCGTGCCGCGTACGGTGCCGCGCGAAGAGCAGCTTATCCGCGCCAGCCGTGCCTCGGAGCTTGGCCTTTTCGACATGCTTCTGCCGGAAGATGCCGAGAACCCGGCAAAAATGGCGGCTGCTCTGAAAGCGCTGCCGAACCGCGCACCGCCCTCCGTCAATGCGCGCGGGCTGAAGCTGGACGGTCTGGAAAACATATCGCGCCGGATAGCCGAATGGCTGCCGTCCGAGGGCGACAAGGCGCCGATCACGCTGACTGCGTGACCGATTCCCCGACAAACACCGCTTCAAAAGAGACACGCGCAACGTGACCGATACAAAAAAAATCGTGGTGCTCCTCAAGGGCTATCCGCGCCTGTCCGAGACTTTCATCGCCCAGGAACTTCTGGGGCTGGAAAAGGCAGGGCTGAAACTCGAACTCATGTCGATGCGCCGGCCCACGGACAAGAAGCGCCACCCCGTTCACGATGAAATTCGCGCACCCGTCACATATCTTCCGGAATATCTGCACGAGGAGCCGCTGCGGGTTTTGAAGGCGCTTTGGGCCTGCCGCAGGAAGCCGGGCTTCACCAAGGCGCTTCGCCGGTTTTTCACCGACCTGCCGCATGATCTCAGCCGCAATCGCTTCCGCCGTTTCGGGCAGGCTGCGGTGCTCGCGCATGAATGGCCGGCGGATGCCGAATGGCTGCATGTCCATTTCATCCACACACCCGCCTCGGTCGCCGCCTATACCCACCTCATTACCGGCACGCCCTGGACGATTTCGGCCCACGCCAAGGACATCTGGACCTCCAGCGACCGCGACCTTGCCGCCAAGCTGCAAAGCGCCCGGTGGGCCGTGACCTGCACTGCCGGCGGCTTCCAGCATCTGCAGACCCTTTCCGGGTCAAGGCAGAATGTGCATCTGAGCTATCACGGCCTCGATCTCACCCGTTTCCCGCATTTCGAAACGCCACGACCGGCAAGAGACGGTTCAGATGCCGATGATCCGGTGAGGATTTTGAGCGTCGGCCGGGCGGTCAAGAAAAAGGGCATCGATATTCTCCTGCGCGCGCTCGCCTCGCTGTCGCAGGATATCCATTGGCGCTTCACCCATATAGGCGGCGGCGATGAACTGACCTCCCTGAAGAAACTTGCAGACGAACTCGGCGTTGCCGACAGGATCGTCTGGACCGGCGCCATGGACCAGAAGCAGGTGCTGGAGAACTACCGGGAAGCGGACCTCTTCGCCCTTGCCTGCCGCATCACCAGCGATGGCGACCGCGACGGCCTGCCAAATGTGCTGGTCGAGGCCGCGAGCCAGGCGCTGACCTGCATCTCCACCAATATTTCCGGCATTCCGGAGTTCTTCGTCAGTGGCGAGAACGGCTTGCTGACGGAACCGGAAAATCCGGCCGCCTTCGCAGAGGCCCTGCGCACGGCCATCACCGATCCGCAATTGCGCCAGCGTCTTGGCAGTGCCGCCGAAAACCGTGTGCGCACCGCCTTCGACCATCGCACCAGCATTGTCGAGCTGAAGGCCCTGTTCGAGACCGAGTGGGAAAAAACGCCATGACCGATACGGAAAAACGCCCCTGCGTCTTCTTCTACGTCCAGCACCTTCTCGGCATCGGCCATATCGCCCGCGCCAGCCGCATTGCCAACGCCCTTCAGGCGAACGGTTTCGATGTCGTGCTGGTCACGGGCGGCACGCCGGTTCCGGGCTTTCCGGGCGAGGGCATCCGCCATGTCGAATTGCCGCCCATCGCCGTCAGCGACGGCAGTTTTGCCGGCTTGGTCGACAGTTCCGGCAAACCGGTGGATGACGACTTCAAGAGGCTGAGAACCGACATGCTGATCGGGGCCTATCACGGCGCCAAACCCGATATCGTTATCATCGAGGCCTTCCCCTTCGGCCGCAGGCAGGTGCGTTTCGAATTGTTGCCGCTTCTCGATGAGATAGAAGACAGCGAACCGCGCCCGCTCGTCATGGCGTCGCTGCGCGACATCTTGCAGGAAAAGACCAAACCGGGCCGGGACGAAGAGACCGTTTCACTGGTGAAGAAACATTTCGATGCGGTGCTCGTCCATGGCGATCCGGATTTCGCCCGGCTCGAAGACACGTTTCCCCTCGCAGGCGAAATCAGCCAGCGCATCGTCTATACCGGCCTCGTCGCCCCTCTTCCGCCGGCGGAACCAGCGGAAAAATTTGATATCGTGGTTTCCGCAGGCGGTGGCGCCGTTGGGGCCGCACTCATACGGGCTGCTCTCGAGGCTGCCCCCCTACTGGATGGCATCAAGAGCTGGTGCCTCGTGACCGGTCCAAACATGCCGCAGGCGGATTTCGATGCGATCTCGGCGCGGGCGGCGGGCAATGTGTCCGTCTTCCGTTTCCGCAAGGATTTCGCAAGTTTGCTCGCCGGCGCGCGGCTTTCGATTTCACAGGCCGGTTACAACACCGTCTGCGATATTCTTCAGGCAAAATGCCGCTCGCTTCTGATCCCCTTCGCAGCCGGGGGCGAAACCGAACAGAGCGCCCGCGCCGAACGGCTGGCGCGGCTGGGGCTGGCGCATGTGCTGGAGGAGAAGGATATTTCGGCGCAAGCGATGGCCGATGCCATCAAGGCCGCATTGTCCCTGCCGGCGCCCGGCACGATCACGCTCGATCTCGATGGCGCGGCCGGAACGGCTAGAGCGCTGCGCCATCTTTACGATGAGCGGTGAGGATCGTCTTCAACTCGCGAACCGCCGCCTCATCGGTAACCTTGCGCCCTGCGCCGGTGAAACCGAGCTTCGCCACCCTGCTTTCCGGATCATAGGATGGAACGGCGGAACAGGATGCGTGGATTTCCGTGATCGGAAAGCGATCCAGCAAGGTCTGAACGCTCTGCGGACGCACACCGGCACCGGGCATGATGACGATCCGGCCTGCCGCCATCTCGGACAGGTGGGCCAAAGCCTCGATCCCTTCAATCGCCGAACGCGCGCCGCCTGAGGTGAGAATTCTTGGGAACCCCAATGCGATGGCAGCTTCCAGGGCCTCGTCCATATCAGGCACGACATCAAAGGCCCGGTGCAGCGTCACATCCAGCCCGTCGGCATGACTGCGCAGTTCTTCAAGCAAGCCAATATCTAGTGAACCATCGCCACGCGATGCGCCGAGCACCACGCCGGAAAGACCGGCGGCACGTGCCGTGTCGATATCGCGTTTCATCACATCCGCTTCGTCGCGCGTGAACACGAAATCACCGGCGCGCGGCCTGATCATGACGCTCACCGGCAACCCGCACGCCGCCGCGCGCTGCATGAAACCCGCCGATGGCGTCACACCGCCGCCCGAAAGCGCCGCACAGAGCTCGATCCGATCAGCCCCGCCGCTGACCGCCGCTTCCAGACCGGCGACATCGTCCACGCAAATTTCGAGAATCATCGTAACCTCTTTCATTTGAGTGGCCGTTACCTGCGGCGGCCCTTTCCATCAAGCGCGTAAAGCATATAAACGCCGCCGAGCCCCACGATCGCCCCCAATATGGAAGTTCCCGAATAGCCGGAGACCAGGGTACCAACGGCAAAAATCAGCGCACCGAGACCAGCGCCGAGGAAGATGTTGACGGCGATCAGCGAGCTTCCGAGTCCCGGCCGGTCTGCGATCAGTTCCTGCAGATAGGTAATTGGAATGCTGATGATCGCGGCGGCGCCCAGCGCACTGATGACCGTCTGGGCGTAGATATGCCACGGCGCTGAAGCAAGCCCCTGCAAAATGAGATAGATGGCGTAAAGCCCCGCTCCCGCCGCAAGTGTCAGTGTCTGTGGAACCTTCTTCTCGATCCAGCCCCACAGGAGAATGAAGACGATTTCCAGCGCAGCGACGATACCCGCAACAATGCCGATATCCGCCACCGTGCCCCTGGCCTGTCCGGTTATGATGAGCGAGCGCACGGAATCGTTGAGATGCAGCATCGAGCAGATGAGCGCAATGGCGATGATCCGGAGCAGCACCCGCCGTGATCCGATTTCCGCAAGCGAGGCGCGCAGGCCAAACCGCGCTTCAGTATTTGCCGATGCCGGCGTGGCGGCCCGCGGCAGGCAGAAGGCGACGAGTAGAAAGCAGACAAGCGCGCAGATGCCCGAAAACAGGAACGCCATCAGCATATTGCCGGAATTCACCAGAAAAACACCGACAATGCCCGGCACCAGCACCCAGGAAAGCGAGATGGTTGCCCGCATGATCGAATTCACCGCGATCATCTCACCCGTCGAAAGGTTGCGCGCATCGGCGCGCACATGGGCGAAGATCAACGAATTCATCGCTCCGAAAATCGGCAGAAGCACCAGCTTTGCAGCGACGAAGGCGGTGGCGTTGCCGGCCAGATAGACCAGCAGATAACCGCTGACGCCAAAGAGCGCGATATAGAGCATTGGCTTGCGATATTCACCCAGCCTGTCTGCGACAATGCCCATCAAAACGCTGGCGCTGACATTGATGACGGCAGCAAACAGCATCAACAGCGAATAGACGCTGTTGCTCAGTCCTATTTCGCGAATGCCGATGACCGCCTGATAGGGGGCGGTCGCCGCATTCGAGAACCCGAAGAACAGGATGGCGAGCGCCCCGATGCGGATCGACGGATTGTTGATGACGATGGAAAGAGCCGACGGCATGGATATTCGCCTGAGATGATCCGGCACCGCCGGATCGCTGGGTAAAAGCTACCGGACCGCTGTCATCGCCAGCGGGCCGAAAGGATGGGCTGAGGGGTATAATCGAAATGCGGCTTCCATGGGTAAAAATCGCCGTCCCGGCGGCGATTGGGAAGGTTTTCGATATCCTGATTGATGACCCCTTCCGTCAGCGCCATGAGGTTGGGATTGGCGATAGGCGCAAGCTCCGGTGAAAGATAACCGGACTTGACGACCAGCAGCCGCACCTCCTTTGGATTAAAGCCGAGACGGGTGAAATCGGAAATCATGTGATAGGGCCTGCGCCGCGCCGCCAGAATGACCGTGATGCCGCCGATGGCGACTACTGCCTGCCGCTGGTCAGCAGCACCTGGATCGTCCAGTTTCACAAGACGGGCCTCGACGGTCACGGACGGGCTCTGCGGATCGAGACTGCCGCCGATCTTCAGGGAAAGCGCAGCACCTTCGCCGGCCGCAAAACAGGCTTCGACCGCCGGCCTGTCGGTGATGCCGCCCAGCAACGCGCCCTGCCAGTTGCGCGCAATCAGCGCAGCCAGAACATCGGCGCGATCGCCAACCCCACCGCCGGTCGGGTTATCGCCGGAGTCGGCCAAGATGATTGGCAGCGTTGCCGTTTTTTCGGCGATATCCAGAATGGCCTCGAGCGGCTCGGTCACGGGGCCGAAACGAAAATCCTGCCGGGCATTCCAGTAGGATTGCGCGATCTCGGTCGCGACCGCCTGTGCGGCCGCTTTGTCCGTTCCCGTCACCACGGCGCAGGCCGTCGCCCGGGGTTCGTCCGCCCAGACGTAGCCGATCATGAAATTCGCATCCCAAATGCCGGGCCGCGCATCGTGATCCGGCAAAACCGCATAAAGGCTTTTAGTGGGTTCGTCTTCCGTGGAGGTCTTCTCCCCCGGCAGTAGAACCGGAATTTTCGCCCAGGCGACGCCGGGCTTTTCGCCCGTCTTCAGGGCCTTCAGCAGCATTGTCCACGCCCGCACCATCGTCTCGCGCACATCGATATGCGGCGCAGTTCGGTAGCCGGCAAATATGTCGAGCTGATCGATGATCGTCTGGCTGACATTGCCATGCAAGTCATAGCTCGCAGAGACCACGACATCCGGCCCGACGACGGCGCGGGCGCTGGAAATCCAGTCACCTTCCGCATCGTCCATGCCTTCGACATTCATCGCGCCATGCATGGCGAGATAAAGCCCGTCCAGCGGCGGGCAGGCCTTAAGGCGTTCGAGAAACTCCGCCTTGAACGCCTCATAGGCCACGCGCGACACCGGGCCGCCCGGTACCGCCCGCGCATGCAGAAGCGGCAACACGTCCACCCCGCCTTCACCGAGGAAATTGAAATACTCGGCCTCCAGCAGTTCCGCGCCGCGAAAGACGCGAAAATCCTGCTCGCCCATCAGCACCGGGGAATAGGTGCTGCATTCGGTATGAATTCCACCCACGGCAATACGCATGTCGGTTTCCCCCTCAATAGATCGGGCTCAAGGGGACGATGGCCGCAAAACGCAGCCAGTCCTTTTGCGCCTTTGGCGTCCACGCCGCCTCGGCAATCGCCGGCAGACGGGGGAAAACCAGATGGTTGAAATAGGCGCGATTGAGGAAATGTTCGGACCAGATGCAGGCCTGAACGCCCTTCATCCGCTCCTTCAACTCCTCGGGAAATTCGCCGACAGCCTCATAGGCATAAGTATGCGAAGGCGGAACGGTGCCGGCCCAGCTTGCGCCCGGCTCCTGCCATGCTTCATCCTGCACCATGTCGAGATAATAGGCCTGACCCGGCGTCATCACCACGTCATAGCCTTGGCGTGCAAGCTCAAGCCCGACTTCCGGCTTCTGCCATGCCATCAGCAACGTTCCGGCAGGATCGACGCCACCACCGTGGGAAACCTCATCCCAGCCCGCAAGCTGGCGACCGCGCTCATGCAGCATCCCCTGAATGCGCTTCATGAAATAGGACTGGATACCGAAGGTGCCGTCGAGCCCTTCCTTTTCCATCAGCGCCTTGGCAAGCGGCGAGGCCAGCCACGACCCATCCGCAACCTCATCGCCGCCAATATGGATCAGCCGCGACGGGAACAGCTCCACCATCTCGTCGAATATCTTGCCGAGGAATTCATAGGTCGGTTCGATGGCCGGGTTAAGCGCATTGTTCGGGTATCCCTGCACAGAGCGGTAGCTGTCCGGCGCTTCCTGCCCGTCCGTCAGCTCCGGATAGGCCACGAGAGCCGCCGTGCTGTGGCCGGGAATATCGACTTCCGGCACGATTTCGACGTTCAATGCCGCCGCATGCGCAACGACCATGCGCACCTCATCCTGTGTGTAATAGCCCGACACCGGCTCAGCCCCGTTACCGAGCTGCGGCAGAAGCGGCGCATCCGGGCCGCGCGTTGCGCCAACGGTGGTCAGCAGCGGATAGGCCTTGATTTCGAGCCGCCATGCCTCGTCATCCGTCAGGTGCCAATGGAAGCGGTTCATGCGCAGCCATGCGAGAATATCGATAAGCCGCAGGACATCGCCTGTCGGATAGAATTGCCGGGAGACATCGAGATGGCAGCCGCGCCAGCTATAACGGGGTGCATCGCTGATGGCGCCGGAGGCCGGGAAGCGGAATTGAGGATCGATGCGCGCGCCATGCAGCAGCTGCGCCAGAACCGTCAGGCCATATTGCAGACCGGCAGCGGCCGAATATTCCACGACCACCGCTTCTTTTGAAAAAGTGAGGCGATAACCTTCCGCTTCCAGCCCGCTGTGCCGCTTGAAGCGAAGCGGTTTTCCCTCATGAACCGGCGCAAGGCTAAAGGGCACGTGCCCGACGGCAAAGAGCCGGCGGAACAGCGAAAGCACGGTTTCCACCGCAAGCACTTCTTCTGCACCCGCATCTTCCGCCGGGAAGAGCGCGACGGGAAAACCGTCGCCCGGTTCGGCGTCGATTTCAGCGGGCCAGGGCTGGATGGAAAAGGGCAGATCGAGCTTGCCTTCCGGAAGCAGCACCGGCGCCGGCTCGCTATGACGCCCATCCAGCATCAGGTCACCGACATCGACGGCGCGATGCGTTCCATCGGCAAGGCTGACATAGGCGGATTTCGCGCCATCCGTGCGATGCCGGGCCGGCCGCAGCAGGCCATCGACGGTGAAGCGCCAGGATTTCCCCGGCTCGAGCACGAAGCCCGGCGGCGGTGCAAACTCATGGAAATTGGCGTTGCGGCGCAGGTAAACGGCATTGTCGCAAGCGGGCTTGTCTACCGTCCGCGTCAACGACGTGTAGACGATGCGAAAATCCTTCAGCGGCTCGCGGGAAAGATTGACCAGGGTAAAGGTAAAACCGCCGGAGGCGGAATCTTTGAGCGGATGCCAGGAATTTTCGAGACGATAATGTGCGAGCGCCATGATGCTCCCCTTTATTGCGCATTGAGCCCTCAGGAGGGCTTCGGTCAGTAATGTTCGGATTGCGAGAAGGTCCGGGCCAGCGGCGCCTGCCCCGCCGTCAGTCCGCAATCGACCGGCAGGCACACGCCGCTGATCGCCTCCGCCTGTGGGCCGGCCAGAAAGGCAACGGCATTGGCCACATCGTCGGGCCTCACGATGCGTTGCAGCGGATACCAGTGCTTCGCCTCTTCGAAGACCTGAGGATTGGCGGCGGCCCGCGCCTCCCACGCCTGGGTGCGCACGGTGCCCGGCGCAACGGCATTGGAACGGATGCCGAATTTGCCATATTCCACGGCGATCAGCTTGGTCAGATGGATCAGCCCGGCCTTTGCGGCGCTATAGGCCGGATGGCCGAACACCGCCATGCCGTTGACGGACGTGATATTGACCACCGACCCCTGGGTCCGCTTCAACGCCTCTTCGAAAGCCCTGAAGCAGAGAAACGGCGCTTCCAGATTGAGGGCATTGTCCCTGCGCCATATATCGGCGGTCGTGTCGTGCAGGCTGACCGCTCTTGCCGCGCCCGCATTGTTGACGAGGGTAACAACATCGCCCAGCTCCGCGACCTCGGCGGCCAGCCTCGCAAGGTCCTGCGGATCGGTGACATCGCAGGTTTTCGCAACGAAGCGGGGACTGGAAAGCAGGGATAGCGCGCTCGAAAGGGCGTCGGGATCGATATCGACCAACACGACCTTTGCATGGCTTTCAGCGAGCGCCGTGGCAATTGCCCGGCCAATATCACCTGCCGCGCCGGTAACGACGGCGAGCTGGTCTTTCCTGTCCTTCATCTCCTACAACTCCCTTGAAGCTTTCCGACCCGCCACAAAGCGGGTCTCAGGCAACGCAGCCTGTGTTTTTCGTCAGCCCGCCTCAGTCACCGAGCAATTGCTTATCATCCGGGTCACGATGTTCCACGAGCTGCTGCTTGATATGACGCAACGTCACCATCGATCGTTGCCGTTGATGATAGGCAGCAAGCGTCGCCAGAACATCGACGGCGGCCAGATAGGCGTAGCGCGATGAGGTGGGGCGGAAGATATTGTTTCCCTCGGGCACATTGACCGCCACCACCATGTCGGCGGCCGCGGCAACAGGCGTGTCGCTCTGGGTGAGCGCAATGGTGGTGACCCCCATTTCCCGCGCCAGCCTGAAACATTTCACCAGTTCCATGTTGCGGCCGGAAAAGGACGAACCGATGATGACATCTTCCTTGCGCGCCGCAGCCGTCATCATCAGCTGCATGCTGTGATCGGCACTGGTCGAAACACGCAGGCCCAGGCGGAACAGCCGGTTCTGGATTTCCGAAGCGATCATCGAGGAATTGCCGCCTGCGCCGAAGGCATAGATCATGCCGCTATTGGCGATCCTGATCGCCGCTTCATCGGCAAGGGCGGGATCGAGCGTCCTGTGCAACAGGAAAAGCGCTTCCTGTGCCTTGGCGAGCACCTCTTCCGCCACATCCGAGGGACCGGTGCTGGAGGGTTCGGAGGTGAGGTATCGAATACCCACATAGGCCGTCTTGGCGAGGCTGACCTTGAAATCCGAAAAGCTCTGGCACCCCAGCCGACGGCAGAACCGCGTCACGGTCGGCGGCGACACTTCGGCGCGGGCCGCCAGCTCGATGATCGAGGCATTGACGGCGAATTCGAAGTCCGAAACCAGAATATCGGCAATCCGCCGCTCCGACTGCGAGAATTGTCCCCTGTCTTCCTGTATTTTTGCGAAAATATCCATGTTCACCGGGTCTCCGTTCCGCCAAAACTTAAGGCTTGGCCCCGTTTCCGATGCACCCTAAGAAAGCGCGCCCGTCAACCGCATAGATCCATGAATCGAGGATGTTTCGTCTTGCTGACGACACCGCGCGCACCTTTGATTTGAAAATTATTTTCTCTGTTGATTGAGAGATGAGCATATGCCAACAATCAACACCAGAGAAATCTCCAAATCTTGAAAATAATTTCAATAATGGACCGAAACCATGCGTGATCCCTTCAAAAACCCCTTTCCCGAAACAGACATCGCCCGCCATTCCATCTGGGAGATGCTGGTAACGCGGGACATCGACGCTTTCCTTGCCGCCGACTGGTCGAAGGTCGCGGACGATTTCGTCGAGGACGGCTTTCTCGGCATCAACGCCAACCGGGATGCGAACCCGGACAATTGGCGCCTGTCGTTCCCTTCGCTCAGCGCCTATCGCGACGAGTGGCTGCGGCAGGCGCAGGATTTTCAAACCCAGCAATTCGCAGATAACCCGCGCGATGCGATCTTTGCGACCACCACGCTGGAAGAAATCGAAGTGGAAGGTGAGACCGCGCTGGTGCGCAAGAAGTTCGACGGTGGGCTTCGCAAGGCCGATGGCAGCTTCGACGTCATGAAATGGCAGACGCTCTATTATTGCCGGCTGCATCAGGGACGCTGGAAGATCAGCGGTTTCACCGGCTACATGCCCAACCCCATGCCGTGATCCAGCGGACATCTGGAAAAGCTTCGCACGCCGGGCCGAAAGCCCGGCGTTGTTTTTTCGTCTGGAAGGGGTGGAAAAATGCCGGAGACGGATCGCGTCAGGAACAGCCGGGCATGGAAAAACAGATAACATGGCCCGGCTCCTGCGCCTTATTGGATCAGCTTGAGGACTGAAAGATCGACGCGCCGCTCGAGCGCAATGCCGCTTTCGTCAAACAGATGGCAATCCGATGCCTTGATACCGGTGACGATGGGCTCGTCCACGACCACAGGTGCGGAGCCGGAAAGCAGCGCGCAATAATTCTCACCCGTCGGCGCGACGCCATAGGCGATGGTATTGACCCCGAGCCGCTCGATCACGCTGGGCGCGACCGTGACATTGAGGTCGGCCGTTTCGAGGCCGGTATGTTCCGGGCGGATGCCGAGCGTCAGCTGCTTGCCTTCAAGACCGGCGCGGGGCTCCACCGGCACGGTGATCGTCTGGCCCTCATATTCCACCGTCACACCCTCGGCGCTGACGGATTTGCACGTGACCTTCAGGAAATTCATTTTCGGGTTGCCGATGAAACCTGCCACGAAGAGGTTAGCCGGCTTGTGATAAAGCTCGAGCGGCGCACCGACCTGGGCGATTTCGCCGGCATTCAACACCACGATACGGTCGGCCATGGTCATGGCTTCCACCTGATCGTGGGTGACATAGATCATCGTCGCCTTCAGCGTCCGGTGAAGATTGGTGAGTTCGATGCGCATATCGGCGCGAAGTGCTGCATCGAGGTTGGAAAGCGGCTCGTCGAACAGGAATATTTTCGGCTCGCGAACGATGGCGCGGCCGATCGCCACGCGCTGGCGCTGACCGCCGGACAACATGCCCGGGCGCTGCTGCAGACGCTGATCGAGCTGGAGAATCTTGGCGACGCCCTCGACCTTCTGCTTGATCTTGTCCCCCTCCATCTTCTCGACGCGCAGCGGAAAAGCGATGTTTTCAAAAACCGTCATGTGCGGGTAGAGCGCATAGGACTGGAAAACCATGGCGATGCCGCGTTTGACCGGCGGCAAGTCATTGACCTTCACGCCGTTAATGACGACGTCGCCAGCGGAAATATCCTCAAGGCCGGCGATCATGCGCAGCAATGTGGATTTGCCGCATCCCGAGGGGCCGACAAAAACGACGAACTCGCCATCCCTGATGTCGAGCTGAACGCCCTTGATGACTTCGAAATGTCCATAGTTCTTGCGGACGTTGTTGAGATAAAGCTGACCCAAGACTTGCCTCTCCCGTCAGCGGCCGACATCTGGCCACGTTCAGAGATGTTCCGAAACAGGGGCAAAGCCACACGGAATCGGAACCGTTGAAAACAGGGGGAAAGAGCATCCCGGAAGACGCAAGGCATTCCCACGGCGAAACTTGCCGGATGCGGACGGCCAGCGCCCGCATCCGTGCTCATGAAAGATTATTTATACTGCTCGAGAGCCGAAGCCGCTTTCTTCGCGGCATCTTCCGGTGTTGCCTTGCCAGTGACGACAGACTGCACCATTTCGATCATCGTGTCCTGGAAGCCCTTGTAGTCCGTGAAGAGCGGCTCGGGACCACCATAGGCGATACCGTCGATCAGCGGCTTCCAGAAGGGATCCTTGGCGATGAATTCATCGACCTTCGGCGACGGACGCAGCGGGGTGAGGCCCGCGCCGCCCTGCAGTTCGTATTCGCCCTGCGGGCCGGGGGAGGTGATGAATTTGGCGAATTCGGTCGCCTTTTCTTCCACGCCGGTTCCCTTGAAGATCGCAAGGCTGTCGGTGATGAGCAGCGTGCCGGGGCCCTTTGCTTCCGGGCCGAGCGGCAGCGTGGCGATGCCCCAGTTGATTTTGGTTTCCTGCAGGCGCGTGGCGGCGCCCGAACCGGCCTGGATCATGCCGACCTTGCCATCGAGGAAGATGGCGCGGATTTCGTTCTGCTCATAGGCCGTCGGGCCTTCGACGGAATAGGGCGTGATGTCCTTATAGGCCTTCAGCGCTGCAACAACCTGCGGGCTGTCGACGGTGATCTTGTCGCCGTCGATCACCTTGCCGTTGTTGGTGTAAACCCAGTGCATGAACTGGTGCATGGTATTGTCGAAGGTCTTGGCCGGCAGGCCGTAACCGGCGATGCCCGTCTTTTCCTTGATCTGCTTGGCAAACGCGATCTCTTCGGCCCAGGTCTTCGGCGGCGTTTCCGGATCGAGACCCGCCTGCTTGAAAAGGTCCTTGTTCCAGTAAAGCGCCTTGGTCGAGAAGGCGACCGGCACGCCCCACTGCGTGTCCTCGAAGGTCACGGTGTCAACGATGTTGGGGTAGTAGCTCTTCTTTTCGTCTTCAGTCATCGGCACCGGAACGATGAGATCGTTCTGCGCGAACTGCTTCAGCGTGCGCGAACCGACATAGGCCATGGCGACCGGGGTGCCGGCGGCAGCGAGCGTTGTAGCCTTGTCCTGGCACTGCTCCCAGCCGACGACCTCAGGCACGACCTTGAAGCCTGCGTTCTTGCCTTCCCATTCCTTGATGTATTTTTCATGGATGGGATCCATCTTGTCGCCGCAATAGATCCAGCTGATCTCCTTGTCGGCGGCATGCGCCGTCACCGTCGTAAGGGCGGTGGAACCGGCAAATGCGAAAGCGCATAGCGCCAATCCGTAATGTTTCAGTGCCATAGGTAGTCTCCCGTTTTGGTGGTCGTTCCGGTTATTGATTATTTCACCGCGCCTGCGGTTAGCCCGCCGACGAGATATCGTTGCATCAGGAAAATCGCGATCATCGCTGGCGCGATACCGACGAAGCTCGCTGCCATAAGTTCGTTCCAGACGACTTCTTGCCGGCCGAAATAGGCAAACAGGCCCACGGGCAGCGGCATATATTCGGTCTTGGAATTGAACGTCAGCGCGTAGATGAATTGCTGCGCATAGGCCTCGATAAACGATGAGATTGCGACGACCGCTATGCCGGGCGTTGCTATGGGCAGGACAACCCGACGCAGGGTGTAAAGCCTGCTTGCACCATCGACATAAGCCGCCTCCTCCAGCTCTCGGGGTATGCGGCGCATATAGGTCACGAGGAGCAGGATGCCAGTTGGAATTATAAAAGCGACTCCGGGAATGATCATCGCGAAATAGGTATTCAATACGCCAATGGATCGCATGAGGCGAAACAATGGAATAAGCAGCACGGCTCCCGAGAACATCTTAACAGCAAGAAATATTCCCAATAGCAAACCCGCGCCTTTGAAGTTAAAGCGGGCAAACGCGTATGAAGCGGGTATCACGAGTGCAAGAACGATGAGCGTAATGCTCCCCGCGATGAAAAAGGAGTTGAAAATATAAAGCGCAAAGCCAGGCACGCTGACCCACATCGTCCGGTAGGCCTCGAAGGAGCCGTTCTCGGGCCAAAACTTATAAGGGGACGAAAACAGCAGGCTGAGCGGTTTCAGCGAAACCAGAAAGCCTTCCACAAAGGGCGCCAGCACGAAGGTTAGGAACACGGCGACGCCGCAATAAATCCCGACAACCTCATACCACCTGTAGCGGTTGATCATCGCATTTTTGTCGG
Source organism: Agrobacterium sp. YIC 4121 (assembly GCF_002008205.1). Taxonomy (NCBI): domain Bacteria; kingdom Pseudomonadati; phylum Pseudomonadota; class Alphaproteobacteria; order Hyphomicrobiales; family Rhizobiaceae; genus Agrobacterium; species Agrobacterium sp. YIC 4121. Next base: position 315,625 of record NZ_MRDI01000006.1, on the reverse strand, counting down.
TCATCGGCTGGCCTCCTGCGAGATACGGCTGGTGATGCGGAAATAAAAGAAGGTGAAGATCGACAGGAAGATGCAGATCAGCACGGCGCGCGCGGCACCTTCACCATATTTGTAAGCTCCTATCGCCGTCTTGTAGGTATCGATGATCATTGTCGTGGTTTCGCCGTTTGGACCACCACGCGTAAGAATCCAGATGATATCGAAAGAATTGAAGGTCGAAATCAGTGACAGGACCGACATGGTGATCATGGCGGGCAGCATCAGAGGCAGGGTGATACGGCGAAAGCGGTAGGCGCGGCTGGCGCCATCGGTCCACGCCGCCTCGTAGAGGTCCTGCGGAATGGACTGGATGGCGGCCAGCAAATAGAGCGTCACCATCGGCACACCAATCCAGACATCGGTGACGACCGTCGCCCAGAAGGCCGTGTTGCCATAGGCAAGGAACGCAACCGGGCCATCCACCAGGCCGAGGTTCTGGAGCACCCCGGAAATCATGCCGAACTGGCCGTTATACATCCAGCCCCACATGAAGATGCCGATAGCCATCGGCACGATCCATGGCGGCATGGTCAGGATACGGAACAGCGCCCGGCCGGGCACGGCCGAATTCAGCAAGACCGCACCGAATGTGCCGATGATCATCTTTATCGAGACGGAAAAGAACGTCCAGATAAAGGTCCGCGTGATGACATCGGCAAACGTCGCGTTGAAAATCTTCTCGTAGTTGATGAAGCCGACCCAATTCGTCACTTTTTTAAGCGATGCATCGGTGAACGACAGGATAAACGTATCCACGAGCGGGTAGGCAACGATTAGCGTGATATATAAAAGCGCCGGCAGAAGAAGAAACCAGGCGAAGACGACTGCACTACGTTTTGCATCCATTGCCCACCCCCCTCAAGCCGATTTCACAGCGGGGGATTTCGGCTGCCCGTGCAGCGCCAGATCGTATTCCTCCCACACCGGCTTGAGATCGATCACTTTACGGCCATGGCGCGCTTCATCCATGGCAAGCGCCAGAATACCGGCCTCGATCGCATCGAGCGCGGAAACCGGAAGGGCCGCACCCTTGACGATATGGGCGATAACGTCCTCGGCCATCTGCTCGTCCGCGCCATAATGCTGCGAGAGCGCGGTTGCCGCCGAATAGGTCTTGGCCACGGTCTTTTCATTTGTCCGGGCATTGTGCACGTTCAGGAAGCCGCGCACAAAATCGCCCTCGGCCATGCCCTTGGCGCCGATGACGCAGAAACGGCGGAAATCGTCGGGAACGTTGAGATTGGTATGGAAAGCGAGCGATGCGCCGTTCTCATATTCCACGATCGCCGTCTGGTAATCGATGATGTCGCCGTCGCTGTCGAAGACCTTGTCGGAACCCATCCAGCCGCTCGGCTTGCGATGGTACACCTCCATGTCGTTGATGCCGTCATGCTGCGGCGCGTTTGCCGGCGTGAAGCTCTTGCGCCCGCCGAAGCTCGAGACGAAACGCGGCCGCGCACCGACCACGCCATTATAGAGATCGAGGTCGTGGCAGCATTTTTCCAGCATGAAGGAGCCGGAATAATTCTTGTAACGCCGCCAGTCGCGCATGAAGAATGCGCCGTGATAGGGCGGGATATGCTCCGAGGCCTCGATGGAAACGACATCGCCCAGCTTGCCTTCCGCCTGTGCGGCGCGCAGATCGCGGTAGAGCGGGGAATAACGCAAAACCAGACCGACGAGCAGCCGCTCATGCCCGTGCTTGTTGAGCAGCCGGGCGAGCTCAAGACTTTCCTCGATGCTGACGACGATGGGTTTTTCCGAGAAGATGGTGCAGCCGGCCTCAAGCCCGATACGGATATGCTCCAGATGCATGTGGTTCGGTGAGCCGATCATCAAGAGATCGAATTTTTCGTTTGCGATCAGCGCCTCGGGACTATCGTAAGCCTTGCCGGCCGAAATGCCCTTTTCCTGCAGGCCCGGCAGGCCCGCCGGCGCGGGATCGGCGTAACCGACGACCTCGAAATCCTTGTCGATCTCATGAAAAACGTAGCCCAGATAACCGAGACGGAATCCGAGTCCGATAATTCCCACCTTCATGAACTTTGTTCCCTGTTCATTCGTAATTCATTTTCGCAGAAGCGACCATTTCTGTGCTGGTCATCCAGTTATCTGCGATAATTTCCTGCCACGATGAAATTAATTTTCACAACGGTCAAGCTAAATTCGATTTCGCAAACGCTGCCGCGAGTCGAAAACCGATTTTCCCGGCGCGACGGATGCGAAACGGATCGCCGCCGACCACCGACGCAAAAAACAATACCAAAAAAATGCCAATCGTCCAGAGCAATTCCGTTATCGAGAAAATTTTTTTGGTTAATGCGAAAATATCAAGCATGCAGCCTTATTATCCGGCAAAATATCGAAAAAACCACCGATTAATCGTACAAATCTAGCAATGGTTCTATTTTGGTATTGCCGATTGCGCCGCATATGATATAGCCAGAGCCGGCCATTTCGCCGACCACATGGATCGTGACAGAGGTTATGGATGAACGGGGCAGCGCTTAATCTGGACGACCTGCAATCAGGCGGCGGCCCGCTTTACCTGAAACTGCGCCAGACGATTGAAGACGCCATCAACGGCGGCCGCCTGAAGCACGGCGACGCCTTGCCGCCGGAGCGGGATATCGCCGAAAGCGCCTGCGTCAGCCGCGTCACGGTGCGCAAGGCGGTGGACGATCTCGTCCGCGACGGTCTTCTCGTTCGCCGGCACGGTTCGGGTACTTTCGTCGTCAAGCCCATCACCCGCATGCAGCAGCCCCTGACCAAACTCACCTCGTTTACCGAGGACATGCGCCGGCGTGGAATGACGGCGAGCACCCGCTGGCTGGACAGAGGCCTGTTCCACCCGACCGGCGACGAGATGATGGCGCTCGGCCTTTCCCAATCCGCCATGGTGGCGCGGCTCACGCGTCTGCGTCTTGCCAATGACCAGCCAATCGCACTCGAAGTTACCAGCCTGCCGGGCGATATCCTGCCTGACCCGCAACTGGTGGAAAACTCGCTTTATCTGGAGCTTGAGAAAAACGGCATTCGCCCGGTGCGCGCCATTCAGCGCATCTCCGCCCGTAACCTCACCGATGAGGAAACATTGCTGCTCGGGGTTCCGCCGGGCTCGGCAGCGCTTTCCGTTCAGCGAATGGCCTATCTGGAAAGCGGGCGCCTCATGGAAATATCCCGCGCGCTGTACCGCAGCGACGCCTATGACCTCGTCGCCGAACTGACGATGGGGCCTGAGTGACAAATCTCTTGATCAAGGACACGAAACGATGACAACCCTGATGCGCCAGGAAATCGATGAGATTCCCGATGCAGTCGCCCGCCTGCTGGACAATGCCAATGCCGACTTCCACGAAGCCGGAGACAGGCTGAAGGCCCGTGATCCGGCCGTTATCGTCACCATTGCACGCGGCTCCTCGGACCACGCCGCGCATTTCCTGAAATATGCGATCGAATTGCAGACCGGGCTTCCGGTCGCTTCGCTCGGCCCCTCGCTCGCCTCCATCTACCAGACGAAACTGCGGCTGGACCGGGCGGCGGCCTTCGCCGTCTCGCAATCCGGTAAAAGCCCTGACATCGTCGCTCTGGCGGAAAGCGCTCGCAAGGGCGGCGCGCTCACCTTCTCGCTTGTCAACACCCTGCCCTCCCCGCTCGGCGATGCGGCCAATCACGCCATCAATATCCAGGCGGGCCCTGAAAAAGCGGTGGCCGCAACCAAATCTTTCGTCAACTCCATCGTCGCCGGCCTCGCAATCCTTGCCGAATGGACGGAAGACAGCCTGCTCGCCAAAGCCGTCAGCGCCCTGCCGCAGAATTTCGCCAGGGCCATCGCGCTCGACTGGAGCCAGATCGGCGAAGCGGTCAAGGGTGAGGAATCGCTCTATATGCTGGGCCGCGGTCCGGCGCTGGCCATTGCCGCGGAAGCCGCGCTGAAATGCAAGGAGACCTGCGAACTCCACGCGGAGGCCTATTCGTCGGCGGAAGTGATGCACGGCCCCGTTTCGCTGGTCGCACCGAAATTTCCCGTCATCGCTTTTGCCGCGCGTGACCGCGCCGAAACCTCCGTGACGGATATCGCGGCCGGTCTCGCCGGTAAGGGCGCAAGTGTTTTCGTCACCTCCGCAAAAGGCAGCCCGGCCAAGCCCCTGCCGTTTGTGGAAACCAATCACCCGCTGACCGACGCCCTGTTGCTGATCGCGCCGTTTTACGGCTTCATCGAGCAATTGTCGCGCGCCCGCGGCTTCAACCCGGATGCGCCCGTGGCATTGAAGAAGGTGACGGAAACCCAATGAGCAGCAGCAAGGCATTTGTCGGCGCCCGCATTTTCGATGGCGCCGCGTGGCACGATGGCAAAGCGCTCGTGACCGGCGATGGCCACATTGCCGACATCATCGACCGCATGTCCGTGCCCGCAGACGCCGAAATCATCGATGCGGAAGGACTGCTCATTGCGCCAGGCTTCATCGACCTTCAGGTCAATGGCGGCGGCGGCGTGATGTTCAATAACGAGCCGGATGTGGAAGGCATCGCCCGCATCTGCTCGGCCCATGCGCAATTCGGTACTACGGCGCTGATGGTCACGCTCATCACCGACCGGCCGGATATCACAACCAAAGCCGCCGAAGCCGGCATCGCCGCCCACAAGGCAGGGGTGCCCGGCTTTCTCGGCCTGCACTTCGAAGGGCCGCATCTTTCCGTCGCACGCAAGGGCACCCATGATCCGGCGCTGATCCGAAAGATGGAAACGGCCGATCTTGCGGTTCTGACGGACTGCAAGGCGAAGCTTCCTTTCGTGCTGACAACCATCGCCCCGGAAAACGTAACCGAAGCGCAGGTCACAGCGCTGCACAAAGCCGGCATCGTCGTCAGCCTCGGCCATACCGATGTGGGCCTTGGCGTGGCGACGGCCTATGCCGAGGCAGGCGCATCCATGGTGACACATCTCTTCAACGCTATGAGCCCGCTCGGCCATCGCGAGCCGGGACTGGTGGGTGCGGCACTTTCGAACGGCAAGCTGGATTGCGGACTGATCGCTGACGGCTTCCATGTCGATCCTGCAGCGATCGGCATTGCGCTTCGCGCCAAGAATAATCCCGGGCGCATTTTCCTCGTCACCGACGCCATGTCCACCATCGGCACGGATGATGACGGTTTCGAACTGAACGGCAGGCGCGTCTATCGCAACGGCGGCAGGCTGACGCTGGCCGACGGCACGCTGGCGGGAGCGGATATCGATATGCTCTCCTGCATCCGCTTCATGCATGAAAAGCTGGACACACCGCTGGAAGAAGCCTTGAGAATGGCGTCCACCTATCCCGCCGATGCAATCGGCGCTTCCGGCAAGGGTAAGCTCCTGCCCGGCTTCGATGCGGATTTCGTCATGCTGACGCCCGACCTTCAGATGCATTCGACATGGATCGGTGCAGAAAAAATCCACGATGCCACCCCTTCCGGAGCCTGAATCATGATCGTTTGCTTCGATATAGGCGGAACGACCATCAAGGGCGCTATTGCCTACGCTCCCGACGATATTCGGCCCGTGCCGCGTATCCCGACGCCCAAGACCAGTTTCGAAGACTTCGCCGCCGGCCTGAAATCCGTCATCGACAATAGCGGCGGCACACCCGCCTGCGTGTCGCTGTCGATTGCCGGCGTCATCGATCCCGACACCGGCAAAGCCACTGTCGCCAATATTCAGAGCATCCATGGCAGGGTCTTGAAGGACGAGCTGGAAAAGGCGCTGAACCTTCCCGTCATCGTATCGAACGATGCGGATTGCTTCGTGATCGCCGAATCGGAAATCGGTTCCGGACGGGGTCATCGCGTGGTCTTCGGCGTCATCCTCGGAACGGGTGTCGGCGGCGGGCTGGTGATCGACGGCAAGCTCATCAACAGCGACGGCGGTTTCGCCGGCGAATGGGGACATGGGCCGGTGGCCGCGACATTGGCCGGAAATCCGCCGGTTTCGCTGCCGCGTTTCGAATGCGGTTGCGGGCTTACCGGCTGCGTCGATGCAATCGGCAGCGCCCGTGGCATGGAAAAACTACATTCACATCTTCACCAGCAGGCAATGACCAGCGAGGATATTATTGCATCCTGGCAGGCGGGCGATCCGAAGGCCGCAAGAACCATCGATGTCCTTATCGATATTCTCGCCTCGCCTCTGGCAATGGTGATCAACGTTACCGGCGCAACCATCGTGCCGGTCGGCGGCGGACTTTCGAATTCAAAGGCGCTTCTCGCCGCTTTGGACGAGGTGGTAAGGAGCCGCATTCTGAGGCGCTTCGACCGCCCCCTGGTCGTGCCCGCCATCTGCCGCATCGAGCCGGGGTTGATTGGATCCGCCGTTATCGGGCTGAAATATGCGAAAGAAGCCGCCGGCACTGCCTGAGCGGCATCACATCGTCTCGATCTTTTCCCGGCGGAAACCCAACCCCACCAGCCGGCCGGTCAAATGGGAAAGAAGCGGAAACCGCATGATGGCCAGCACAAAGGCTGGCGGTCCCTTCGGTTTTTCCGCATCTGCCCGTCCCTTTTTGCCGCCGATACGCATCATCCGCTGCAGAAATTGCGTGGCCTTGGTCGGGAAGGATCGCCGCTTTTCAATTGCGGCGAGATCATCATCGGCAACGGCCCGGCCGGAGACGAGCACCGGCACCAATATATTGGCCGCCGCAACCGCATCCTGAATGGCCAGATTAATGCCGACACCGCCAACGGGGGACATGGCGTGGGCCGCATCACCGATGCAGATCAGGCCGGGTTTCCACCAGCGCTTCAGCCGGTCGATACGGACGGTCAGGAGATGCACATCGTCCCAACTCTTGAGCTCATCGAGCCTTTCGCGTGGGAAAGGGCAGATTTCCGCAACCCTGTCCCTGAAGGCTTCAATTCCCTGTAGCTTTATGTCGGCGAAAAACCCCTTTCGCACCACATAACCGCATTGCCAGTAATCGCCCCGGTTGATCATGACGAAACCCTGCCGCGAGCCGGCATGCCCCATGGTTTCCGTCGGATCGTCGGGCTGTTTCGAAAGACGCATCCACAGCACCTCCGTCGGAATGCCGAAGCGCTGCACTTCCAGCCCCGCCGCCTCGCGGACGGTGGAGTTGCGCCCATCCGCCCCCACCACCAGATCGGCCTCTATCTCGATGATGCCTTCCGGCGTGCTGACCGTGAGACCGCCGACATGGCCGCTGCGCTCGATCAGTCCGGTCACCGGCGCATTCATCAGCAATCGGAAATTTTCGTATTGTCCCGCCTTGCCGACGATGAAATTGAGAAAATCCCATTGCGGCATAAAGGCGATGAAGCGGTGGCGGACCGGCAGGCGGGAAAAATCCGCTATCGTGATACGCTCGCCGCCGATAATCGCATTCAGCCTTGGTGCACGTGTGTGCGGCAGGCTCAGAAACTCATCGATGAAACCGAGTTGCTCCATCAATTCAAGCGTTGAAGGGTGGATGGTGTCGCCGCGAAAATCGCGGAGAAAATCCCCGTGTTTCTCGACGACCACAACATCGATACCGCTGCGCGCAAGCAGCAGGCCAAGCATCATGCCCGCCGGCCCGCCACCGGCCACGGCGACGGACGTGCGGATGCGCTGAACGGCACCGCCGTCATTTCGCGGAGCGATTGTCGCTTCTTCCATCACCTTCCCCCTTACATCCCGCTTGAAGGCCTTATCGTGTATCCGCCGCCGGGAGGTTTACATTCTTCGGCTGCGGCCAGCCCTGCGCATCGAACCGGAACAGCATTTCGGACCGGGCAAAGATAAAGGCGAAGGCCATGGCCGTCCACATGCCGAGCAACAGCCCGGCGGCAACATCGCTTGGATAATGTGCGCCGACGATGACACGCGAAACACCGATGACAAGGGCAAGCAGGAGAAACGCCCAGCGGAAGCGCGGCATCAACATGGCGAAAGCGCCGAAAAACGCCCCGGCGGCGGTCGAATGGCCTGAGGGGAAACTTTCATAGAGATTGTCGCCGGTAAATGGGGTGAGGCTATAGGCGCCCATTTCCAGCAGAAGCTCCGGCCGTGCCCGTCCTATCAGGAATTTCAACGTGTGGACGAGAATGCTCGCCGTTCCGATCGTCAGGAAGAAATAGGTAAGAAGCCGCCATGCCGTCCTCAGCCGTCCATTATAGGTCTGCGCCTTTAACACCCGTGCGGCGACATAGGCCAATATCGCCAGAAGGCCAGTGGAATAGAGCATCCAGCGGAAGGTTCCGAAATCGGTAATCGCCCGATTGAAGGAGACCACGCCGCCAGGCAGCGCCTGCGCACTTTCGGAAAGGCGCGGATCAAAAGGAATGAAGACAAGGACCAGCACAAGACTTGCCGCAAAAATCCACCCGCTGGAAACCAGAAAACGTCGCATCGATATCCTCTCATTGTTTTTCTTGCATATGGCTTTGCCTTCCGCAAAAACAATAGCCCCGGCTTTGTCCTTGTTATGGCTGGTTTTCGCGGGTAGAGGCTAAGGAATGTTGCTCGAAAGTGCATGGCGTTTTCGGGAAAACGACGTGCACCGAGAGGTGCGAACCGGAAACGACCGACGGACTGAAAATGACGAATGCCAGTGAAATGCCACGCAAGCTGACAATATTGGGTTCGACCGGTTCGATCGGCACCAATACGCTGGATGTCGTCCGCCAGCTGGGTGGCCGCGACGCGTTCGAGATCACGGCTTTGACCGGCGCGGGCAACATCGCGCTTCTGGCGGAACAGGCGCGGGAATTCGGCGCGCGGCTTGCGGTTACCGCCGAGGACGACAAATACGAAGCGCTGAAATCGGCCCTTGCCGGCACCGGCATCGCGGTTGCGGCAGGTAAATCCGGCCTCGAAGAGGCCGCGTCGACGGATGCCGGCTGGGTGATGGCGGCGATTGCCGGAACCCCCGGCCTTGCACCTACTCTTACAGCCGCACGGCGTGGCGCAGACATAGCGCTCGCCAACAAGGAATGCCTGGTTTCGGCTGGCGATGTTTTTCTGCGCACGGTCAAGCAGGGCGGCGGCAGGCTGATCCCGGTCGACAGCGAGCACAGCGCAATCTTCCAATGCCTGACGGGCGAACACAAGCAGGCCGTGGAACGCATCGTGTTGACCGCATCTGGCGGCCCATTCCGCACATGGTCGCGCGAGGAGATGGCCAATGTTACGGCGGATATCGCCCGCGCCCATCCCAACTGGTCGATGGGACTGAAGGTCTCCATCGGCAGCGCCTCCATGTTCAACAAGGGGCTGGAAATGATCGAGGCGAAATATCTCTTCGATCTCAGGCCCGATCAGGTGGAGGTGATCGTCCACCCGCAGTCGATCATCCATTCGATGGTGGGTTACACCGACGGCTCTTATATCGCCCAGCTCGGCTCTCCCGACATGCGCACCGCTATTTCTTATGCCCTCACCTATCCGCAACGCGGCAATCTGAGTGTCGAGCGGCTGGATTTCGCAAAACTGGCGCGGCTCGATTTCGAAGCGCCGGATGAGGCCCGTTTCCCGGCGATCCGTCTGGCTCGCACCGCGCTGGAGCGCGGCGGTCTACAGGGCGCCGCCCTGAATGCCGCCGAAGAGACCGCCTTTCACGCTTTCGTTGCAGGCAATATCGGTTTTCTCGATATGGCCGAGATCGTCGAAACGGTCATGGACCGCATGCATGACGGTCGCTCCGCCGCCACGATTGAAGATGTCTTCGCAGCGGATGACGAAGCCCGTCGTCACGCCCGCGAACTGATCGCCACTAAAGAAAAGGCCGCGTAAACGCGGCCCGGTCTTCTCTTATCTAAATTGCGGCCTCACGCCACCGCCCGCGCAAGCGCACAATGCGACCAGAGCTGGTGCAGCGCACCGACCAGATGCTCGATATCGGCATCGCTGTGCAGCGGTGTCGGCGTAATGCGCAGGCGCTCGGTCTTGCGCGGCACGGTCGGATAGTTGATCGGCTGCACATAGACACCGTGACTGTCGAGCAGGATATCCGAAATCCATTTGCACTTGGCGGCATCGCCCACCATGACAGGCACGATGTGGCTTGGGTTGTCCATGTGCGGAATACCGCGCGCATCGAGAAGGCCGCGAAGCTTGCGCACCCGGTCCTGATGGCGGGCGCGCTCGAAGGGGCTTGCCTTCAGATGCTGGATCGACGCAATCGCGCCGGCGGCAAGCGACGGCGGCAGGGCTGTCGTGAAGATGAAGCCGGAAGCGAAGGAACGGATGAAGTCGCAGACCGCCGTGGAGCCGGTAATATAGCCGCCCATGACGCCGAAGGCCTTGCCGAGCGTTCCCTCGATGATCGTCAGGCGATCCATCAGGCCTTCGCGCTCGGCAATGCCGCCGCCGCGCGGTCCATACATGCCCACGGCATGAACTTCGTCAAGATAGGTCATGGCGCCATAACGGTCGGCCAGATCGCAGATTTCCTTGATCGGCGCGATATCGCCATCCATCGAATAGACGGATTCGAAGGCGATCAGCTTCGGCGCATTCGGATCCGCCGCCTTGAGCTTGGCTTCGAGGTCTTCGAGATCGTTGTGCTTCCAGATCACCCGCTCGCAGCGGCCATAACGGATGCCTTCGATCATCGATGCATGGTTGAGCGCATCCGAGAAAATGATCAGACCCGGAATTTTCTGACCGAGCGTGCCGAGGGTCGCCCAGTTGGAGACATAACCCGAGGTGAAAATCAGCGCCGATTCCTTGCCGTGGAGATCGGCAAGTTCGCGCTCGAGCAGGACGTGGTAGTGGTTGGTGCCAGAAATATTCCGGGTGCCTCCCGCACCCGCGCCACAGTGATCGATGGCGGCCTTCATGGCTTCGATGACTTTCGGGTTCTGGCCCATGCCGAGATAGTCGTTGGAGCACCAGACGGTCACATCCTTGCGCTCGCCATTGGCGTTATATCGTGTCGCACGTGGGAAATTGCCCTGCTGGCGCTCGATATCCGCAAAAACGCGATAACGTCCCTCAGAATGCAGGCTTTGCAGTTCCGTCGTGAAAAATGCCTCGAAGTCCATGCCATGCTCCAGAATTGACCAGATCGTTTTGTGCCTCGACACCGGGACCGTCAACCCTTGCGGGCCACATTAACCGCGTCTGCGTCAATTCGCCGTTGTTTTGAACCATTCCAATAAAACGTTTATAGAACCCGATGAAAAGTACAAAATTGATTCACATCAAAAAACCCGGATTTTTGGAACCTTTTTTGCGCCGCGCCGTTGTTTGGGACGCAATCGATTACGCTCGGAGGAATGCCGAAAGTGGAGGCTTCCCTAAACGACATCGAATTGTTAGTTATCTGTGGCGGTCGGAGGTAGCAGTCGCCGCAGATAAATATGGGACGCCTACCGAGCCACAAGAGCTCATTGTAACGTTGGAGAGAGTTTCATGAAAAAGGCAATCATATTTGCGCTGGTCGGCCTGTCGCTCGCAAGCTGCACGCAGACCGAAAAGGGAGCTTCAATCGGCGCCGTTTCCGGTGCTGTCCTTGGCGGCGCTATCACGGGCAACGTTCGTGGCGCGGCAGTGGGTGCGGCAATCGGCGGCGTGGGCGGTGCCCTCATCGGCAATGCTTCCGAACCGGGCTATTGCTATTATCGCGACCAGTACGGTCAGCGTTACACGGCGCGTTGCCGCTAATCGCTTCGCTAAATACCGTTGCACAGAAGCCCCGGTCAACCGGGGCTTTTTGCGTTTTGGGCGGCAAAACACAAGCGCAAGGGTCCTCAAAGCCGTTTATTTATGATTAAATTGCAATGTTAACGGACAGGAAACGGGTTAGGGCGACAATAAAGGCTCAACCATAAAGCAGCTTATGCGAAGAACACGAACTAACCCGAAGACAGGTATTGCGTATCGGAAAGCTGGCACCGCGCTTGCGGTTGCTGTGACGTTCGCCCTGTATCCGGCGTTTACCCGTGATGCCTTTGCCTTCAAACTGTTCGGCATGCGCCTCTGGGGTTCGGAAGAACCCGAGGTCGAGGTTATCAACCCCGTCAAATACGCCGTCACGCTCGATGCCACGGACGCCGATAGTTCCCTGAAAGACAGCCTGGAAAACAGTTCGCTGCTTCTTGCCGACAAGGACAAGCCGGCCTCCGGCGATCTTGGCCTTCTGATAAAGGCAAGAGACGACCGGGACAGGCTGATCGCGGCGCTTTATGAAAACGCCCGTTATGGCGGCATCGTCAAGGTCACCGTTGCCGGCAAGGATGTGGATAGCCTGCCGCCCAATCCGGTGTTCGATCATTCCGCTCCGGTACCCGTGGTCATTACGGTTACGCCCGGCCCGGTCTTCAAACTCGGCAATGTCAGGCTTGAAGGCGATGTCACCGGCCGCAACCTTGAGGAATATGGCCTGACGACCGGCGGCGACGCGGGTTCTCTCGCCATCATCCGCGCCGGCAACAAGTTGATCGATGATCTGAAGGCCGAAGGCCGTCCGCTTGCGAAGCTGACGAAACGCGAGGCCGTCGCCAACCACGCGACAAACACGGTGGACATTACCATGGCGGCCGAAGGCGGTCCCGTGGCGCCCCTCGGCACGGTGACCGTCACGGGTGAAAAAACCGTCGATGGCGATTTCATCCGCCGTTATTCGCGCCTCAATGGCGGCGAGCCCTATTCGCCGGAAAAACTGCGCAAGGCCGCCGACAGGCTGCGACAGCTCGGCGTCTTTTCCAGCCTGACCATCAAGGAAGCGGGAACGCTGGCGCGCGACGGTACCATTCCGCTTACCATCGAGGTTTCGGAAGGCAAGCACCGCTATTTCGGCGTCGGCGCGCAATATTCCACCACGGAAGGCATCGGCCTTCAGGGTTATTGGGGCCACAGGAACCTGTTCGGACAGGCGGAATCGCTGCGTATCGAAGGTTCGGTTTCGCGCATCGCAGAGGCATCGAGCGTCGAAGGCATGGATTATTCGGCGGGTATCACTTTCACCAAGCCCGGCATGTTCAATCCGCGCACCACTTTCAAGACCAGCCTGATTGCCAAGACCGAACACCCGGATACATACGACGCCAAGACCGTGACTGGCACGGCCGGTTTCGCCTACGAGCTGAACGATACCGATACGGCCGCAGCCGGCCTCGAGGTGCAATGGGCCGATACGGAAGACGCATTCGGCAAGAACGAATATCTCACCACCTCCATCCCGCTGGAGTTCGTTCGTGATACACGCGACGACAAACTGAACCCGACAGAAGGCTTTCGCGCCTCTGTGGCCGCCAAGCCAAGCTATGAAGCACTGAACGGCACCTTCTTCTCCTCTTTCGAAGGCTCCATTTCGGGCTACAAGGGACTTGGCGCCGAGGACCGGTTGATCATGGCCGGAAAGCTTTCCGGCGGTGTGCTGGTCGGCGGCAGCGATCTGCAGGACATACCCACCACCAGGCGCTTTTATGCCGGCGGCGGCGGATCGGTACGCGGCTACAGCTATCAGGAAATATCGCCGTATAATGCCGCCGGCGATGCGACGGGCGGCCGCTCCTATGTCGTCGGCTCCATCGAGGCCCGCATCAAGGTCACCGACACGATCGGCATCGTCCCCTTCATCGATGCGGGTGTGGTTTCGGAAGACGTGGCACCCGATTTTTCCGATATCCGGGCTGGCGCCGGTATCGGTCTGCGTTACGCGACGCCCTTCGGGCCTCTGCGTCTCGATGTCGCCATGCCGCTCGACAAATACGATGGTGGCAACAGTTTCGGCATTTATGCTGGCATCGGTCAGTCTTTTTAAACGCCGCAGTCGAACACCCTTGCAACAGAGTGTAGATTACCCTTTATGAAAACGTTGATTCGATTGCTGAAATGGCTGGGCTACGCTGCCTTGTGCGGCGTGGTGCTGGTGTTGCTTGCGGTTCTGTTCGTCGGCTTTACCCCGATGGGCGCAAGAATTGCCGCAAAGCAGATTTCATTGCTCGTTTCCACGCCCGATCAGGTAATCGAGATTTCGCCCCCGAGCGGCCTTTTGACCGGCCGCCTGCGGCTCGACAATGTCACCCTTTCAGACCGGCAGGGACCTTATGCCCGCGTGAGCCAGATCGCCGTCGACTGGTCGCCGCTCTCGCTGCTTGCCGGCACCTTCCATGCCGACCGGGTCTCGGCCGGATCGATCGATGTCGAGCGCAAACCGCTTGCCCCGGAGCAGACATCGACCAAGAGCTCCGGCAATTCCTCGCTGCCGATCGAAATCGCCGTCGACAAGTTCAGCTTTCCAGATATCAGCCTCGGCCAATCGCTTCTCGGCCGTCCGTTCGACCTCAACGCGGAAGGCAACCTGACGGCTGCCCAGGACGATATGCGGCTGTCGCTCACCGCCCATCGGCTCAATGCGCCGGATGCTGAGGTTAATGCCGACATCGCCTTCCTTCCGAATGAGAATGTCCTGAAGCTGAAAGCGGAGATGAAGGAGCCCGAAGGCGGTCTTCTCGCCACGCTGCTTTCGCTTCCGGGAACGCCTGCGGTGGCGATAGACCTCAACGGCGAAGGCCCGCTTTCCAACTGGACGGGCACGCTGCGCGGCAATGTCGCCGGCAACCCTGTCGTCAACGTCACCGGCCGCCACCTTCTTGCAGATGATGGCACCCGCCGTATCGAAATTGCAGGCGGTGGTAAGCCCGATCTGCTTCTGCCCCCAGCCTTCCGTCAGCTTTTTGCTGGCGAGACAAAGCTCGACGCAAATGCAACCCTTTCGCCGCAGGGCCGCATCGAAATCGGCAGCAGCACGCTGGAGACCGGCACCCTGCTGTTGACGGCGTCAGGCACGGTCGATCCGAACGGTCAGAACGATCTCGCCGCCAATCTCATCGGCACCGCCGGCCCCGTGGATTTTCGCTGGCCGCTGGAGAATGGCGAAGTTCAGGCCCTCATCAACGGCCTTGATCTTTCCCTCAAGGGCGGTGCAGACGCCGCGCATCTCAACACGACGGTATCCTTGCGCAGCCTTTCCCTGCCGCAAGGCAGGCTCGATGACGTCAAGCTGACGGCCGAAAGCGCCGATCTCAACATCGCCAATCGCAGCGGCACGATCGCGACGGTCCTGTCCGTGGCGCAATCCTCCTTCGTCAGCCCCGATATCGACCGGCTGGTGCGGGCGCCCCTCAACATCAAGGCGCCGCTCAGCCTCACTTCGTCAGCTATCGGCTTCGACGGCGCAACGCTGGAAAGCGCCAGTGTCGGTGGGACTTTGAACGGCAGTTTCGATCTCGCCGGCAATCGCCTGACCTCCAGCGTGCAGCTCTTCGCGCTGCCCGCTACCCTTCCACCGGCCCTTGCGGAAAAGTTCGACACCACCATCGCCCTCCAAGGCGATATCAACGTGACCATCGGCGGACGCACCAGCCTTGAAAACCTCGTCGTCAAGTCGGGAACCATCGAAGCAACCGGCAATGTCGGCCTCGAAAACGATGCATTGAGCGCCAGCCTGACGGGAAAATTTCCCGCTCTTGAAAAACTGACGCCACAGGCGAAGGGCGTCGCCGATTTTGCAATCGAGGCCAGCGGCGCACTGGCAGCACCGGATTTCAACGTCACCCTGAGTTCCGAAAGCGCAATCCTTGCCGGGCGAACACTTGAATCGCTGAAGGTCAATGCAACGGGCAAGGCCGATCCCGCCGCGCCTCAGGCAAAGCTCACCGCCAGCGGCAGTCTCGACCGACAGAAGATCGACGCCAATGCCGATGTGGTGCAGACCGAAAACGGCACGGCCATCCCCGAGCTGCATGTGGCCGTAGGCCGGAACATCCTGAACGGGCAGCTGCAATTCTCGCAGCAATTCCTGCCATCGGGCAATCTCTCCTTCAATTTCCCCGACCTTGCCCTGCTCGCGGCCCTCGCCGCGCAGCAGGCGGATGGCGATATTGCCGGCGACATCGCCCTGAGCAACACCAATGGCCGAATTGCCGCGACAATCAAGGCCAATGGCAACAGCATCCGCCAGGGTACAACAACGATCTCGAAACTCGCCGCCGATATTTCCATCGACGATCTTCAGGCTCTCGCCATCAATGGCAAGGTCAGCGCCGATAGCGTCAATGCCGGCGCCGCCGCGATATCGGGCCTGAATGCCACCATCGGCCATTCAGGCACGACGACGCAGTTCGACGTCAATGGCCGTTACGACAATGCGCCGCTGGTGGTAAAAGGCAGCGCTGAGACCGGCGGATTGCCGATGACAGTGCGCGTCGACGCCTTTTCCGCCGCCCCCAAGGGCATTGCGGTTCGCCTTGAAAAACCGAGCACCATCGCCATCCAGAACGGCACGGCCCGTATCTCAGATCTGACCATCATCACAGGTGAAGGGCGCGTTGAGGTCAACGGCAGCGCCGGATCGACGCTCGACATCAATGCCGATATCCGTTCGCTGCCCGCCAGTCTCGCAAATGCCTTCGCCACCGGACTGGATGCGGCAGGCAGCATCTCCGGCACGGTGAGCGCCAAGGGTGCGGCATCGAACCCCGCGGTCAATTACAATCTGAACTGGACCAATGCCGAGGTCGCGCAGACACGCGCGGCAGGCCTCGCCGCGCTCGGCATCAAGGCGAACGGCCGCTTTGCGGGCGGCACCTTGCAGATCGACACCAATGTATCCGGCCAGGGCGGCATGTCGCTGTCCGGCGGCGGCTCGCTCGGCATCGCCGGCAATCGTCCGCTTTCCATGGCGTTTTCCGGCAGACTGCCCTTCTCTGCCGTCGCGGCGCAAACCGCATCGCAGGGCCTCGATGTGGACGGCACCGCCGCCATCGATGTGAAGATTTCCGGCAGCGCTTCCGCACCTGTCGTTACCGGCAGCATCACCACCGATGGTACGCGCCTGACCGATGTGCGCCGGAACCTGACCATCAACGACCTGGGCGCCACCATCACCTTCGACCGCGACCGCGCCGTCATTTCGCGACTGACGGGCAAGCTGGCGGGCGGCGGAACGATCTCGGGAACCGGCAGCGTCGGCATAGCCGGTGGTTCTGGTTTCCCCGCCGATATATCGATCACGCTCAATCGCGCCGGTTATAATGACGGCACGCTGGTGACGACGGTGGTAAGCGGCACGCTGACGTTGAAGGGCCCGCTGCTGAATTCTCCCGTGCTGGGCGGTAACCTGACGCTGGACAGAAGCGCCATCACCATTCCGGAAAAGCTTCCGGCCTCGCTGACGGAAATCGATGTCAAGCACAAGAACGCGCCACCGAAGGTGCGCGCGCAGGCCAAGGCGCTCGGGGCTGATCAGGGCGGCAGCGGCAGTTCGTCCACCATCAATCTCGATCTGCAGGTGAACGCACCGAGCGGCATCTTCGTGCGCGGACGCGGCATCGATGCGGAACTCACGGGCAATCTGACGATCCGTGGCACGGCAGCCGTTCCGGTCATTTCCGGCGGCTTCGAAATGCGCCGTGGCCGGCTCGAAATCCTCACTCGCCGCCTCGATTTCACCACCGGCAATATCAGTTTCGGTGGCGGCCTCGTTCCGGTCCTCGATATGAAGGCCGACTCGACGGTCGGCTCGACGACCATCACGGTGGCCGTTTCCGGCAACGCCAACGATCCGACCTTTGCCTTCTCCTCGGCACCCGCCCTGCCACAGGATGAGGTGATGGCGCAGCTGATCTTCGGCCAGTCCATGTCGAAACTCTCGGCTCTGCAAATCGCAAGGCTGGCCGATGCCGCCGCCCAGTTGGCCGGCGGGCGTTCCACTTCGCTGTTCGACAAGCTCAGAAGCAATCTCGGCGTCGACGATCTCGATATTTCGACCGATTCCGAAGGGCAGGCCCGTGTTTCCGCCGGTAAATATCTGAACGAAAGAACCTATCTCGAGCTACAGCAAAGCGGCGAATCCGGCGCAAAAGCCATCATCAACCTCGATGTGGGACGGGGTGTGAAGCTACGCGGGGAAGCGGGTGGCGATGGCGAAGGCGCAGCCGGCATATTTTACGAGAAGGAATATTAGCATTTCCGGTAAAAGTGCGTGGCGGTTTTTACATCCGGACAATGCGTAAAATACTCTAGGGCCACTTCGCATTTAGGTTTGCGAAACCATCTGATGATACAAATCATCCATTGAAGACGGAAATATTGTTTCCGGCTGTTCAGGCACCAGGCAGAACGCCAAATCCGCATATGCAAGTGTCGGTGCACTTGCGCCGGCCTCCACAGCGAGCATTGGGAAGAATTCTGATGGCAATGATTAACTCTACCAATTTTGGCGGTGAGACGCTCGAAATCATCGCGTTCCGCCTGCATGATCAGGAATTCTGCGTGAAGACGACGACCATCCGCGAAATTCGCGGCTGGGCGCCTTCTACGCCCATTCCCCACGCACCGAAAGACGTCATCGGCGTCATGAACCTGCGCGGCTCTGTTATTCCGATCATCGATCTGGCTCACAAGCTCGGCATGAAGAGCACCGTCGCCAATGAGAGAAGCGCCATCGTGGTGGCGGAAGTGCACAACATGGTCATCGGCATGCTCGTCGACCGCGTTTCCGACATTCTGACGATCCCGGCAAACCAGGTGCAGCCGGTTCCGGAAATCTCGGCTTCCTTCGACAAGTCCTATTCGGAAGGCATCATCGCCAACGAACACGGCATGATCTGCTTCCTGAACCTTGCGAAAATGTTCAAGGGAACCGAAGCGGAAGATCTCGCGGCCTAATCAGGCCTTTTCGGCTGGCCACGCCACACGAAGACTATCGATCAATCCAGACCGCCGGCGCTTCCTGCCCGGCGGTTTTGTTTTTACTCTTTACGTCGCCTTACTAAATAAGAACATTTTAATATTATAGATATCTAATATTAAAAGCCGTGGAGCAGTATCACGCCGGCAGGAATTTCACGCTGGCCCAATACCTGACCGAGGTGGAGAGACGGAAGTGCCTGCATTGCTGCCTTCGGCGGCAAACCTGTTCTTGTTCAACATGATACGACGTGGACCGCATATCCTGTGCGGCTCACCGCGCCGTGGGCCGTTTTTGGGGGACGTATAATGCTGGGGTTAGGGAAAAGCGCAGATAACAGAAATATACTCGATGCCATATCGAGATCGCAGGCGGTCATAGAATTCGATCTCAAGGGTAATATCCTCACCGCGAATAAAAATTTCTGCACGGCGCTGGGTTATGATCTCACCGAGATCGTCGGCAAGCACCATCGCATCTTCTGCGACAGCGAGCTTGCCGGGTCGCGGGCCTATCAGGAATTCTGGGAGTCGCTCGCCCGTGGCGAGTTCCAGGCCAGGGAATATCGCCGTATCCGCAAGGACGGCTCGGTTATCTGGATCGAGGCCTCTTACAACCCGGTTTTCCGTTCCGGCAAACCCTATAAGGTCGTGAAGATCGCCACCGACATCACCGCCAAGAAAATCAGGGCAGTGGATGATGCGGGCAAGCTGGAGGCGCTCTCCCGTTCGCAGGCCACCATCGAGTTTTTCCCGGATGGCACCATCATCACCGCCAACCCGAATTTCTGCGCCACGGTGAATTACGACCTCAAGGAAATCGAGGGCAGGCATCACCGCATGTTCTGCGATCCGGCCTATGCCGCCTCGCCTGCCTATGGCAATTTCTGGCCGCGACTGGCGGCAGGGGAATTCATCTCGGATGAATTTGTCCGCTATGGAAAGAACGGCAAGGAAATATGGATCCAGGCCGCCTATAATCCGGTGCTGGACGAGGCGGGCAAGGTTGTCAAAGTGGTGAAATTCGCCACGGATGTCACGCCGCGCATGAGCGCCATCAGTGTGCTTGCCGATGCCCTGCGGGCGCTTGCCGAAGGTGATCTTGTGCAGCGCCTCGACAACAGCTTCGTGCCCAGCATGGAAAAGCTGCGCGCGGACTTCAACGAAGTCGTCGCCAAGCTGCAGGCCACCATGCAGACTATCGCCCACAATGCCTCGACAATCGCTTCGGGCTCCGGCGAAATCCGCATCGCTGCCGATCAGCTTTCGCAGCGTACCGAACAGCAGGCCGCCTCGCTGGAAGAGACAGCAGCCGCGCTGGAGGAAATCACCACCACCGTTACCGATGCCAGCCGGCGCGCCGGCGAGGCCGGAAAGCTGGTGCTGCGAACGAGAGAACATGCCGAACATTCCGGCGATATCGTCCAGCAGGCAATTTCCGCCATGGATGCGATTTCGCGGTCCTCGGGTGAAATCACCAATATCATCGGCGTCATTGACGACATCGCCTTCCAGACCAATCTTCTGGCCCTCAATGCGGGTGTCGAAGCCGCCCGGGCCGGCGAAGCGGGCAAGGGTTTCGCCGTTGTGGCGCAGGAGGTCCGCGAACTTGCACAACGATCCGCCGTTGCGGCCAAGGAAATCAAATCCCTCATCAACACCTCCCGGGAGCAGGTCGCCAACGGTGTGGATCTGGTGGGCAGAACCGGCGGCGCGCTCCGGGATATCCAGTCGCAGATGAGTGAGATCGACACCAATGTCTCGGCGATCGTTGAAGCCTCGCGCGAGCAGGCGAATGGTCTCAGCGAAATCAATCAGGCCGTCAACGTCATGGATCAGGCCACCCAGAAAAACGCCGCCATGGTGGAGGAAACCACCGCCGCCAGCCACGGCCTCGCCACGGAAGCGGAAAATCTGCACGAATTGCTGCGGCAGTTCAGAATATCCCACGAGGCATCGCCCGCCCGCCCGGCCGACAAAAAACCGGCCGTCGTCACCCGGCTCCCGACGCCGCAACCGCGATATGCCGCGGCGCCAAGATCTCACGGAAACGCAGCAGCCGAATGGGCGGAATTCTAGGCCCGCTCTGAAGCCAAGGGCCGCCGGGAACCGGCGGCCTTAATGTTATAGAAGGATACGATCCACCCGGGTGAAGATTTCAAAATCCTCACCCCGCACCAGCGCCACAAGTGTGACACCCGAACTCTCGGCCGTTTCGATGGCAAGCGCCGTGGGCGCGGAGATCGCCGCCAGAATGGGGCTACCAAGAATGGCGGTCTTCTGGACCATTTCCACCGACAGGCGGCTGGTGACCACCACAATGCCCGTATCGGGCGATAGGTCCGCATTGACAACCGCACCTGCGAGCTTGTCGAGCGCATTGTGTCGGCCGACATCTTCGCGGACAGCAAGCAGCCCTTTTTGAGGATTGTAGAAACCCGCGCCGTGAACTGCCCTCGTTTCGCGATTGAGGCTTTGCGCTTCATTCAGCGCTTTCACCGCAGCAACGATGTCATCTCCGTCAACGGAGACTTCCACGCCGCTCAACTCCGGTACCACGCGGACCGCCTGTTCTATGGATTCAATGCCACAAAGACCGCAGCCGACGGGGCCTGCCATATGCCGCCGTCTTGCCCTCAGCGCATCCGCATTGGCATCCTGCAAATCCACCTGAACATCGAAGCCCTGCCCGGCCTCGATTACCTCGATGGAACGGATTTCCGCCCTTGTGGATATGATGCCTTCCGTAAGACTGAAACCGACCGCGAAATCGACAAGATCAGCGGGGCTGGCCATCATCACGGCATGGGTGCTGCCGCCATAGGAAAAGGCAACCGGCACCTCCTCCGGCACCGCCCTCTCGCCCTCCACTATGACCCCTTCGCGCAAAGCGGTTCTTGCGACCCTCCGGTAACTTGCCTTTGCCGACACGCCGATCACTCCTCCATGACGAAAATCCGCTTCGTCTCTCACACGATCTCAAAACAGCATTTCTTCCCGGTTATCACATCTAACCGAAAGCCCTGAAAATCGGAATCGGTTTCACGGGTGCGCCCGTTGAAGGGACTCTTTGCCTCACCCATTTTCCGCACGTGCATGACTGATGCGATCCCGCCGACGCCGTTCGGAAGCTCAGACCGGGCCAAGTGACGGGCTTCTGTGCGAAAGCAGCCATGCTTCGCCTGATATGGGGAGACAACCGCCCAAACAAAAAAGCGACCGAAACGGCCGCTTTCTGCTTTAGGTTTTTTGTGGGCAGTCATTCTTTCGAACCCGCCCGGTGCTTTCAAGCAGCGACGAGAACCTCATGCAGGTTCGTCAGTTCATAAAGATGCTTTTCAAGCTTGGTCAGGTGTTCGTGGTGATGATTGCCCTCTTCGATTTCGGCCTTGGCCGCATCGATACGCTTCTGCAGCGTGTCGGGGGACATGTCATCGGCCGAAACGGCGGATTCGGCGAGAAGCGTGCAGCCGGTCGGCAGAATATCGGCAAAACCACCGAAGACGACATATTTATGCGTCTCGCCGGAAGCGAACTTCACCGTTACTAGGCCCGGCTTGATCGTGGTCATCGTCGGCGCATGATTGGCCAGAACGGTCATTTCACCCAGCGTAGCCGGGATGACGACTTCCGTAACCGTTTCGGAAACGAGCAGACGCTCCGGGGAAACGAGATCGAATTTGAAACTGTCAGCCATGGCTATTCACTTCTTTTCAATTACGCGGGCGTCACGGACTTGTCTTTTACAACGCGGGCGAAAGCCGTTCCGGTTCGCCACCATTGTCGGCAGGGCGCGCGGCTAAAGCCACGCGCCCGCCAATTCATGATCAGGCAGCCTCGGCAGCCAGCTTCTTTGCCTTTTCGATGGCTTCTTCCATCGAGCCGACCATGTAGAAAGCAGCTTCCGGCAGGTTGTCATACTCGCCGTTGACCAGGCCCTTGAAGCCCTTGATCGTGTCTTCGAGAGCGACCAGCTTGCCTGGCGAACCGGTGAAGACTTCAGCAACGAAGAACGGCTGCGACAGGAAACGCTCGATCTTGCGGGCGCGGGCAACCGTCAGCTTGTCTTCTTCCGACAGTTCGTCCATGCCGAGGATGGCGATGATGTCCTGGAGAGCCTTGTAGCGCTGCAGGGTCGACTGAACCTTACGAGCCACTTCATAGTGCTCTTCGCCGACGATCATCGGGTCAAGCATACGCGAGGTGGAGTCGAGCGGGTCAACAGCCGGGTAGATACCCTTTTCAGCGATCGAACGCGACAGAACCGTCGTTGCGTCAAGGTGGGCGAACGAGGTGGCAGGTGCCGGGTCGGTCAAGTCGTCGGCGGGAACGTAAATGGCCTGAACCGAGGTGATCGAACCCTTGGTCGTGGTGGTGATGCGTTCCTGCATCTGGCCCATGTCGGTTGCGAGCGTCGGCTGGTAGCCCACGGCCGAAGGAATACGACCGAGCAGAGCCGACACTTCCGAACCAGCCTGCGTGAAGCGGAAAATGTTGTCCACGAAGAACAGAACGTCCTGACCTTCGTCACGGAAGTTTTCAGCGATCGTCAGACCGGTCAGAGCGACACGGGCGCGGGCGCCCGGCGGTTCGTTCATCTGGCCGTAAACGAGTGCTGCCTTGGAGCCTTCGCCGCCGCCGAGCTTGTTGACGTTCGACTCGATCATTTCGTGATAGAGGTCGTTACCTTCACGGGTACGCTCACCAACACCGGCGAATACCGAGTAACCGCCGTGCGCCTTGGCGACGTTGTTGATCAGTTCCATGATGAGAACCGTCTTGCCAACGCCGGCGCCGCCGAACAGGCCGATCTTGCCGCCCTTGGCGTAAGGAGCCAGAAGGTCGACGACCTTGATGCCGGTGACGAGGATCTGCGCTTCGGTCGACTGTTCGACGTAAGCAGGAGCGTCCTGGTGGATCGCTCGCTTGGAAGCGGTAACGATCGGACCGGCTTCGTCAACCGGCTCGCCGATGACGTTCATGATACGGCCGAGCGTTTCCGGACCAACCGGAACGGAGATCGGTGCACCCGTGTTGACGACGCCCTGACCGCGAACCAGACCTTCGGTCGAGTCCATGGCGATGGTGCGAACGACGTTTTCGCCGAGATGCTGCGCGACTTCCAGAACGAGGCGGCTGCCATTGTTCTCGGTTTCGAGCGCGTTCAGGATCGGAGGCAGTTCGCCTTCGAACGCCACGTCGACAACAGCGCCGATAACCTGGGTAACCTTGCCCGCGCCGTTCACCGCTGCGGTTTTCTTGGGGGTAGCTGCCTTAGCCATTATCCTTACCCTCTTTCCTTACCTCAGAGCGCTTCCGCGCCCGAAATGATTTCAATGAGTTCCTTGGTGATCTGAGCCTGACGCTGACGGTTGTAGGACAGCGTCAGCTTGTTGATCATCTCACCGGCATTGCGCGTTGCATTGTCCATCGCGCTCATCTTGGCGCCCATTTCACCAGCAACGTTTTCGAGCAGAGCCCGGAAAACCTGAACCGAAATGTTGCGCGGAATAAGGTCTTCCAGAATAGAAGCCGCATCCGGCTCATATTCGTAGACGGCGTTCTGCGTTGCGGCATCCTCTTCCACAACAGGCGTTGCGGCCGGAATGAGCTGCAGACCGGTCGGGATCTGGCTGATGACGGACTTGAATTCCGAGTAGATCAGCGTGCAGACATCGAACTCACCGGCGTTGAAGAGCGAGATCACCTTCTTGGCGATCTGGTCGGCGTTTTCAAAACCGACCTTCTTCACGTCGCGCAGTTCGATGCGCTCGATGATGTTGGCTGCAAATTCGCGGCGAAGGCTGTCGTAACCCTTCTTGCCAACCGTGATGATCTTGACCGTCTTGCCTTCCGAAATCAGCTTGCGGGCGTGATCGCGGGCAAAACGGGAAATCTGCGAGTTGAAACCGCCGCAAAGGCCACGTTCAGCCGTGCAGACGACGAGCAGGTGCACGTCGTCCTTGCCGGTGCCGGTCATCAGCGCCGGAGCAACGTCCGCCTCGACCGCCTTGGCGATGTTGGCGAGAACGGCGCTCATGCGCTGAGAATAAGGCCGGGCGGCCTCCGCAGCTTCCTGGGCGCGCCGAAGCTTCGCCGCGGCGACCATTTTCATCGCCTTGGTAATCTTCTGCGTCGCCTTTACGGAGGCAATGCGGTTTTTCAGATCCTTTAGTGAAGGCATCCGTTATCCGTCCGAGTAAAAGAGCCCTGATTACGAGAAAGACTTTGCGAAGCTATCAAGAGCGCCCTTGAGCTTGCCCTTGGTATCGTCGCTGATAGCCTTTTCCGTGCGGATGGTGTCGAGGATCGCCTTGCCTTCCGAGCGTAGGTAGGAAAGCAGACCCTGCTCGAACTTGCCGACCTGTGCGACCGGAACCTTGTCGAGGTAGCCGTTGACACCGGCGAAGATCACCGCAACCTGCTCTTCCGTCTTGAGCGGAGAGAACTGCGGCTGCTTCAGAAGCTCCGTCAGGCGGGCGCCGCGGTTGAGCAGGCGCTGCGTGGAAGCGTCGAGGTCCGAACCGAACTGGGCGAAGGCGGCCATTTCGCGGTACTGGGCGAGTTCACCCTTGATCGAGCCGGCAACCTGCTTCATCGCCTTGATCTGGGCGGCGGAGCCAACGCGCGAAACCGACAGACCGACGTTAACGGCCGGGCGGATACCCTGATAGAACAGGTCGGTTTCAAGGAAGATCTGGCCGTCGGTGATCGAGATCACGTTGGTCGGAATAAAGGCCGAAACGTCGTTACCCTGCGTTTCGATAACCGGCAGAGCCGTCAGCGAACCGGCGCCCATTTCGTCGGAGAGCTTTGCAGCGCGCTCGAGAAGACGGGAATGGAGGTAGAAAACGTCGCCCGGATAAGCTTCGCGGCCCGGAGGACGGCGCAGCAGAAGCGACATCTGACGATAGGCAACGGCCTGCTTGGAAAGGTCGTCGTAGCCGATGAGAGCGTGCTTGCCGTTGTCACGGAAGTACTCACCCATGGCGCAGCCGGCGAAGGGAGCGAGGTACTGCATCGGAGCCGGATCGGAAGCGGTAGCAGCAACGATGATCGAATACTGCAGCGCGCCGCGCTCTTCCAGAACCTTCACGAACTGGGCGACGGTCGAACGCTTCTGACCGATAGCGACGTAGACGCAATAAAGCTTGTCGCCATCCGGGCCATTGTCGTGAATGGCCTTCTGGTTCAGGATCGTGTCGAGAATGATGGCGGTCTTGCCGGTCTGGCGGTCGCCGATGACCAGCTCGCGCTGGCCGCGGCCAACCGGGATGAGCGCGTCGATGGCCTTGAGGCCGGTCGACATCGGCTCATGAACCGACTTGCGCGGAATGATGCCGGGAGCCTTGACGTCAACGCGCGAACGCTTGGCGGCATTGATCGGGCCCTTGCCGTCGATCGGGTTGCCGAGCGCGTCAACGACGCGGCCGAGCAGTTCCGGACCGACCGGAACGTCAACGATAGCGCCAGTCCGCTTTACGGTGTCGCCTTCCTTGATGTCACGGTCCGAACCGAAGATAACCACACCGACGTTATCGGCTTCGAGGTTGAGCGCCATGCCGCGAATGCCGCCGGGAAACTCGACCATTTCGCCGGCCTGAACATTGTCGAGGCCATAGACGCGGGCGATACCGTCACCGACGGAAAGCACCTGACCGACTTCCGAGACTTCCGCCTCGTTGCCGAAATTTTTGATTTGATCTTTCAGAATTGCGGAAATTTCCGCGGCGCGGATATCCATCAGCCAACCTCTTTCAGTGCAAGCTTAAGGGTGGAAAGTTTGGTGCGAAGAGACGTATCGATCTGGCGGGAGCCGACCTTGACGATCAGACCACCGAGTATCGAGGGATCGACGGTAACGGAAACCGCCACATCCTTGCCGGTAACGCTCTTCAGCGCCGCCTTCAGTTCAGTTTCCTGCGCCTCGTCGAGCGCATGTGCCGAGGTAACCTCGGCGGTGATTTCGCCGCGGTGGGCAGCGGCAATGGTGCGGTAGGCGCGGATCATGCCGGGAACGGCAAAGAGACGGCGGTTATTCGCAACGACCTTGAGGAAATTGAGCGCGAGACCGGCAATGCCGGCCTTTTCGCAGATCGCGGTGATTGCCTTGAACTGATCCTCGGCGGAAAACACCGGGCTCGCAACCAGACGCTTCAAATCGTCGCTTTCGTCGAGAAGTGCGCCGAACTTATCCAGATCGGCCTGAACCGCTTCGACCGCACCCGCTTCCAAAGCAAGCTCGAAAAGCGACGACGCATACCTTTCCGCTACACCGGATGTTCCATGGGAGGTGTCTGCCACGGGCACTTTTTCCCTGCTAATCGTCCAAGACCATCAGCGATGGGGCTCCACCGCATCAAATTCTTGAAATCGTTTCAATTTCCCCGAAAAAGACCGGAATTCCCCCCTGCCTTTTCCCAATTTCGCGGTCCGTCTAGCATAGGACGCCGGGACTCGCAACACGCGTAATAGCGGAAAGCGCCGTTTGGGCAAGGGGGAATGCGTTTAAATTTTCCGATTTCGCCCAGGATGCGGCATCTGTGCGTCACAAAAGGCAAAAAGCCCGCTTCAGACCAGCCCGAACACGTAGCTCAACGACAGTGCAGCGAGCAGAAAGTGTACAACCAGAAGTAAGAAATTCCGCATGGTTGCGCCACCATCGGAGAGTATGGAGAGAATGCCGCCAAAGACACTGAGGCCGAAAGCCGCCCCAAAGGCGAGATAGACCATGGGCTGTGCGAGAAGCAGGGCGGCGGCGCCGAGACCGAGATAGAACCCGGCAAGCGACGAGCGCACGAGTACATAACCATCCCTGCGCTCACCCGCCGGCTGCAGACCGAAGGCACGCAGCGTAATACCCGGCGCAAACATGAAAAAAAGCCCCATCACGGCCGAAACCACCGCCGCTCCGAATGCCAGCTGCTCGCCGAACTCGGCGGGAAAATAAAACTCCATCTCGTTCCCCAAATCATTTTGACTGCCTGCTGCGTTATGACACGGTCATGACAGCGGGAAAACGCCCCGGCGGCAAAGTTCAAAGGAAACTTTGCGGGTCGATATCGAGCTGCACATGCACGCTGCCGCGCTCTTTCGGGCCATTGGCCAGAAGCGTGCGGAGAAAAGACTGCATGTCGGAATTGCGCCGCCCGTGCACCAGGAGGCGGAAACGGTGACGGCCACGGATCAGCGCGAGCGGCGCTTCCGCCGGGCCGAGCAGCATGATGCCGGTAACCTGCGGGGCTGCGGCCCTTAAACCCCGGGCATGGGTTTCGGCTTCCGCGCGCGTATCGGCGGAAACGATGATCGAGGCAAGCCGTCCGAAGGGAGGCAGAACGGCTTTTTCCCGCTCCACGATTTCCCGTTCGTAGAAGGCCGATGCATCGCCCGAAACGATGGCCTGCATGACGGGATGCTGCGGCTGATAGGTCTGCAACAGGCCATGGCTCTTCAACCCCGTTCGCCCGGCGCGTCCGGTCACCTGCGACAGCAGCTGGAACGTTCGCTCCGCTGCACGCGGATCGCCGTTGGCAAGGCCCAGATCGGCATCGACGATGCCCACAAGTGTCATCAGCGGAAAATTATGTCCCTTGGCGACGAGCTGCGTGCCAATCACGATATCGGCCTCGCCCTTTACGATCGCCTCCAGTTCCAGCCGCAGGCGTTTGACGCCCATGAGATCTGAAGAGAGCACGATGGTGCGGGCCTCAGGGAAATGTTTCTCCACCTCCTCAGCAATGCGCTCCACACCCGGCCCGCAGGCCACCAGATGATCGAAGGTGCCGCATTCCGGGCAATGATCGGGCGTCGGCTCGTTGTGGCCGCACTGGTGGCACTGCAATTGATTGCGGAACCGGTGCTCCACCAGCCAGCTGGAACATTGCGGGCATTGGAAACGGTGGCCGCAGACCCGGCAGAGCGTCAGCGGCGCATAACCGCGACGATTGAGGAACAGCAGCGCCTGCTCACCCTTTTCGATGGTCTTGCCAATGCCGCGCAGCAGGACGGGTGACAGAAACCCTCCCCTCTCCGGCGGATGACGCCGCATATCGACAAGATGCAGGTCAGGCATCGCCGCATCGCCGAACCGCGTATGCAGGTGAATAGTGTTGTAACGCCCCGAGCTGCCATTAACCTGGCTTTCCACCGAAGGCGTGGCCGAAACCAGCACGACCGGAAATTCGGCGATCCGCGCCCTCACCACCGCCATGTCGCGGGCATTATAGAAGACGCGGTCTTCCTGCTTATAGGCGGGGTCGTGCTCTTCATCGACGATGATGAGACCGAGATTGTCGAAGGGCAGGAAAAGCGCCGAGCGCGCGCCGGCCACCACCTTCACTTCGCCCGTCACCGCCTGCCGCCAGACTTTTT
The DNA here is from genome assembly GCF_002008205.1 of Agrobacterium sp. YIC 4121. Classification (NCBI taxonomy): domain Bacteria; kingdom Pseudomonadati; phylum Pseudomonadota; class Alphaproteobacteria; order Hyphomicrobiales; family Rhizobiaceae; genus Agrobacterium; species Agrobacterium sp. YIC 4121. The sequence goes on along the minus strand of NZ_MRDI01000006.1, from coordinate 286,539 downwards.
CGCGCATGCGCGGTGACAGGTCCGAATGCCATTCCGCCGGTTTCGCACCGAAACGGTCCTGAAAACGCTCAAGAAAGGCCGCCGTCAGCGCAATTTCGGGCAGCAGGATGAGGACCTGCTTGCCCTGCCGGAGCGTCTCGGCCACCGCCTCAAAATAGACCTCGGTTTTCCCAGAACCTGTGACGCCGTCGATCAGCGAAACATGAAAGCCGCCCTTGCGCACATCCTCGAGTATTTCCGAAGCGGCCTGTTTCTGCGGGCCTTCCAGACGCGGCTCGACATAATCAGGATCGGGTTCGGCCACGACAGACGGCGCCGGCAGAAACACCGTCTCGAATACGCCCTGCTTGACGAGACCATCGATTACGCTGGTCGAAACGCCGGCGGCATGGGCAAGCCCGCTCTTCGTCCAGCCATGCCCCTCTGCCGCCAGCTCCATCACCCTTTCGCGGGCGGGGGTCAGGCGCTCGGGCCGGCCTTCGGTCAGCCGCAGCCCCTCGATCATCGGTTCGGGATCGAAGGCCGCGGGGGCTCTGAGCGCCATGCGGGCCACGAGGCCGGGCGGAGAAAGCGTATAGGCGGCGACCCAGTCCACAAAGCGGCGCATTTCCGCCTTCAGCGGCGGGCACTCGAAACTTTTGGTGATGGGCCGCAGCTTCTTCGGATCGACGCCCTTCTCGCCCGCATCGTCCCACACCACGCCGAAGACTTGTCGGGGGCCGAGCGGTACCTGCACGACGGAACCGGTCTCCACCACCATATCCTCGGGCACCGAATAGCTGTAGGGCCCGGGCGCCGGCATGGGCACGAGAACGGGCACCGTGCGCGTGGGCGACGGCGGGTCGAACAGAGCCCCAAACAGATCGGACGAATCTTTTGCCATGATGTGGCGACCATGCCCCGGCGACAGGAAAAAGGAAACCGCCCGGATGTAGTGGGCGCGCCTTGCAAAGTCTACCTCTTAACCAAATGCTGACCATAAGCGCATAGTTTCGAAGCATGGAATGGAGCGCCGCGTGACCGAAATCCTGACATTTGCCCAAGCCGATCTTCTCGATGAGCGCCAGTCCTGGCTCTCCGCCCTCGCGGGCGAACGCCGGCTTTCGGACAATACCGTCGAGGCCTATGAGCGCGATACCCGGCAATTTCTGATATTCCTGACAGGATATATCGGCAAACCGGCCTCCATCACCGATATTGCCGATCTGCGTCCGGTCGATCTTCGCGCCTTTCTGGCAAACCGGCGCAAGGAAGGCGCCGGCGCACGTTCGCTGGGCAGGCATCTGGCAGGCCTGCGCTCCCTGCTCCATCACCTGCAGAAAAAAGGTCTGGTGAACGCCGCAGGCGCCACCGCCATGCGCGCGCCCAAACAGCCGAAATCGCTACCGAAACCGCTGACCGACCGGCAGGCGCTGAAAATCACCACGAGTGAAGCGCAATTGAACGACGAACCATGGATCGCCGCCCGCAATGCCGCGGTTCTTTCACTGCTTTATGGCTGCGGCCTTCGCATTTCCGAGGCGCTCGGTCTTACCCCGGCCGATTTCCCGCCCGGCGCCCGCAGCCTGCGCATTACCGGCAAAGGCAACAAGACGCGGATTGTGCCCCTGCTGGCGGTGGTGACGGAAGCCGTCGATACCTACAGGAAGCTTTGCCCCTATGCCCTGTCGGCGGATGAGCCCATGTTCCTCGGCGCACGCGGCGGAAAGCTGCAGCCCGCCATCGTCCAGAGGGAAATGCAGAAACTGCGCGGCGCTTTCGGCCTGCCGGAAAACGCCACGCCGCATGCGCTGCGCCACTCCTTCGCCACGCACCTTCTCGCCGGCGGCGGCGACCTGCGCACGATTCAGGAACTGCTCGGCCATGCGAGCCTATCCACTACGCAGGTTTATACCGGGGTCGACACTACGAGACTGCTGGAAATCTACGACAACGCCCATCCGCGCGCATGAAGCAGGAAATGGTTAACCATAATAATTAACCAGACATCCAAGCCGCCGTTCTATAAGCGAACGACAACCGGATTGGACCGATGCACAGCCTGATAAAACCGCAAAATCTCACCGCCACCCTGATGGGCAAGACCGGCGACGCCCTGCTGTGGCTGCTTGCCGCCCTGCATGTCACCGCCGTCGCAATCCTGCTCATGACCTTGCTTTCGCTGGGGCAAGCGGAAGCCGCGCAACAGCAGATCACCTGCACCGGCAGTGACATTCTCGTGGAGATGCGCAAGACCGATCCGCAAGCCTTCGCAAAGATCGAGCAGGAAGCGGCCGCGATCCCGAACGGCAAGGGCAATTTCTGGCGCATCGAAAAGGCGGGAACGCCCACGTCCTATCTTCTCGGCACCATGCATGTCACCGATCCGCGTGTTCTGGAAATGCCTGCCGCCGCCAGCCCCGCTTTCGAAAAAGCCGCGACGGTGATCGTTGAATCGGACGAAATCGTCGATGACAAGAAGGTCGCGGCGTCGCTGCTGAGCAAGCCCGAACTCACCATGTTTCTGGATGGCAAATCGATCACCGACATCCTGTCGCCGGAAAATGTCGCGCGTCTGGAAAAGGGCCTCAAGGAGCGCGGTATTCCGCTGAACGCCGTATCACGCATGAAACCGTGGATGCTTTCGAGCTTCGTCGCCCTTCCCGCCTGTGAGTTCGCCCGCAAGGCAACAGGCCTCTCCTTTCTGGACAAGAAGCTGGCCGAAGATGCCATTGCAGACGGAAAACACCTTGTCGGGCTGGAGACAATGGTGGAACAGCTGACGGCCATGTCGGAGCTGCCGATGGAATTTCATCTTCAGGCGCTGATCGAAACGCTCGAACTGGGCGACCGCATGGATGACATCATGACAACCATGACCGATCTCTATGTCGCCGGCGATATCGGCATGACCATGCCCATGCTGAAGAGCCTGGACCCCAAGAAGGCCGCAGCGGAAAGCGAACAGGGCTACGCCGCCTTCGAGCAGCGTATCATCACCGACCGCAACCACGTCATGGCGGAACGTGCGGCCCCCGAGCTTGCCAGGGGCAATGTCTTCATGGCCGTCGGTGCACTGCATTTGCCGGGCGAGGAAGGCCTTGTCGAATTGCTGCGCGCGGAAGGCTTCACCCTCACGCGGGTCGATTGACCGGCTCACTCCCGATGCTGACAGGCCGGACATTGGCGCAGAACGGCCGCATCGTCACCGGCACGATGCGGCGGTGAAACGGTCCGACGACAAGAAGATAAAGCCGCCCAAACAGGTTCTTGCGCCTGACGATGGTGGTGACACTCACCAGCTGGCTGTTTTCCTTCTCTTCGAGATCGAAGACGATCCGGAAATCAAGATGGCGGTCGTCGAAGCCGAGCACAGTCCGCTGTGGCGTGGAGGACAGGACTGGAAAACCACCCGCCGACGTCCCAGCCACCATTTCGACCGTTCTTAAACCGAAAAGCGCCACCACGCGGTTTCGAAGTGCCATAAGGCTGCGGATCCATGCAGGAGGATGATGGAGAAGGAGCCTGCTCACATCGAGTGCGGACGGCTCCGGCGTCACCATCTCTCCCTGATAGCGATCCTGCCAGTCTGCGCCCGGTAATATGTCTTCGATATCCTGCATTCCTGAACCCCGGCCGCGCCATGCGGCAGGGGCCACCTTCCTCTTTTTCCGAGAAACCGGAAACGCGACAAACCGCCGCTTAGCCGTGCGTCATGCGCTTCAGGACATTGGTGCGCCAGTAGAACTGGTGAACCAGAACGGCGACGACGTGACCGGCGATCAACACCCACATCAGCGCCTTGAAGGGTCCGGAATGCAACTGCCCGGCCGGCTGAGCGCCGAAGTAATAAGCGGCAATACCAGACAGGGGCAGGACGAGGAACAGGGCATAAAAGGTGAAATGCGCCACCTTCGCCGCAATCTGAAACGGTCGCGGTTCTTCGGCGGGATGCGGCGGCACGCCCTGGAAGAAGCGTAGACAGAGGCGCAGCACCGCAAGCAACAGAATGGTGAAGCCGACATAGGCGTGAATATTGGCCGAAGATACCTGTTCCGGCGTCAGTGTTTCGCCCCGCCGCATCAGCCGGTAGGCATGTTCCATCCCATCGGGAAACAACAGGTTGAAGAAGATCAGAAGCGCCATCGCCCAATGGATGATGCGTTGCGGAACGGTGAAGGAAACTTGACTTGGAAACGCCATTTTATTGCCTTTTATCAAAAGGTTAGACAGGCTGTGGCGCGAGTATGGAAAACCCCGGCCTGCATGGCAAGCCGGGGTTTGGCAGATGACTGAAATTTAATGTTGGAGCAGCGGGCTCCAACACCGATCACATGTGGATCGGCTTGAAGAAGGTCGCGAGCGCAGCTTCCTTCACGGCTTCCGACATGGTCGGATGCGCATGGCAGGTGCGGCCAAGATCTTCCGAAGAGCCGCCGAATTCCATTAGCACGGTGATTTCGTGGATCATTTCGCCAGCGCCGAAGCCGACGATGTGGCCGCCGAGAACCCGGTCGGTTTCCTTGTCGGCAAGGATCTTCACGAAACCATCCGTCACCTGCATGGCGCGGGCGCGGCCATTGGCGGTGAAGGGGAACTTGCCGACCTTGTAGGCGACGCCAGCGGCCTTCAGTTCTTCCTCGGTCTTGCCGACGGACGCGATTTCCGGCTGCGTATAGACCACAGCCGGAATGACGTCGTAATTCACATGGCCGCGCTGGCCGGCGAGGATTTCCGCGAGAGCAACGCCCTCGTCTTCCGCCTTGTGCGCCAGCATCGGGCCCTTCACCACGTCGCCGATCGCATAGATGCCATCGACATTGGTCTTGTAGTGACCGTCGATTTCAACGCGGCCGCGGCTGTCCAGCACGACGCCGGCTTCCGCAAGGCCGAGACCTTCGGTGTAGGGCTTGCGGCCGGTGGAGATCAGCACGACATTCGCTTCCAGCGTTTCGGCAGCGCCGCCCTTGACCGGCTCGAACACCACCTTTGCACCGGCAGCGGTCTTTTCAACGGCCGTCACCTTCGCGCCGAGCTTGAAATCGAGACCCTGCTTTGCGAGCAGACGCTGGGCCTGCTTGGAAACTTCGCCATCCATGCCGCCGAGAATATTGTCGAGATATTCAACGACAGTGACCTTCGCGCCGAGACGCGACCAGACCGAACCGAGCTCGAGGCCGATGACGCCGCCGCCGACAACGATGAGCTTTTCCGGAACCTTGGAAAGAGCGATCGCACCGGTGGAGGAGACGATGACGCTTTCATCGATATCGACCTGAACGCCCGGAATGCCGGCAACATCCGAACCGGTGGCGATGACGATGTTCTTAGCTTCGATGTCCTGCGTCTCACCCTTGTCGTTGGTGACGGAAACCTTGCCGGCGGAAACCACCTTGCCGGTGCCCTGGAAGGCATCGATCTTGTTCTTCTTGAACAGGAAGGAGACGCCGTCGACATTGGCCTTCACCACGCCGTCCTTATGGCCCATCATCTTTTCAAGATTAAGCTTGGGCGCGGCGACTTCGATACCGAGCGAATCGACACCATGGGCGACATGGGCGAAGGTTTCGGACGCGTGCAGCAGCGCCTTGGACGGGATGCAGCCGACATTGAGGCAGGTGCCGCCATAGGTCGCGCGCTTTTCGATGACAGCGACCTTCAGGCCGAGCTGTGCCGCCTTGACCGCGCAAACATAACCGCCGGGGCCGGTGCCGATTACAACTACATCATATGCCATATTCTGGTTCCTGCTTTATAGGGGCAAGATATCGGATCAATGCCCAGCTTCCGTTTGACCTGAAACTCAGGCCGCTTTTTCCGTTGCGAGTTTTATACCGAGAGCGATGAAGACCACACCGCTGGTGCGGTCGATCCATTGGCTGGCGCGCTGAAATGCGGCGCGCATGCGCGGCGTCGTCATGAACAGGCTGACACCGAAGAACCACAGGATAAGGCAGCTCGCCATGACGAGCCCGTATCCGAACTTGATGGCGACTGGCGTGTGAGCGTGAACCACCGTCGAAAAGATCGACAGGAAGAAAAACACCGGCTTGGGATTGAGTGCATTGGCGGCAAAACCGAGCGTAAAGGCCTTAAGCGCGGTCTGGCTGCTTTTCGCCTGAACGCCTTCACCTTCAGCGGCGGGCAATTCGGTCTTGCCGGCGCGCAGCGCCTTGATGCCGATATAGATCAGATAGGCGACACCCAGCCATTTGACGATGTTGAAGATATAGATCGACTGAGAAATGATGAGGCCAAGTCCGAGGATCGTATAGGTGACGTGGAACATCAGAGACGTCCCAACCCCGAAGCTGGTGATGATGGCCTGCTTGCGACCATGCACCATTGCCTGGCGCATCACCATAGCGAGATCAGCGCCGGGCGAGACGATCGCAAAGGAAAAGATCGCCATCAGGGATGCAAGTTCGATGAGATATTGATGCATCACGAGCCGCCTTCAAAACATCAGCACGATAAACATGAGTGCCAGACCAAGCATTGAGCCCAGCCAGACGAACGAGCGGATATAAGGAACGCCCGTAAGATAAAGCGGGATATAGACAACACGGCAGATCAGCCAGAGCCAGGCACCAATAAGCGCTAGCCCGGATGGGTCACCCGCCATGATAACGCCGAAGGCGAGTGCCACAAAAGCCGGATAGGTCTCCCGGAAATTCGCCGATGCGCGCGAAGCGCGACCGGAGAGCTTGCCCTGTGGCTTCTGCTCACCGTCCCTGGGACCCGCATTCCATTCACGACCCAACTCTCTGGTCGCCATCATCCCCTGTAACAGGACATGCACGACGAGAAGAAGAACGCTTAGACCGATAAGCGGTAAAAAAGGCGAAGCGGCAAGAAATGTCGGCTGCACGTCTGCTCTCCCGGGTGGTCTTTCAGCGGGGCCTCACTTGAAACCCCGCTGAAACGAAAAGCAAGACCGATTAAAGATCGAGAACCAGACGTTCCGGATCCTCGAGGCTTTCCTTGACGCGAACGAGGAAGGTCACGGCTTCCTTGCCGTCAACGATACGGTGATCGTAGGAGAGCGCAAGATACATCATCGGACGGATGACGACCTGACCGCCGATGGCGACCGGACGCTCCTGGATCTTGTGCATGCCGAGAATGCCCGACTGCGGTGCATTGAGGATCGGCGAGGACATCAGCGAACCGTAGACACCGCCATTGGTGATGGTGAAGGTGCCGCCCTGCATGTCGGCCATGCCGAGCGAACCGTCACGCGCCGCCTTGGCGAGGCGGCCGAGTTCCTTTTCGACACCCGCGATGGAGAGCTGGTCGGCATCACGGATGACCGGAACGACGAGGCCCTTGTCGGTGCCGACAGCCATGCCGACGTGACAATAGTTCTTGTAGATGATGTCCGTGCCGTCGATTTCAGCGTTGACGGCAGGCAGTTCCTTGAGCGCGTGAGTCACGGCCTTGGTGAAGAAGCCCATGAAGCCGAGCTTGACGCCATGCTTCTTCTCGAACACGTCCTTGTAGCGGTTGCGCAGATCCATGACCGCGCTCATGTCCACCTCGTTATAGGTGGTGAGCATGGCGGCGGTGTTCTGTGCGTCCTTCAGGCGACGGGCGATCGTCTGGCGCAGGCGGGTCATCTTCACGCGCTCTTCGCGAACGGCATCCTGCTCGGCGGAAACCGGACGGGGTGCAGCAGCCGGAGCGGGAGCGGCAGCCGGTGCCGAAACGCCCTTGGCGACAGCGGCAAGAACATCACCCTTCAGAACCTGACCGCGCTTGCCCGAACCGTCGACCTGATCGGCGGACAGGTTGTTTTCAGCAAGCAGCTTGCCGGCGGCAGGTGCGGGCGGCATGGAGCCGGTTGCCGGTGCGGCAACGGCGGCAGGTGCCGGTGCGGCAGCCGCAGCAGGCTTTGCCGGTTCTGCGGCAGGTGCGGAGGTCGCAGCGCCGGCAGCACCTTCGGCGATCTGGCCGAGAAGCGCGTCGAGACCGACGGTTTCGCCGTTCTGCGCAACGATTTCGGTGAGAACGCCGGACGCAGGCGCCGGGACTTCGACGGTAACCTTGTCGGTTTCCAATTCAACGAGAGGTTCGTCGGCCTTGACGGTGTCGCCGACCTTCTTGAACCAGGTGCCGACGGTCGCTTCGCTGACGGATTCGCCGAGGGTTGGTACGCGGATTTCAGTGGCCATGATCTAGTTCCGTTATTCAGGTGTCTTTTTTGCGGGGCGGTGCGGAAGAGTTTTCACTCTCCCAGCGCGTCTTCCAGGAACGCAGCAAGCTGCGCCAGGTGCTTGGACATCAGGCCGGTCGCCGGAGAGGCGGCAGCCGGACGGCCCGTGTAACGGACCTTCTGGTACTTGGCGTCGATATGCGCCAGAACCCATTCCAGGTAAGGATCGATGAACGACCACGCACCCATGTTCTTCGGCTCTTCCTGGCACCAGACCATTTCCGCATTGCGGAAGCGCGACAGCTCGTTGATGAGCGCCTTGGCCGGGAACGGGTAAAGCTGTTCGATACGCAGCAGGTAGATATCGTCGATACCGCGCTTTTCGCGTTCCTCGAGCAGATCGTAATAGACCTTGCCCGTGCACATGACGACGCGGCGGATCTTCGAATCCTTCTGCAGCTTGATCGGGCCGTCCTTGATGACCTCGGCATCGTCCCACAGGAGACGGTGGAAGGAGGACTCGCCTGCAAGCTCGGCCAGCGAAGAGGTGGCGCGCTTGTGACGCAGCAGCGACTTCGGCGTCATCAGGATCAGCGGCTTGCGGAAGTCGCGCTTCACCTGGCGGCGCAGGATGTGGAAGTAGTTGGCCGGGGTCGTGCAGTTGGCAACCTGCATGTTGTCTTCGGCGCACATCTGCAGCCAGCGCTCCAGACGGGCGGACGAGTGTTCTGGACCCTGACCTTCGTAGCCATGTGGCAGAAGGCAGACGAGACCGGACATGCGCAGCCACTTGCGTTCACCCGACGAGATGAACTGGTCGAACACGACCTGAGCACCGTTCGCGAAGTCGCCGAACTGGGCTTCCCAGAGCGTCAGCGCATTCGGACGGGCGAGCGAGTAACCGTATTCGAAACCGAGAACGGCCTCTTCCGAAAGCATCGAGTTGATGACTTCGTAACGAGCCTGCGTCGGCGCAAGGTTTGCCAGCGGGATGTAGCGTTCTTCGGTTTCCTGATCATAGAGAACCGAGTGACGCTGCGAGAAGGTGCCGCGTTCGCAATCCTGACCAGAAAGGCGGATCTTGTGGCCGTCAACGACGAGCGAACCGAACGCAAGCGCTTCCGCCATTGCCCAGTCGATGCCTTCGCCCGTCTCGACCATCTGCGAGCGGTTTTCCATGAAGCGCTGGATCGTGCGGTGGGCGCTGAAGCCTTCCGGAATGGTCGACAGCTTCTTGCCGATCTCCTTCAGCTGCTTCATCGGCACGCCGGTCTTGCCGCGACGCTGCTCATCGGCATTGTCGGCAGCGCGCAGACCCGACCACTGGCCGTCCAGCCAGTCGGCCTTGTTCGGCTTGTAGGACTGGCCTGCCTCGAACTCCTGCTCGAGATGAGCGCGCCAGTCGGCCTTCATCTTCTCAAATTCGCCTTCGTTGATCAGGCCTTCGGCGATCAAACGGTCAGCGTAGATGCGTGCCACGGTCTTGTGGCCGCGGATGACCTTGTACATCTTCGGCTGCGTGAACGCCGGCTCATCGCCTTCGTTGTGGCCGAAGCGACGGTAGCAGAACATGTCCACGACGACGGGCTTGTGGAACTTCATACGGTATTCGGTCGCAACCTTCGCCGCATAGGTCACAGCTTCCGGATCGTCACCGTTGACGTGGAAGATCGGCGCTTCGATCATCTTGGCAACGTCGGACGGATAGGGCGACGAACGCGAGAAGGCAGGGTTCGTCGTGAAGCCGATCTGGTTGTTGATGATGAAGTGCATGGTGCCGGCAACGCGGTGGCCGCGCAGACCGGAAAGGCCGAGAATTTCCGCAACAACACCCTGACCCGCGAAAGCGGCATCGCCGTGCAGCAGGAGCGGCAGCACCTTGGCGCGCTCGGAAAGCGGAATGATATCGCCGTCCCACTGCTTGGCCAGCTGGTCCTGCTTGGCGCGGGCCTTGCCCATGACGACAGGGTTGACGATTTCAAGGTGCGACGGGTTGGCCGTCAGCGACAGGTGAACCTTGTTGCCGTCGAATTCGCGGTCGGAGGAGGCACCGAGGTGGTACTTCACGTCGCCCGAACCTTCGACATCGTCAGGCTTGAACGAACCGCCCTTGAACTCGTGGAACACGGCGCGATGCGGCTTGCCCATCACGTTGGTCAGAACGTTCAGGCGACCGCGGTGGGCCATGCCGAGAACGACTTCTTCCAGACCTTCCTGGCCGCCACGCTTGATGATCTGCTCCAGCGCCGGGATCAGCGATTCACCGCCATCGAGGCCGAAACGCTTGGTGCCCTTGAAACGCACGTCGAGGAACTGCTCGTAGCCTTCGGCCTCAACCAGCTTGGACAGAATGGCCTTCTTGCCTTCAGCCGTGAAGGCAACGCCCTTGTCCGGACCTTCGATGCGCTCCTGAATCCAGCCTTTTTCTTCCGGGCTGGACATGTGCATGAATTCGACGCCGATGGTGGAGCAGTAGGTGCGCTCCAGAATATCGATCATCTCGCGCACCGTCGCGTATTCGAGGCCGAGCACGTTATCGATGAAAATCTTGCGGTCGTAGTCGCTTTCCTCGAAGCCGTAGGACTTCGGCGACAGCTCGTTGTAATCCTCAACCGCGACCGCGATGCCGAGCGGATCGAGCTTGGCATGCAGGTGGCCGCGCATGCGGTAGGCGCGGATCATCATGATGGCGCGAACGCTGTCACGGGTCGCCTGCAGAACTTCCGCCTGGCTGACCGGCTTGCCGGTGTCAGCGCTCTTGGCCTCAGCTTTCGCCTGAACCTTCTTCTCGATGGCCTTTTCGACCGTGGCCCAGTTGCCGTCGAGTGCGGATACCAGTTCGCCATTCGCCGGGATCGGCCAGTTGGCGCGCTTCCAGGAGGCGCCCTTGGCCGCCTTCTTCACGTCTTCCGGATTATCGGACAACGCCTTGAAGAAGCTCTGCCACTCCGGCGACACGGAAGAGGGGTCCTCTTCGTACCGGGCATAGAGCTGCTCGATATAGGCTGCATTCGCGCCGTCCAGAAACGACGTGATCTGAAACTGCTCGTTCGCTTCTTGCCTTGCCATTGTGTTCTTGCGGACTTATCCGTCCGCCTCCTCGATGCCGTTAGGGCCGTTCGCCGGCCTGCCGCTTTGATTATTGCTGTCTGCCGCCGGGGCGGTATGCCGTTCTGTCTGTCGTTCCTTGCGGCATCGGGCAGCGTGGCATTGAAGCCGCGCCGCCCGTTACCGATGTCATGTGGTCTCAGCCCTTGAGGACTTCAACCAGCGTCTTGCCGAGGCGCGCCGGGGAAGGCGATACCTTGATGCCCGCTGCTTCCATGGCAGCAATCTTGGATTCCGCATCGCCCTTGCCGCCGGAAACGACAGCGCCGGCGTGGCCCATGGTGCGGCCCTTCGGAGCCGTACGGCCTGCGATGAAGCCGGCCATCGGCTTCTTGCGGCCCTTCTTGGCTTCGTCGATCAGGAACTGTGCCGCATCTTCTTCAGCCGAGCCGCCGATTTCGCCGATCATGATGATCGACTGCGTGGCGTCGTCAGCGAGGAACATTTCAAGCACGTCGATGAACTCGGTGCCCTTGACCGGGTCGCCGCCGATGCCGACAGCAGTGGTCTGGCCGAGGCCTTCGTTGGAGGTCTGGAACACGGCTTCATAGGTGAGCGTGCCCGAACGCGAAACGATACCGACCGAACCCTTGCGGAAGATGGAGCCCGGCATGATGCCGATCTTGCATTCTTCCGGCGTCAGGATACCCGGGCAGTTCGGGCCGAGCAGGCGCGACTTGGAGCGGTCGAGGCGAGCCTTGACGCGAACCATGTCCATGACCGGGATACCTTCGGTGATGCAGGTGATGAACGGAATTTCCGCATCGATGGCTTCGATGATGGCATCTGCTGCACCTGCCGGCGGAACGTAGATCACGGATGCGTCTGCACCGGTCTTTTCCTTGGCTTCGGCAACCGTTGCAAAGATCGGCAGGCTCTCACCCTTGGAGCCGGTCCAGGTTTCGCCACCCTTCTTCGGGTGAATACCACCAACCATCTGCGTACCGTAATAGGCAAGCGCCTGTTCGGTGTGGAAGGTGCCGGTCTTGCCGGTCAGACCCTGAACGAGGATCTTCGTGTCTTTATTAACAAGAATAGACATTATTTCCGGTCCCTCAATTAGCCGTTGATCGCCGCGACGATCTTCTTGGCTGCGTCGTCCAGATCGTCAGCAGCCGTAATCGCAAGGCCAGATTCGTTGAGAAGCTTCTTGCCAAGTTCGACGTTGGTGCCTTCAAGGCGAACGACGAGCGGAACCTGCAAACCGACTTCCTTCACCGCGGCGATGACGCCCTCGGCGATAACGTCGCACTTCATGATGCCGCCGAAGATGTTGACGAGGATACCCTCGACCTTCGGGTCGGCAGTGATGATCTTGAAAGCTGCCGCGACCTTCTCCTTGCCAGCGCCACCGCCGACGTCGCAGAAGTTTGCCGGCTCTTTGCCGTAAAGCTTGATGATGTCCATGGTCGCCATGGCAAGACCGGCGCCGTTGACCATGCAACCGATGTTGCCGTCGAGGGCCACATAAGCGAGGTCCCACTTGGAGGCTTCGATTTCCTTGGCGTCTTCTTCGGTCTCGTCGCGCAGCGCCTTGACGTCGTCATGGCGGAACAGCGCGTTGCCGTCGAAGGACATCTTGGCGTCGAGAACGCGCAGATGGCCATTTTCCATGACGATCAGCGGGTTAACCTCGAGGAGAGCCATGTCCTTCTCGCTGAAGGCCTTGTAGAGGATCGGGAAGAGCGACTTGGCGTCTTCGGCTGCAACGCCGTCAAGCTCAAGCGCCTTGGAGATCGCGGCAACGTCAGCGTCGCTCACACCCTTTTCCGGGTTGATGGCGATGGTATGGATCTTTTCGGGCGTGTCGTGGGCGACAGCTTCGATATCCATGCCGCCTTCAGTGGAAACCACGAAAGCAACCTGACCGACCGAACGGTCCACCAGCAGCGAGCAATAGAGTTCGCGGGCAATGTCCGCGCCGTCTTCGATGTAGAGGCGGTTAACCTGCTTGCCGGCTTCACCGGTCTGCGCCGTGACCAGCGTGTTGCCGAGCATGTCCTTGGCGTGGGAAACGACTTCGTCGATGGACTTCGCCAGACGAACGCCGCCCTTGGCGTCGGGGCCGAGTTCCTTGAACTTGCCCTTGCCGCGGCCGCCAGCGTGGATCTGGCTCTTGACGACGTAGAGCGGGCCGGGAAGCTGCTTGGCGGCAGCTTCGGCTTCTTCGACCTTGAGAATGGCGACGCCTTCAGCAACCGGCGCGCCGTAGCCCTTCAGAAGAGCCTTGGCCTGATATTCGTGAATATTCATGGAATAATCCCTGTTTGGAGCCGCTAGGCTATTACTTCAGCGACGGAGCGATGTTGACGCAGGCTTCGCAAAGACCAGCGACAGCGCCGACGGATTTCTGGAAGGCGGCTTCTTCTTCCTTGTTGAGTTCGATCTCGATGATGCGCTCGATACCGCCTGCACCGATGATGGTCGGTACGCCGACATACATGTCGTCAACGCCATACTGGCCCGAGAGGTGGGCAGCGGCGGGCAGAACGCGCTTCTTGTCCTTGAGGTAGGATTCAGCCATTTCGATTGCCGAAGCAGCCGGCGCGTAATAGGCCGAACCGGTCTTCAAGAGGCCAACGATTTCCGCACCGCCGTCACGGGTGCGCTGGATGATTTGCTCAAGGCGCTCGGCGGTCAGCCAGCCCATCTTGACGAGATCGGTCAGCGGAACGCCGGCAACGGTGGAGTAGCGTGCGAGCGGAACCATGGTGTCGCCATGACCGCCGAGAACGAAAGCGGTGACATCTTCAACCGAAACGTTGAACTCTTCGGCGAGGAAGAGGCGGAAACGGGCGCTGTCGAGAACGCCGGCCATGCCGACGACCTTGTTCTTCGGCAGGCCGGAAAACTTCTGCAGCGCCCAGACCATGGCGTCGAGCGGGTTGGTGATGCAGATGACGAATGCGTTCGGCGCGTACTTCTTGATGCCGGCGCCGACCTGCTCCATGACCTTGAGGTTGATGCCGAGAAGATCGTCGCGGCTCATGCCCGGCTTGCGGGCAACGCCGGCGGTGACGATGCAGACGTCAGCACCTTCGATGGCGGCGTAATCGGAAGCGCCGGTGAGCTTTGCATTGAAGCCTTCAACCGGGCCGGACTGGGCAATATCCAGACCCTTGCCCTGCGGGATGCCGTCGGCAATATCGAAGAGGACGATATCGCCCAGTTCCTTCAGGCTGGCGAGATGCGCCAGCGTGCCGCCGATCATGCCAGAACCAATAAGTGCAATTTTTTTGCGAGCCATCGAATGCTTCCTCTTGAGCTTCAATTCAATTTCACCGCGCCAAACCGGCAGCCAAATTGTCGCACTCCGATTAGACCCATTGGCAAAAATTGGCAACAGATTCTTTTCCGGTGAATATTTTCAATCGTTTAGATCATTATTTTCTTACGTAAACGTAAGAAAATACGTCACGAAAGTGTCAAACTTTCTGGCGTTTTTCGTGATGCTGCGCCAGATAATCCGCGCTGCGCATTTCAAACAGGCGCGAGGCGGTGCGATCGAACTCGAAACCTTCGGTCCCCTTGCGCTTGCCTAGCAGGTCTTCCGGCATGGCGGCAGCGGAGGCAAAAAGCCGGACGCTGTGGTCGTAAAGCGCATCGATGAGGATGATGAAACGCTTGGTCTCGTTGCGCTTGTCCGCGTTCAAAAACGGAATGTGATCGATGAAGACCGTATCGAAACGATTGGCGATGGCAAGGAAGTCGGAAGCCCCAAGCGGCTTTTCGCAAAGATCGGAGAAGGAAAAGCGAGCCACCCGGCCGCTAGCGCGGGGCACCAGAATGGAACGGCCCTTCATCGGTATCTCGGTCGGTGCAACGAGGTGACCGGCAATCATGTGCCGCCAGGCCATGTCCATCGCCTGATCCGCCGAACCGTCAAGCGGCGTGACGTAGACGGGAAGGCTTTCCAGCTTCTCCATCCGATAATCGGTGGGGCTGTCCAGCGTCACCACCTCCACATGCTTTTTCAAGAGATCGACGAAAGGCAGGAACAGGCCGCGATTGAGACCGTCCTTGTAGAGATTGTCCGGCACGACGTTGGAGGTCGTCACCAATGTGCAGCCGTTGGCGAACAGCTCGCTGAACAGCCGCGCAAGGATCATCGCATCGGCAATATCAGTGACCGTAAATTCGTCGAAGCATAAAAGCTCCGCTTCCGCCAGGAGCTGGGCGGCGACGGGCGGAATCGGATCGGCCTGTTTGGTTTCGCCATTCTTCAGCTTCTGCCGATGCGCATGCACACGATTATGCACATCCGCCATGAATTCGTGAAAATGGCAGCGCCGTTTGGAGGAAACCGGCGCCATCTCGTAGAACATGTCCATCAGCATCGTCTTGCCGCGGCCGACGCTGCCATAGACATATAGTCCCTTGACGGCCGCCGCAGGTCCGGACTTGCGCGCAAACATCCAGCCGAGCGCGCTCTTCTTCTTGGCGGGCTTGCGCGCCTTCAGATCGGCAAGGATACGGTCCAGATGCGCCGCCACGCCAAGCTGGGCGGCATCGGCCTGCAAGGTGCCAGCTGCAGTCAATGCGTTGAGCTGTTCAACGACACTATGATTGTAATCGGGCAAGGGCTTCATGGATAAACGCCTCGGACGCGGGCGCACAAAGGCACCCACGACGAATGGACAGGCTTAGAGCGAAAAGAGCGTTCCGGCTGCACCGGAAAGACTCATCGGCTGAGGCTGAGCGGCTGGCCGCTATTGGTGGTGCCATCAAAGCGCGCATCGGCACTCTTGTAGACGCGGCCAATCGTGTCACCCGAACGGTTCTTGAAGAGAACCATCTTCCCGGACACTTCCCAGGACCCCATCGCCGTCAGCTCGCCCGCGCAACCGCGCGTGCCGCCACGCGAGCCGCTGCCGAGGTTGGTGAGCGTCAGGAACATGTCGCAATTGGCGCCGCCATTGGAAACGCGCCAGTTGCCGACCATGGATTCCTTGGTAACGTCAAGTGCGGCCGCCGGCGGAGCGGCAGAAGCGACGTTGGTTCCGCCAGGGGCGGCCGAGGCAGGTGCCGACGGGAACTGGCTGCCCGTGGCGCCACCGGGCGGCGGCAGGGCGCCGGACTGGACGGAGGGCACCGGCTGCGCCTGCAAAGGCGGCGTATAACCGGGATTGTTGCTGCCGTTGTTGTTGTAATCGTAGGAGGTACGTTGGCAACCGGCGAGAGTCATCACAACCGCAAGGCCCGTCACCACATATCTGAATTGCATATCAAGCTCCCGATTCTCTCGCTTCCGGAAAGATCATGATCAAACAAGAAGGCTGAATTATTACCAAAGCCTTATCTTGCGCAAGCGATGGCCGGGATAATTACCATTTCGGTCGATTTTTACCGAATTTTCCCACGCCGGGTTGTAAAAAGGGCCGCGGTCGAGACCGCGGCCCGCTAGATTTTCTGTCGTCAGCGAATCGCCTTTAAACGCGGCGCTCGACCATCATCTTCTTTATTTCCGCGATAGCCTTGGCCGGGTTCAAGCCCTTCGGGCAGGCCTGCGCGCAGTTCATGATGGTGTGGCAGCGGTAAAGGCGGAACGGATCCTCGAGATTATCCAGACGCTCGCCGGTTGCCTCATCGCGACTGTCGATCAGCCAGCGATAGGCCTGCAGCAGAACGGCGGGACCGAGATAACGGTCGCCATTCCACCAGTAGCTGGGACAGGAGGTGGAGCAGCAGGCGCAGAGAATGCACTCATAAAGACCGTCCAGCTTCAGGCGGTCCTCATGGCTCTGCTTCCATTCCTTGGCGGGCGTCGGCGAAACCGTCTTCAACCAGGGCTCGATGGAGCGGTGCTGGGCGTAGAAGTTCGACAGATCGGGAACGAGGTCCTTCACGACAGGCATATGCGGCAGCGGATAAACCTTCACCGTGCCGTTGATTTCTTCCATGCCCTTGGTGCAGGCAAGCGTATTGGTGCCGTCGATGTTCATGGCGCAGGAACCGCAGATGCCTTCGCGGCAGGAGCGGCGCAGCGTCAGCGTCGGGTCGATATTGTTCTTGATGTAGAGAAGCGCGTCGAGAACCATCGGCCCGCAATCGTCGACATCGATATAATAGGTATCGATGCGCGGGTTCTGGCCGTCATCCGGGTTCCATCGATAGATGCGGTATTCGCGCACATTCTTGGCGCCGTCCGGCTTCGGCCAGACCTTGCCTTCGCTGATCTGGGAATTCTTGGGGAGAGCGAGTTCAACCATATCCAGTTCCTCAAATCAGTAGACGCGCGCCTTCGGCTCGATCTTTTTCGGATCGATGCCGTCGGCGATGAGGTCGGTGTGAACAGGGCGGTAGTCGAGCTTGACGTCGCCTTCCGGGCTGACCCAGGCAAGCGTGTGCTTGCGCCAGTTCACGTCGTCGCGACCGGCGAACGGACCGTCGACGAAATCCTCGCGGGCGTGCGAACCGCGGCTTTCCTTGCGCGCTTCCGCGCCATAGACCGTGGTGATCGCATTGGCCATGAGGTTGTGCAGCTCGAGCGTCTCGACCAGATCGGAGTTCCAGACCATCGAACGGTCGGTGACCTTGACGTCAGGCAGTTCCTTCCAGATGGCGGAAAGACGCTGGCAACCGCTTTCCAGCGATTCCTGTGTGCGGAAAACGGCCGCATCGTCCTGCATGGCGCGCTGCATCTTGTCGCGCAGCACCGCCGTCGGCGTCGAGCCGTTGGCGTAACGCAGGCTGTCGAAACGCTCCATGATCTTGTCGCAGGCAGCCGTATCGAGAGCGGGAACAGCCTCATCACGATTGATGACCTGAGCGGCACGGATCGCCGCTGCACGGCCGAAGACCACCAGGTCGATCAGCGAGTTGGAACCGAGGCGGTTCGCACCATGAACCGAGGCGCAACCGGCTTCGCCAACAGCCATCAGACCGGGCGCGATACGCTCCGGGTTGTTGGCATCGGCATTCAGCACTTCACCCCAATAGTTGGTCGGAATACCGCCCATATTGTAGTGAACCGTCGGCAGAACCGGGATCGGCTCGCGGGTCACATCGACGCCGGCGAAAATCTTCGCGCTTTCGGAAATGCCCGGAAGACGCTCATGCAGGATCGCCGGATCGAGATGATCGAGGTGCAGGAAGATGTGGTCCTTGTTCTTGCCGACGCCGCGGCCTTCACGGATTTCCATCGTCATGCAGCGGGAGACAACGTCACGCGAGGCAAGGTCCTTGGCGGAAGGCGCATAACGCTCCATGAAGCGTTCGCCTTCGGAGTTGACGAGATAACCGCCTTCGCCGCGTGCACCCTCGGTAATCAGGCAGCCTGCGCCATAAATACCGGTCGGGTGGAACTGCACGAATTCCATGTCCTGGAGCGGCAGGCCAGCGCGGGCGATCATGCCGCCGCCGTCACCGGTGCAGGTATGGGCCGAGGTCGCCGAGAAATAGGCACGGCCGTAACCGCCGGTCGCCAGAACCACCATCTTGGCGGAGAAGCGATGGATCGTGCCGTCATCGAGGTTCCAGGCGACGACGCCGGTGCAGCGGCCGTCCGGAGACATGATGAGGTCGAGCGCGAAATATTCGATGAAGAATTCGGCATTGTTGCGCAGCGACTGGCCATAAAGCGTGTGCAGAATGGCGTGGCCGGTACGGTCGGCAGCGGCGCAGGTGCGCTGCACCGGCGGGCCTTCGCCGTAATTCTGCATGTGACCGCCGAACGGGCGCTGGTAGATCTTGCCTTCTTCGTTGCGCGAGAAAGGCACGCCGTAATGTTCCAGCTCATAGACCGCCTTCGGCGCTTCCATGGCGAGATATTGCATCGCGTCGACGTCGCCGAGCCAGTCGGAGCCCTTTACGGTGTCGTAAAGGTGCCACTGCCAACAGTCGGGCGTCATGTTGGTGAGCGACGCGGCAATGCCGCCCTGCGCCGCGACCGTGTGGGAGCGCGTCGGGAAAACCTTGGTGATGCAGGCCGTGCGGAAACCCTGTTCCGCCATGCCGAGCGTTGCGCGCAGACCCGCGCCGCCGGCGCCCACCACGATCACGTCGTAGGAGTGATCGACATAGGTGTAGGCCTTGCCATTCTGGGATGGTGAACTGATCGATGCCATGGCGGGATTATCCTGCGAATGCGATTTTCAGAATGGCGAAGATGCAAAGACCGCCAATGAGAATCGCGAAAAACATATTGAGCATCAGAAGAACGAGCTTCAAAACCTCGGCGTGAATGTAGTCTTCAATGATGACTTGCATGCCGAGCTTCATGTGGATGAGGCCGGAAACCAAAACCAGAGCCATGATGACCGCAACGAGCGGGTTCGACAGCGCCGCAACGACTTCCGGATAGGGCGCGCCGGCATATCTGATGAGGAAGACGACAAAGAAGGTGAGCAACGGAACGTTGGCGACCGCAGTCACGCGCTGACGCCAGAAATGGTCGGTGCCTTCCTTGGCGGAGCCGAGGCCGCGAACCTTTCCGAGAGGTGTACGCATATCCATGAAAAATCTCCTCAGCGCACGATCAGGGGAATGACCCAGATCAGCGCGGTCAGACAGATCGACACCACCCACGAGGCCTTCGCCAGCTTGGTGGTAAAGTGCTTTTCGAAGCCGTATCCCAGATCCCACATGAAATGGCGAAGGCCGCCAAGCATGTGATGAACCAGAGCCCAGGTGTATCCGATCAGGATGAGCCTGCCGATGATCGTACCCATCGCCCAGTTGACCCAGTCGTAATAGGCCGGACCCGAGGCGATAGCGATCAGCCACCAGGCAACCAGAAGCGTTCCGAAATAAAGCGCGCCGCCCGTGATGCGGTGCACGATGGATGCAACCATCGTCGGAATCAGCTTGTAAACTTGAAGATGCGGCGACAGAGGCCGGTTATTAGTCGCATTCGCCATCAGAACCTCGCGGCGTTTTCCCGTGCGCCCATCAGACAGGACGCCCCCAAGCAACAGCACATGACGAAAGAATGTGCATTGCACCAACCGCGACGTTTAATCACATGGGAGCATCACGACAAGCACATTTCATGGCCGATTCCAATTTAATCGATTGGTTCGCGAATTTTTTTTGGAATTTTTTTGCGTCAAAATAAAAAATCGAGCGTTTCCAAGATTTACGCCCCTAAAATATTTACCTTTACGTAATTCATGAATCGTGTAATTTACCTTTGGTTAACCAAGAAAATCCGGAGAATGAGGCTCATGTTACAGCGCCGAATCGCCGCTTTGACCATGATGGTCGCAGGCGTAATTTTCACTGTGGTGCCTCCGGCGGCGGCAGAGAATTCTTATGGCCGCCGTGATTATCAGCACAACTATCAGCATCGTCAATCGCAGGTGAGCTTCTCAACGGACGGGCTGCCATCCACCCTCTCCGGCGGTAATTACGTGGGTGCGATATCGGCGCTACGCGTTCGCGGCAACGGCAATTATTTCGCAATCGGCGGCGGGCTTTCACGGAAAGGCGCAGCGGTTGCGACGGGCACGCAGCTTGCGCCAAAGGCGAAAATCATCAATGTCCGCGCTGAAACCGCTGGCGACGCCTGCGCCTATGAACATGGCGTCTGCATTATCCGGCCATAGAGTATTTCCGGTAAAAGCATGAAGCGGTTTTACTGCAAATGCGTGATGCGCTGATCAGATGAAACGCCACACTGTGGTCTTCTTCACTTCGCTGTCTTCCAGCGCCCGCGTCACCGGCACCTGATAGGTCGCCTCCGCGCGGAGCCGCTCTTTGGGCAAATAAGCGCGTCCGGGATCGCCGACTAGGATGGTCACGCCCTTTTCCGTCAGTTCCAGAAACCACGGTACGAGAAGTTCGGCAAAGGCACGGTCGTAAAATACGTCGCCGGCCAGCAGAACATCCGCTTCAACCGCTTTCCCAACCAGGTCGAGCCCGGTGAAAGCAATGTCCATCTCATTGAGAGCTGCATTCAGCCGAATGGCCGTCTCTGTCCACGGATCGATATCGGCCGCCAGAACCGCACCGGCGCCCGCCTTTGCCGCAGCGATGGCGACCAGACCGGAGCCGCTGGCGAAATCCAGCACGCGCCTGCCGGACACGCTGTCGGGATGATCGAGAACGTAGCGGGCAAGCCCCTGCCCGCCGGCCCAGGCGAAGGCCCAGAAGGGCGGCGGCAGACCGATCGCTTCCAGCTCCTCCTCCGTCTTCAGCCACAGCTCATGGGCTTCGGTGGCGAGATGAAGACGCAACTCCGGCACATGCGGCGGATGCATGATGGCGGTATTGTCGAGAATGAAGCGTTCGGGATCGGTCCTCACCGAAGCATCAGTCCGGTGACTTCGGTGGATTGGCGAGACCGCCCATGCGGCAGACCTCGAGATATTCCTCTTCCGTCACCGGCTGCACGGAAAGCCGCATGGAAGTGACAAGCGACATCTTCGCCAGCTTCGGATTGGCTTTCACATCCTTCAGCGAAACGGGCTGCGGCATGTCGCAGACGGCGCGGATATCCACGCAATCCCATTTCAGATCGCCTTCGGCGGTCGAGTCCGGATGCGACAATGCGCAGACTTCGACGATGCCGACGACATCCAGCCCCTCATTGGAGTGGTAGAAGAAACCCTTGTCGCCGATCTTCATGGCGCGCATGTTGTTGCGCGCCTGATAGTTACGCACGCCGGTCCATTCTTCGCCCGCCTCGCCCTTGGCCTTCTGCATTTCCCAGGACCATTTGAACGGCTCGGACTTGTAAAGCCAGTAATTCGCCATGTCCGGTCATGCTCCCGGATTGTTGAAGACCCAATTATAGGGCTTCACGTCAACGCTTTCGAACAGGCCGGCCTTGGCGTAGGGATCGGCATCGGCGAGAGCCTTCGCGGCATCGATATCCGCGGCGTCAACGATCACGAGGCTGCCATTCGGCTTGCCTTCGGCATCCAGAAACGGACCGGCGATCTTCAGCGTGCCCTCGGCATTCAGCTTCTTCAGGTGCTCCAGATGCGCCGGACGTGTTTCCATGCGTACATTCAGATGGCCGGGCTTGTCCTTGCAGATAAAGGCAAACAGCATTTTCGTCTCCTCGTTAAAACATCTCTTCCAAACGCGTCAGCGGTTTGGAACGAAGACCCGCCCTCATTCGGTGGTGATGGGCCGCGTCATCAATTGTTGCATGGCGCTCGCCACATCCAGATTGCCGTCAATGATAGCGGCCACCGCTTCGGTAACCGGCATGTCGACAGCGTGACTTTCCCCGAGCCGGGCGGCGACGGCTGCCGCAAAAGCGCCCTCCACCAGCCCGCCGGACATGTCCTTGCCCTCACCCCGTCCGAGCGCGATACCGAAACGCAGGTTTCGGGACTGGTGACTGGTGGCGGTCAGCACGAGATCGCCAAGGCCCGAGAGGCCGCGCACCGTGTCCGCCTTCCCGCCCATCGCAACGATGAGACGCGACATTTCGGCAAGGCCGCGCGAAATCAACGCCGCCCGGGCGGAATCGCCAAGGCCCGCGCCTTCGACGATGCCGGCGGCAATGGCGAGGACGTTCTTCAGCGCCCCGCCAAGCTGCACACCGATGCGGTCGGTCGAGGCATAAAGCCGGAAGGTCTTGCCGGAAATCGTGGTCGCAAGCCGCTCGGCTATCACCGCATCTTCCGCCGCAATCGCCATGGCCGTCGGCAGGCCCCGTGCTATGTCGGCCGCAAAGCCCGGACCGGACAGAACCGCAATCGGATGATGCGGCAGTTCCGCTTCCAGAAGTTCCGTCAGCAGCCGGCCGGAGCTGCGGTCGATACCCTTGGCGCAGGTAACAATGATTGAGTCATTAGCCAGATAAGGACCGTACTGACGGGCCGCATCGGCATGAGCCTGCGAGGGCATGGCGAAGAGGACGATGCCGGCGCCCGCCAGCACATCTGGCTCGGCGGAAAATTCAAGCGCATCTGGCAGATCGACGCCCGGCAGGGCCGCCTCGTGCACGCGGTCGCTCCTGAGGTCGGCCATCAGCGATGGGTCGCGGCCGAGCAGGGTCACGTCATGCCGGTTTTCCAGCGCGATGACCACAGCAAGCGCTGTTCCGAAGGCGCCGGCGCCGATGACGACGATTTTCTCCCGCTGCATCAGGCCTTGGCTCCCCTTTTACCGAAACCTATCAATGTCTCCGCGCTGCCATCCAGCGGCCAGCGCGAGCGCGGCGGGATTTCGAGCGGATCGGGGTCCCGGCCGTCCGCCATGCGCTCCAGCCCCGCCCAGGCGATCATCGCGGCATTATCGGTGCAGAGCCGGTGCGGCGGCGCGACGAAGCGGAAGCCATGGGTATCGCAAAGCGATTGCAGCGTCTGGCGGATTTCCTGATTGGCGGCAACGCCGCCGGCGACGACCAGAGCAGGCTGGTTTTCTGTATGCGGAAATTCCTGGCTGAAACGGGCAAGGCCGCGGCCGATCCGATCCTTGAGCGTGCGCGACACCGCTTTCTGGAACGAGGCGCAGATATCGGCAATATCCTGCTCGGAAAGCGGCGCGATGGCGGTCGCCGCCTGCCGCACCGCCGTCTTCAGGCCGGAAAAGGAAAAATCGAGCCGTGCTTCGCCGACCATGGGACGCGGAAGCGGAAAGCGGTTCGGATCACCCTTCGCCGCCGCCTTCTCGACCGCAGGCCCACCTGGATAGGGCAGGCCCAGAAGTTTCGCCGTCTTATCGAAAGCCTCCCCCAGCGCGTCATCGATGGTGGTGCCCCAACGCTCATAGTCGCCCACGCCGCGCACCAGCACCAGCTGGGTATGGCCGCCGGAGACGAGCAGCATCAGATAAGGAAAAGACAGACCGTCGGTGAGGCGCGCCGTCAGCGCGTGGCCTTCCAGATGGTTGATGGCGTAAAGCGGCTTGCCGGCCGCCTTGGCGATGGCCTTGCCCGTCATCAAGCCCACCAGCAGGCCGCCTATGAGGCCGGGGCCGGAGGTGGCGGCGATGGCGTCGACATCGGCAAGGGTCACGCCCGCCTGCTCCAGTGCTTCTTCCACCAGCGTATCCAGCGCCTCGACATGGGCGCGCGCGGCAATTTCCGGCACCACGCCGCCATAGGCGCTGTGTTCCTCAAGCTGCGACAAAACGACGTCGGAGACGATCTCGCCATGGCCGTCCGCATGCCGAACCACAATGGATGCGGCGGTTTCGTCACAGCTTGTCTCTATGCCGAGGATACGAAGAAAGGGGGTCATCAAATCTGTTCGTTCATTGCGATCATGCGCTGAGTTGGTCTAAGACAACTCCGGTAACAATGGATAGACGCGGATGCAAACAAAACCTTTCCGAATCGGCACGCGCGGCAGCCCGCTGGCGCTCGCGCAGGCTTACGAGACGCGCAACCGGCTGATGGCGGCGCATGGCCTGCCGGAAGAAATGTTCGAAATCGTCGTGCTGTCCACCAAGGGCGACCGGATAACCGACCGTGCTTTATTGGAGATCGGCGGCAAGGGCCTGTTTACCGAAGAGCTGGAAAGCCAGCTTCTATCCGGCGAACTCGATATGGCCGTGCATTCCTCCAAGGAC
Organism: Agrobacterium sp. YIC 4121; assembly: GCF_002008205.1. Classification (NCBI taxonomy): domain Bacteria; kingdom Pseudomonadati; phylum Pseudomonadota; class Alphaproteobacteria; order Hyphomicrobiales; family Rhizobiaceae; genus Agrobacterium; species Agrobacterium sp. YIC 4121. The sequence continues at coordinate 261,827 of NZ_MRDI01000006.1, read as the reverse complement.
ATGCCGACCCTTCTGCCCGAAGGGCTCTATCTGTCCGCTTTCCTGCCGCGCGAAGACATACGCGACGCCTTCATCGGCCGCACCGCACCGAAGCTGCTGGAGCTGCCGCAGGGCGCCGTGGTCGGCTCCGCATCCCTGCGCCGCCAGGCGCTGATCCGCCGCCTGCGGCCGGATCTGAACGTTATCATCTTCCGCGGTCAGGTCGATACCCGCCTGCGCAAGCTGGAGGAAGGCCAGGCGGATGCGACGCTTCTCGCCTTTGCTGGCCTGAAGAGACTTGGTAAGGACAATGTGCCGACGGAAATTCTCGACCCGAAGGAATTCCCTCCTGCTCCGGCCCAAGGCGCAATCGGCGTGGAAAGCCGCATCGGCGATACACGCATGGACGAACTGCTCGCACCCATAAACGACAGGCCCACTCATGATGCCGTCACATGCGAGCGCGCCTTTCTGGCAGCCCTCGATGGTTCCTGTCGCACGCCGATTGCCGGCTACGCCACCTGCCATAGTGAGGAACTACATTTTTCCGGCCTGATCCTCACCCCCGATGGCCAGACAAGCCACGGCATCGAAGCCTCCGGCAACCGCCGCGATGCCGCAAAGCTCGGCCGGCAGGCCGGCGAAGACGTGCGCGCCAAGGCGGGCAGCAATTTCTTCGAAGGCTGGAGCTGAGCCGATGCGGATCGTCGTCACCCGGCCGCAGCGTTCGGGCGAAAGGACAGCCGCAAAGCTTGAAGCGCTTGGCCATGCGCCGGTGCTTCTTCCGCTGTTTTATCCCGCCCATCATGGCGAACGCGCCGTCTCGGCGCTATCCGCCCCGCTGGCGGCCATCGCGGTGACCAGTGCCGAGGCGCTGCGGGCGCTAGAAACATCACGGGACGGGCTGGCTCCCTATCTGTCAAAACCGCTTTTCGCCGTCGGCGGAACAACGGCGGAAGCGGCGGGAAAAACAGGCTTCGCACGGATTTTCACCGCCTCCGGCGACGCCGTGAGTCTGACCGCGCTGGTGACTGAGCACCGGACTCTATTTTCCGAAGAAGAGCCCCTGCTCTATCTCGCCGGCAGGCCCCGTGGCGCCGTCTTCGAGAAAGGCCTTGCCGCTGCCGGCATTCCCTTCAGAACGGTGGATTGTTACGAGATGCTGTCCTCCGACATTTCGGAGACGATGCTAGAGACGGCGCTTGTCGAAAGCGCTGCCGATGTGGTCCTGCTCTATTCATCGGAAGCGGCGCGGGCGTTTTTTCATCATGTATCGACGGAAAAATACGTGGCGGCGCTGGCAACGACACAATTCATCTGCATCAGCCGCAACGTGTTTTCTCTCGTTCCGGAGATCTTCCGCGCAAACGCCAAGGCCGCCGAAGAACCGAGCGAAGCCGCGATGTTTGAACTTCTACGCCACAACTCTGGAACCTAATTCGAGCTCGCCTCTTTCCTTTGCCGCCGTCACTGACTAGGTTTAGATTACTGCAGGCAGAAATGAGGTTGTCATGGTATCGGGAAAGCCGCCACGCCACTCCAAGTCCAAAGCCGAACCGGTCACCATCGACCTGGACGCCAAAGACGTGAAAGCAATTTCCGCCGACGTGGACGCTGCCAAGACGGACGAAAAGCCCGGTGACAAAACACCTGAGGCCACCGCAGAGCCGGGTGTTTCGGAGACAAAGCCCGAAGCAGCCGCAACGGGAAACCCCGCCCCCATCTGGGACCAGCCCAAGAAAACCCCTATCGAGCCCGAACCCAATGTCGGCAAAGCGGAATCCGTAGCCACGGCACCGAAGGCTGAGAGCGCCGCAGACAAGCAGCCCGCAGACAGGCAGAAAGACCCCGTCTCGCCGGCCCCCGTTTCGCCTAAAGCCGATACAAAACCGTCGACGGGCACCACCGACACGAGCGCGGCTGCGGCCGCAGCAGCTGCTGCGAAGCCGGCCTTCGGCTCCACAGCATCCAGCAGCGCCACCGCTGCAAAACCAACGACGGCGACCTCCTCCTCCTCGGGGCCGGCAAAGCCCTCCACACCGCAGCAGGAGGAGCGCAAACAGGCCGCGACCTCCGGCCTGATCGCGGCAGGTATCGTCGGCGGCCTTGTCGCGCTCGCCGCCGCCGGCAGCATGCAATATACCGGCATCCTGCCCTCCTTCAATGCAGGCAGGGCGGGAAGCGAAGAAATCGCCGCACTGAAAACCGATCTCGGCAGCTTGCGGCAGCAGCTTGCCAATGCGCCGGTCGGCGACACCTCCGCGCTGGAACAGCGCATCGCAACCCTCGAAGGCGCAAAGGGCGAGGCACCGCAGGTGGATGGGCTGTCGGAAAAAATCGCCGCGCTGGAATCCACCCTCCAGTCGGAGCGATCCGCGCAGGCATCGGCGACGGCGGAACTGACACGCCGCCTTGCGGATGCGGAAGCCAAGATCAACGAGCCGCGCGACGATATCGAAGTCGCCCGCGCCATCGCTTCCGCGGCGCTGAAGGCCGCGATCGATCGCGGTGGGCCGTTCCTGACGGAACTCGACACACTGTCCAAGGTAACGCCCGACGATCCGGCCATCGCATCGCTGCAATCCTTCGCCGCAACCGGTGTGCCGTCACGTTCGGAACTGATGCAGAAATTCCCTGACGTCGCCAATGCGATGCTTTCCGCGATCAACCAGCCTGACCCCAATCAGGGCATCATGGAACGCCTGACCGAAAGCGCTTTTTCGCTGGTAAAGGTGCGTCCGGTCGGAAATATCGAGGGCGAAACCTCTGAGGCCAAGATCGCGCGCATGGAAAACAAGCTGCGCAACGGCGATCTGCAGGGCGCAGCACTTGAATGGAACGGGCTTCCCGATGCCGCCAAGACGGCATCCGCCGATTACAAGAAATCGCTGGATGCGCGCATCGAGGTCGAGAATCTGGTCGGCGGCACGTTGAACCGCGCCATCACCAGCACCGGCAGGCAGGGGTAAGGGCATGACCAGAATTCTGACTTTCGCCGTTATCGTTCTGGCTCTCGGCTTCGGTTTCTCCTGGCTGGCCGACAGGCCGGGTGTGCTTTCCATCGTCTGGCAGGGCCAGCTGATCGAAATGAGCCTGATGGTCGCCGCCTCCATCATCGCGGCGCTGGTCGCCGCCGTCATGCTGGTCTGGTGGATCGTCAATGCCATCTGGACCTCACCCAATGCCGCCCGTCGTTATTTCCGCGCCCGCAAGCGCGACCGGGGTTATCAGGCGCTCTCCACCGGGCTCATCGCCGCCGGGGCCGGCAATGCCATCCTCGCCCGCAAGATGACGGCCCGTACTCAAGGGCTGCTCAGCGCCGATCAGGAGCCGCTGATCCATCTGCTCGATGCGCAGGCCGATCTCATCGAAGGCAAATATGACGAGGCGCGGCGCAAATTCGAAGCCATGGCCCGCGATCCCGAGACTCGCGAACTTGGCCTTCGCGGCCTTTATATCGAGGCCCGCCGTCAGGGCGCCTATGAAGCCGCCCAGCAATATGCCGAGGATGCAGCGGAAAAGGCTCCCTATCTGCCCTGGGCCGCGCAGGCGACGCTGGAAAACCGCTGCCGCAACGGGCAGTGGGACGATGCCATCCGCCTGCTCGACCAGCAGAAGGCAGCCGGCGTTATCGAACGCGGTGAGGCGGAACGTCTGAAAGCCGTGCTTCTTACTGCCAAGGCCGGCGAAAAGCTGGAAAGCGATCCGGTCGGCGCGCGCGAGGATGCCAAGCACGCTCTCAAGCTTGCCAGGAGCTTGGTTCCGGCAGCGCTGATCGCGGCGAAATCCTATCTCCGGGAAGACAATCTGCGCAAGGCAGCCACGGTTCTGGAGCCCGTCTGGAAGAACGATCCGCACCCGCAGATCGCCGAACTTTATGTCCGCGCACGCAGCGGCGATACCGCCATCGACCGGTTGAAACGGGCTGAGCGGCTTGAGGGCCTGAAGCCCAACAACATCGAATCCCTGTTCGCCGTGGCGCAGGCGGCGCTCGACGCCAAGGAATTCGCCAAGGCGCGAGCCAAGGCCGAGGCCGCCGCCCGGATCGAACCGCGCGAGAGCATCTTCTTGCTGATGGCCGATATCGAGGAGGCCGAGAGCGGCGATCAGGGGCGTGTGCGCTACTGGATGGCGCAGGCGCTGCGCGCGCCGCGCGACCCCGCCTGGGTGGCCGACGGCATCGTTTCGGAAAAATGGCTGCCGGTCTCGCCGGTCACCGGCCGTCTCGATGCTTTCGAATGGAAAGCGCCTTTCGGCCAGCTCGAAGCGCCCGTTGAAGACCTGACAATCGAAAACGCGATTGCCGCAGCGCCCGCACGGGCCGAACCGGCCGCGAAGACGATCATTGTCGAAGCCGCGCCGGAGACGCCCGCCGAACCAAAACCGGCCCCGGCCGCACCGATCGAGGTCAAGCCGGCCGTATCGGTCCCGCAGGAGAAAAAGCCGGTCACAATCGAAGCGCCAGTGGAAACCGGTGCCGCGGATGAAAAGGCGGAAGCCGTGCCGTTTTTCGGCGGCGCGCCGGATGATCCGGGCGTCAAGAAACCCGGTGCGGAAGCCGAACCCAAGACCCGGCTCAAACTCTTCTGACGAACAGGATATCGATGTTCCAGCAAATACAGTCGTTTATTCAGAACCTCGTCGGCCCGCATGGGGATGATTTCAGTCCGGACGATCTGAGGGTGGCGGTGGCCGCCCTCTGTTTCCAGGTCATGGAAGCGGATGGCACCGTCTCGAAAAGCGAGCGTGACCGCCTGCGCGAAATCCTGCAGGATTATTACCATCTCGATGCCGGAAAGCTGGATGCACTTCTCGCCGCCGGCCAGGAGGCAGGCAAGGAAGCCGTCGATTATTACCGTTTCACCACCGATATACGCCGCCATCTGGATGAAGAGCAGCGCGTGGAGCTTATTGGCATATTATGGGATATTGTTTACGCTGACGGCGAACGAAGCGAAATGGAAGACCATGTGATCTGGCGAGTCGCCGACCTGCTTGGTGTATCCGTGCGCGACAGGGTTCTGCAACGTCAGCAGGCCGCCACGAGGTCCGGGCCCGCTGAAGAAAGCGAAAACGAAGACGATGCTGTTTGACCCTTCCAGGCAACAGAGAAAACAACCATCGCTGCTCATCGTCCTGCATCAGGAACGTTCCACGCCCGGCCGCGTCGGCCAGATGCTGGTGGAAAAAGGGTATCGTCTGGATATAAGGCGCCCTGCGCTCGGCGACGACCTGCCGCAAACGCTGGAGAAACACGCGGGCGCCATCATCTTCGGCGGACCGATGAGCGCTAACGATTCTCATGACTACGTCAAAGCCGAAATCGACTGGCTGAAGGTGCCGTTGAAGGAAAACAAGCCCTTTCTCGGCATCTGTCTTGGCGCGCAGATGCTGTCCAAACATCTCGGCGGCAAGGTGGAGGCCGACAGGGAGGGCAAGGTGGAGATCGGCTGGTATCCGCTTCATGCCACCGAACATGGGCGGCTTCTGATGCCGCATTGGCCGAAGATGGTCTATCATTTCCACAAGGAAGGGTTCGAGCTGCCGCGCGGAGCCGAACTTCTGGCCTCGGGCGAGACCTATCCCAATCAGGCCTATCGCTATGGAAAAAATGCCTGGGGCCTGCAGTTTCACGCCGAGCTGACCCGCGCCATGATGCATAGCTGGGTGGTGCGCGGCGCGCAGCGCTTCGGCATGCCCAATGCGCAGGTGGGCAGCCAGCATCTGGAAGGCCGCATGCTGTTCGACACGCCGCTCAGGGCCTGGCTGGGCAATTTCCTCGATCTCGTTTTTGAGGGCAAGGCGCAGCGCTGAGGCCCGTGGCCGTCAGTGCGGCGCATCCAGATTGTCGATCTTGCGCAGCTTGGAGAAACCGAGCGCCCAGATAACCGCCACAGCAAGCGTGCCCGCCCCGCCGATGACAACGGCCGGTACGGCCCCGACGACATGCGCCATGGTGCCGGCGCGGAATTCGCCCAGCTCGTTCGATGCGCCGACGAACACCATGTTCACGGCATTCACACGCCCGCGCACCTCATCCGGCGTCCACAACGCGATCAGGGTCTCGCGAACATAAACCGACACCATGTCTGATGCGCCCATGACCACCAGCGCGGCGATGGACACCCATGCGGTTTGCGAAAGCCCGAAGACCACGGTGGAGATGCCGAAGAGGCCGACGCCTGTAAACATCAGCAGACCGGCGTGATGACGAATGGGCTTGAAGGCCAGAATGACCGCAACGGTGATGGCCCCGATGCCGGGTGCTGCCCGCAGAAGCCCGAGACCCCATGGCCCGAGCGTCAGCACTTCCTTGGCAAAAATTGGCATCAGCGCAACCGCGCCGCCCAGCAGCACCGCGAAAAGATCGAGCGATATCGCACCGAGAACGATTTTTTCCTGCGCGATGAATTTGAACCCGGCGAGCATGGTTTCGAGACTGATGGCTTTTGCGGGGCCGCGTTGTTCCGGCTTGCGGATCGTCACCGCAAGCGCCGCCGATACGATGAAGAGCACGAATGCCACACTATAGGCGACGGAAGCACCGAGGCCATAAAGCAGGCCGCCGGCGACGGGACCGAGAATGGACGCCATCTGCCACGACGAGGAATTCCAGGCGATGGCGTTCGGCAAATCCTCTACCGGCACGAGATTGGGCGCCAGCGACTGAACCGCCGGCCCCATGAAGGCGCGCTCTATGCCGAAGACGACAAGAATGACGAAGACCGGCCAGGGGGAAAAGCTGTGCGTCAGCGTAAGACCCAGAAGAGCGGCAGCGCACAGCGCCGCAATCAGCAGGCATATGGACATGATGCGCCGACGATTGTGCCGGTCGGCGACCGTTCCGGTGACGAGGATCAGAAGCAGAGACGGCAGAAACTGGAAAAGACCGATCAGGCCGAGATAAAAGGCGTTGCCGGTCACCTCATACATCTGCCAGCCGACCGAGACGCTGACGATCTGGATGGCGAAGGCCGAAAAAAACCGGGCGCTGAAAAAGCGGCGATAGGAACTATGCCGGAATGCACCGAAACGGTTTTCGGCGGAAGGGAGGGACATCGGCTGGGTGCTCGCGAGACAATATGAGAGCTTTGCAATAGAGCGATATCACAGGAATCGCCAGCCCTCACTGACGGGATGACGAAAAGTGTGAGCGGTTTTCGTCCGAAATCCCGCTGCAAAGCCACGAGCCAGATTGTGATGATCGCCGGTCGATCAGATCAAAGATCATTACGATCTGGCGCAACACTTGCCGGTTCACGGTTCAATGTCTAAATGTCTTGCAACCAAGATACGGAGATATTGATGCTTGCCCTGTTTCAGACCATCGATCTGGCCTTGAACCTCTATACGTGGGTGCTGATCGCCAGCGCTATTTTTTCCTGGCTTTACGCCTTCAACGTCATCAATTCCCGCAACCAGTTCGTGAACGCCATCGGCAGCTTTCTGTTCAATGTCACGGAACCGGTTCTGCGCCCCATCCGCCGCATTCTGCCCAATCTCGGCGGCATCGACATTTCGCCGATCATCGTGCTCCTGATCATCTTCTTCATCCGCTCCTTCATGTGGAACACGCTTTACCCGATGGTCGCTTGAGCGCCTGCTGGCAGAAGCATAGCGACCATGTCCGCCTGACCGTCCGCCTCACACCGAATGGCGGGCGGGACGCCATCGAGGGCGTGGAAAAGGATGCGGAGGGAAACGCGCATCTGAAGGCCCGCGTCAGCGCCGTGCCGGAAGGCGGCAAGGCCAACAGAGCCCTGATTGTTTTGCTGGCGAAAAAACTCGGCCTGCCGAAATCCTCCATCAGCTTCGTTTCAGGCGAAACGGCGCGTAAAAAAATCCTCCGGATCGACACCGACCCGGAGGATTTCGAAGAGCTATTCAAAAAGCTCGAAAACTAAAGCGCATCGCGTCTAATCTGATTCCCGCGACGCGCTTTAAATCTTTGTTTTTAAGCATGTCTTGGTCCGAAAACCGCTGCACACTTTTGGGAGACATGCTTTAGATCAGCCCTGCGCCTTGTAGCGCTCGATGGCTTCGACGATCAGCTTCTTGGCGACGTCGACATCCTGCCAGCCGCCCATCTTCACCCACTTGCCGGGCTCCAGATCCTTGTAGTGCTCGAAGAAGTGCTCGATCTGCTTCAGCGTGATTTCCGGCAGGTCGGTGTAATTGTGGACCTTGTCGTAACGGCGCGTCAGCTTCGGAACCGGCACGGCGAGGATCTTCTCGTCCTTGCCGCCGTCATCTTCCATGATCATCACGCCGATGGGGCGGACATTGATGACGCAGCCCGGAACCAGCGGACGGGTGTTGCAGATGAGAACGTCGATCGGGTCGCCATCGTCAGACAGGGTGTGCGGTACGAAACCATAGTTACCCGGATAGGTCATCGGCGTGTAGAGGAAGCGATCGACGATCAGCGCACCGGCATCCTTGTCCATCTCGTACTTGATCGGGTGTCCACCGACCGGCACTTCAACGATGACATTCACGTCATCCGGCGGATTCTTGCCTACGGAAATTGCATCGATACGCATTCGCTTCCCTCATTCGACGGGTTGGATTTGGTTTTTCGATACTGGGAAAGTCGCCGCATTGCAACATGGCTTTGGGCGGATAAGGCAGAATGCGGGATTTGAGGCTATCGCAATTGCGCATGGCCGGCCGCGAGAACGAACCCCGGGGCCAAATCACCTGGCATTGTTTGTCAGTTCCAGACGAAACCGACCTTGCGAAGCGACTTGCCGTCGAAATCTTCCATGCCTTCGGCGATATCGCGGCCACCGTGAGAGCGGAAAAAGCGGTTGGCCACATCGCTATCTTCAAGGCACCAGACAACGATGCCGTTGCAGCCAAGCGAGGTCAGCAGTCTGCGCGCTTCCGTAAACAGCAGCGAGCCAAGCCCGATGCCCTGATATTCCGGCCGGAGATAAAGTTCGTATATCTCGCCGTCCTGCGGCAGCCCGCGTGCCCGGCTGAGGCCCAGTGTCGCATATCCGGCGACCACACCGGCCACCTCTACCACCAGCATGGTTGCGGAGCCTTTGGTTGCCTTTTTCCACCAGACTTCTCCACGACGCTCGAGCATCTGCGTCAACGGCCGATGCGGGATAAGGCCGGCATAGGCCTGTTGCCACGACAGACGGTGCGCCTCGGAAATGGCGCGCGCATCATGCGGTTCAGCACGGCGAACATCGATGGATAACGTTTTCATAACGCGATTCTGGCCCCGGCCACGGAAACTTACCAGTCATAAAGGTTAACGCCGGCAAGCTTACCCACAGCCTATTCATGTGGACGACTGATAAAAATTAACGCATCCTTAACCTTTGGCACAAGCACCTTTCGACTCATGCACACATAAAAACGAACGCATAAAAAAACCCGGCTCAAGGCCGGGTTTTTTCAAATTCATAACGGCAAGCCGCAATCAGACAGCGAGCTTGGCCTTTTCAAAACGCTTGCGATCGTTGGCGTCCAGGAACATCTTGCGCAGACGGATGGACTTCGGCGTCACTTCCATCAGCTCATCGTCCTGAATCCAGGAAAGCGCGCGATCGAGCGTCATGCGGATCGGCGGCGTCAGCTTCACGGCTTCATCCTTGCCGGCAGCGCGGATGTTGGTCAGCTGCTTGCCCTTCAGCACGTTCACTTCGAGATCGTTATCGCGAGAGTGAATACCGATGATCATACCGGCATAGACCTTCTCACCCGGCTCGATGATCATCGGGCCGCGATCTTCCAGGTTGAACATGGCGTAAGCAACAGCTTCACCCGAACCGTTCGACAAGAGAACGCCGTTCACGCGACCGGCAATCTGGCCCTTGAAGGGCTGATAGTCGTGGAAGAGACGGTTCATGATCGCCGTACCGCGCGTGTCGGTCAAAAGCTCCGACTGGTAGCCGATCAGGCCACGGGTCGGCGCATAGAACTTCAGACGAACGCGATTGCCGCCGGAAGGACGAAGCTCCGCCATTTCAGCCTTGCGCTCGGACATCTTCTGGACGACGACGCCGGAATGTTCTTCATCAACGTCGATCACGACTTCTTCGATCGGCTCCAAGAGGGTGCCGTTCTCATCCTTGTGCATCACGACGCGCGGACGCGAAACGGCAAGCTCGAAGCCTTCGCGACGCATGGTTTCGATCAGAACCGCCAGCTGCAATTCGCCACGACCGGAAACGAAGAACGAATCCTTGCCTTCGGCTTCTTCGATCTTCAGCGCAACGTTGCCTTCGGCTTCCTTGAACAGGCGGTCACGGATAACGCGGCTCGTAACCTTGTCGCCTTCGGTGCCAGCCAGCGGGCTGTCGTTGACGATGAACGACATGGTGACGGTCGGCGGGTCAATCGGCTGTGCCTGCATCGCCTCGGTAACCGACGGATCACAGAAGGTGTCGGCTACGGTGCCTTTGGAAAGACCGGCGATGGCGACGATGTCACCCGCATGGGCCTCCTCAATTGCCGTGCGCTCGATACCGCGGAAGGCGAGGATCTTGGAAATGCGGCCTGTTTCAATTGTCTTGCCGTCCTGGCCAAGCACCTTCACAGCCTGGTTCGGCTTGATCGAACCGGACGCGATGCGGCCGGTGATGATGCGGCCGAGGAAGTTGTTGGCTTCAAGGATCGTGCCGATCATGCGGAACGGGCCCTCTTCAACCTTGGGCTCCGGAACGTGCTCAAGAACCAGATCGAGCAGCGGTGCAAGACCCTGATCCTTCGGACCTTCCGGGTTGACGTTCATCCAGCCATCGCGGCCAGAACCGTAGAGGATCGGGAAGTCGAGCTGCTCGTCGGTGGCGTCGAGGTTGGCGAAGAGGTCGAAGACTTCGTTGATGACTTCTTCGTGGCGGCCATCCGGACGGTCGATCTTGTTGATCGCGACGATCGGGCGAAGACCGACCTTCAGCGCCTTGCTGACCACGAACTTGGTCTGCGGCATCGGGCCTTCCGAGCTATCGACCAGAACGATAGCACCGTCCACCATCGACAGGATACGCTCGACTTCACCGCCGAAGTCGGCGTGGCCGGGGGTGTCGACGATGTTGATGCGTACACCCTTCCACTCCACCGAGGTCGCCTTGGCGAGAATGGTGATGCCACGTTCCTTTTCGAGATCGTTGCTATCCATCACGCGCTCGGCGACACGCTGGTTGTCGCGGAACGAGCCGGACTGCTTCAGAAGCTCGTCCACGAGCGTCGTTTTTCCATGGTCAACGTGCGCGATGATCGCGATGTTGCGAAGTGCCATTGTTCAAAATCTCTGAGGTTGGGCGCTATATTGATGAGAAACGCCAATTTAGTTTGGCGCGCTCATAACCTTTTTTTTGCAAATGCGAAAGGGGGGGCCTTGTCATAAGCCCCCTGCACTCAGGTTCTAGCTCAGAAATATGACAGTCTTTTATACCGGACACTTATGCCAGACCACGCTTCAAAAGCATGGCGTCCGGGCTTGGCATCTTGCCGCGAAAAGCAAGATAGGCCTCTTCCGGATCGATGGAACCGCCGACGGAATAGATATTGTCTTTCAACTTGCGCGCCATCTCGCCATCGAAGGGGTTGCCCGTTTCCTCGAAGGCCGAAAAGGCATCGGCGTCCAGCACTTCCGACCACATGTAGGAATAATAGCCGGCCGAATATCCATCGCCGGAGAAAACGTGCTGGAAATGCGGGGTCGCATGCCGCATGACGATAGACTTCGGCATGTTCAGGGTGGAGAGCACCTCACCCTGCACGACCATCGGATCGCTCACGTTTTCCCGCGTGTGGAACGCCATGTCGACAATCGCCGACGAGGTGAATTCCACCGTGCTGAAACCGGCATTGAAGGTCTGCGCGGCCAGAACCTTATCCAGCAGCGCCTTCGGCATCGGCGCGCCTGTGTCATAATGCAGGGCGTATTTTTCCAGGATTTCCGGCACCGTCAGCCAATGTTCGTAAAGCTGCGACGGCAATTCGACGAAATCGCGCGAGACGCCCGTTCCGGAAACGGAGGGGTAAGTGACATTTGACAACATGCCATGCAGCGCGTGGCCGAATTCGTGAAACAGCGTGCGCGCATCGTCGAGCGAAAGCAGCGCCGGTTTGCCTTCGGCCGGTTTGGCGAAATTGCAGACATTGTAGATGATCGGAATTTCTCCGACCGTGCCGTTCTTCAAGGGCAGCTTGTGCTGCGACTGGAAGGAGCTCATCCACGCGCCGGAGCGCTTGGAGGGGCGGGCGAAATAATCGCCGAGGAACATGGCCTTCAGACCGCCCTTTTCGTCGCGGATTTCGAAAACCCGCACATCCGGGTGATAGGCGGCGACGCCTTTGACTTCGACCGCCCGAATCCCAAACAGCCGCCCGGCCACATCGAAGCAGGCCTCAATGATCTTTTCGAGTTGCAGATAAGGCTTCAATTCGGCCTCGGAGAAGCTGAATTTCCGTGCCCGCAGCTTTTCGGCATAATGCCGCCAGTCCCAGGGCAGCACTTCGTGATTCCTGCCCTCCTCGGCGATGATTGCGGCCAGTTCGGCCTCTTCCTCGCCCGCACGGCGCACGGCCTTTTCCCAGACCTGCCCTAAAAGGCCGTTCACGGCATCCGGCGTCTTCGCCATCGTGTCATCAAGCTTGTAGGCGGCGAAATTCGCGTAACCGAGAAGCTTTGACTTTTCCTCGCGCAGTTCGAGCGTGCGGTGGACGATCTCGCGATTGTCGGTCTCGCCGCCATTCTCGCCGCGCGCCACCCAGGCCCTGAAGGCCTGCTCGCGCAGATCGCGGCGTTCGGAAAAGGTCAGGAAAGGTTCGATGATGGAACGGGAAAGGGTGACGGCAAATTTGCCGTCCTCGCCATGCTCACGGGCCGCACCCGCCATCGCGTCGCGCAGGAAACCGGGAATACCGGCAAGTTCCTCTTCCGTGGAAAGCAGAAGCTTCCAGTTCTTTTCATCCGCCAGCACATTCTGCCCGAATTTCGCACCGAGACCCGCAAGCTCCTCATTGATCGCCGCCAAGCGTTCCTGCCGGTCCTTCGGCAGCTTGGCGCCTGAGCGCACGAAACCCTTCCAGTGCCGCTCAAGGACGCGGCTTTCCTCACCCGTCAGCCCAAGCGTTCCGCGCTTTTCCCACAATGTATCGATGCGCTTGAACAACGCTTCGTTCATGCCGATCTTCGAATAGTGCCGCGACAGTTTCGGTGCGATATCGCGCTCCAGCGCCTGGATCACACCATTGGTATTGGCGCCTGCCCTGTTCCAGAACAGCGCCGAAATGCGCGAAAGATCGTCTCCGGCGATTTCGAGCGCGGTCACGGTGTTTTCGAAGCTCGGGGCCTCAGCATTGCCGGCAATCGCATCGATTTCCTGTTCGTGGGACAGAAGGGCGGCATCGAAGGCCGGAGCGAAATCCTCATCCCTGACCGCATCGAATTTCGGCAGACCATTGTGGCCGTTCCAGTCAACGAGTGCGGGATAAAGCGCGGTCTTGGATGGCATTTCATCTTCCTTGAACGATTCCGGTTTAAGCCCATATGGGCACGCCTCCACCGGCAATTCAATGCCGGACTTTGGTGTAAGGAAGATTGGCTGCGACCTGATTTTTGCTTTTGCCCCAACTGCCGGCACAGCAGCCGGATACCGATGGCGGGTGACCTGTGTAAGGGACTTGACCGACGATATGGACCGGCATGGCAGATGAAATAAAATGCGGGATGCCCAATCTTCTTTGCTTTGGCGTAACAATCTTCGATTATGTTGCCGACCGTAACGCAATCGAACTGACACATACTTTACTCGATTTTCAACAATATGATTTATGCGCCATTGATTATCGCCGGGATTTTAGTAAGGCTGACTTACGAAAAGGCGAAGCATGGGCACTAAACGCGAAAAAGACTCATTGGCATTTTTACTGAACAGCGGCGCACGCCTGCTGAACAGTGCGTTTGAGCGCCGAATTTCTGAAGCCGGACTGGGCCTGACGCCCGGCGAAGCGCGCGCATTGCTGACGGTTGCCGTCGTTGATGGCAGCAAACAGTCGGATATCGCCGCCCGGCTCGGCATCGAGCCGATGACGATTTGCGCCTATCTCGACAAGCTGCAATCTCTCGATCTCATCGAACGCCAGCAGGACCCGCAGGACAGGCGTTCCAAGCGCATCGTGCTGACAAAAAACTCCACCGAGATGCTGGAAGCCGTGCGCCAGGAAATCGATGAACTCGTCCGTCACGCCACACAGGGCCTGAATGAAGAAGAGGTCGCGCTTTTCCGCAGCTTCCTGCAGACCCTTCGCAACAATCTCCAGCCGGAACAGCCGGGCCAGAGCTGCTGATCGCAATGTCGCCAGAAACGATCATGTCCAGAAAGCGCACGGCCATACTCGGTGCGTTGCTGACGGCACTGGCGCCGATTTCCATGGCGATCTACACACCGGCCATGCCGGAACTGACGCGGGTTTTCTCCACCACGGAATCCGCCGTCAAACTCAGCCTCTCGCTTTATTTCGCCGGTTTCGCCATCGCCCAGCTGCTCGCCGGCCCGGCATCCGATGCCTTCGGTCGGCGAAAGGCGAGTCTCGTCTTCCTCTCCATCTTTCTGGGCGGTGGACTGCTGGCGATCTTTGCCCCAACAATTGAAGTGCTGCTCTTCGCCCGGCTTGTTCAGGGCATTGGCGCCTCCGTCGGCATGACGGTGGCGCGCGCCATCGTGCGCGATCAATTCACGGGCGCAGAAGCCTCCAGCATCATGAACCTCATTGGCATCATGCTGGCCGTTGGCCCCGCCATGGGCCCGACCATCGGCGGGCTTTCGCTTGCGGCTTTCGGGTGGCAATCGGTATTTTTCCTCATGGCCGGCCTCGGGGCCCTCACCATCTTCTCCGTCGTGGTCTTCCTGCGCGAGACGACGAGCCCGGACAAGAACCTGATCCGCCCGCACCGCCTCCTGTCGGCATATGGGACATTGCTCACCGAGCCGCGTTTTCTTCTGGCCGCACTGGTGCTCGGCGGTTCCATCGGCGCGCTTTATGCGCAGGCGACCATGCTGACCTTCATCCTCATCAACAAGGTCGGCATGACGCCCACCGCCTTCGGCATCGGCATGCTGATGCAGACCGGCGCTTATTTCTTCGGCTCAATCGCCCTGCGTTATATCGCACCGCAGCTGGGCGACCGCCGTTCGGTCGTCCTCGGCCTCTGTTTTTCGGGAACAGGCGGTCTCCTTATCCTGCTGTCGGTGTTCCTGATACCGCCATCCTTTCTTTCGATCATGGGACCCGTGGCGGTCGCAACGGTCGGCATCGCCTTATTGACGCCGTCCATGGTGACGGCGGCCCTCGCCCCATTCCCACATATTGCCGGCTCGGCATCGGCGATGATGGGGTTCATTCAGATGGGGTCGGGGTTTGCGGGCGGTGCCGCAGCCTCGCTTATCGGTTCGCCTCTGACCGGCTTCGGCATCATCATCCCCGTGATGGAATTCACCGCAATCGCCAGCTATATCGGCTTCCGTATCGTCTCCAGACGAGAGACATGAAAAAACCCGCCGGCGTCGCCGCCAGCGGGTTCCATCATTTCCATTCCAGCAGAATTATTTGCTGATATTGCGCTTCGCGAGCGTGCGAAGACGCAGCGCGTTGAGCTTAATGAAGCCTGCCGCATCCTTCTGGTCATAAGCGCCGTGGTCGTCCTCGAAGGTCACCAGCGCGTCGGAATAGAGCGACTTGGCGCTCTCGCGGCCGGTTACCATGACATTGCCCTTGTAGAGCTTCAGCGTCACTTCGCCTTCCACATGTTCCTGGCTCTTGTCGATCAGCGCCTGCAGCATTTCGCGCTCTGGCGAGAACCAGAAGCCGTAATAGATAAGCTCGGCGTAGCGCGGCATCAGCTCGTCCTTGAGGTGGGCTGCACCCCGGTCAAGCGTGATGGATTCGATGGCGCGATGCGCGGCAAGCAGGATGGTGCCGCCGGGCGTCTCGTAAACGCCGCGCGACTTCATGCCGACGAAGCGGTTCTCAACCAGATCGAGACGGCCGATGCCATTTTCGCGGCCATAGTTGTTCAGTGTCGCAAGAAGCGTCGCCGGCGACATTTCGACGCCGTTGATGGAGCAGGCATCGCCCTTGCGGAAACCGACCTTGATGACGGTTGCCTTATCGGGCGCGGCTTCCGGGGAAATGGTGCGCATATGCACATATTCCGGTGCTTCCTGCGCCGGGTCTTCCAGAACCTTGCCCTCGGAGGAGGAGTGCAGCAGGTTGGCGTCGACCGAGAAAGGCGCCTCGCCCTTCTTGTCCTTGGCAACCGGAATCTGGTGCTGTTCGGCGAAGTTCAAGAGGTCGGTACGGCTCTTGAACGTCCAGTCGCGCCAGGGAGCGATAATCTTGATATCCGGGTTCAGCGCATAGGCCGAAAGCTCGAAACGGACCTGATCGTTGCCCTTGCCGGTGGCGCCATGGGCGATGGCGTCGGCGCCGGTCTTCTTGGCGATTTCGATCAGGTGCTTGGAAATCAGCGGACGGGCAATGGAGGTGCCGAGCAGATAGACGCCTTCATAAACGGCGTTGGCGCGGAACATCGGGAACACGAAATCACGCACGAACTCTTCGCGGACGTCCTCGATGAAGATTTCCTTGATGCCCAGCATCTCGGCCTTCTTGCGCGCGGGCTCAAGTTCTTCGCCCTGGCCGAGATCGGCGGTGAAGGTCACGACCTCCGCGCCGAGTTCCGTCTGAAGCCATTTCAGGATGATCGAGGTGTCGAGACCGCCGGAATAGGCGAGAACGACTTTCTTAACGTCTTTCGGAAGTGCCATAGTGATGTCCATCTGCATGATGACGGCATTGGGACACCGCCATTTCCTTGGGATTTCGGCACTTTTACAGTGCAACCCGAAATGTGTGAAGCGCTTTTCCGTGAGATAAGCGACAAAACAATTGATGGGCGGGTACGACAGTGGGCGATCACCGGGCGCATCGATGGGAACGAAGCAATTGTCACATGCATTATGAAAATTCGCGCTTTATCATAAGCGGCGCGATCGACTTGAAGACCGTGAATGAAGCCACTCAGGTTCAGGCAACGTTGCAAACCGCTGGAAACAGCCGAAACGACGCGAAGGAGAAACCTATGACGACCATCCACCCCGCATTCAAGGAAGATAATGTCGCTGTCATCACCGGTGCGGCATCCGGCATCGGACTTGCCGCCGCCCGCAAATTCGCCGGTTTCGGCATGAGTGTCGTGCTCGTCGATCTCGACGGCGACAGGCTTGCCGCAGCCCATGCGGATATTCTGGCCGTCGCCAAGGACGGCGAAGCGCAGATCGTCGCCATCCCGACCGACGTATCCAAACTCGATGAACTGGAGGCGCTGGAGCGCGCCGTGATCCAGCGTTTCGGACGCGTCCACGTTCTGATGAACAATGCCGGCATTCAGCCCGGCAGCGCCATTTTCGGCCCACAGGCCAATTGGGAAAAAATCATCAACGTCAATCTGATGGGCGTCGTGAACGGCAGCCGCGTCTTCGGCCAGGGCATGATCGCCCATGGAGAGCCGGCGCTCATCATCAATACCGGCTCGAAGCAGGGCATCACCACGCCTCCCGGCGATCCCGCCTACAACGTCTCGAAGTCCGGCGTAAAAACGTTCACGGAAGCGCTTCAGCACGAATTGCGCAATATTCCGAACGGCTCGGTTTCCGCCCATCTGCTGATCCCCGGTTACGTTTTCACCGGCCTTACCGCCCATGGCAGAACGGAAAAGCCGGAAGGCGCATGGACCGGTGAACAGACCGTCGACTTCATGGTCGAAAGCATCGGCCGCGGTGATTTCTACATTCTCTGCCCGGATGGCGAGGTGGACCGCCCGACGGATGAAAAACGCATTCTCTGGGCGGCCTATGACATCGTCCAGAACCGCCCGCCGCTGTCACGCTGGCATACGGAATACTCCGCCGCCTTCACCAGCTTCCTGAAAAACTGAATGTTCCGGGCCGCCGCGATGTGACCGTTGCGGCGGCTTTTCGCGCCGATGCATTGGCGCTCAAAAACATTGGCAGAAGCGCGAAATCGCGTTAAGCACGGCAACCTCCAGATTTTACGGGTGCCGCGATGGATTTCGTTCCAGGCCTGCCAACATTGATCGCCTTCACCATCGCCATTCTGCTTCTGGCGGTGACGCCGGGGCCTGACATGACGCTGTGGATCAGCCGCTCGCTGCGCGAGGGCCGGACGGCGGGTTTCATGACGCTTCTGGGAACCAATATCGGCATTACCGTGCACACCATGCTCGTCGCCTTCGGCGTCGCCGCCCTCATCGTCGCTTCGCCGACCGCTTTCATGATCCTGAAGACCGGCGGAGCCGCGTATCTCGTCTGGCTCGCCATTCAGGCGATCCGCAAGGGCTCGGATTTCGTGATGGTGAAAAGCACCGGCGAAAAAGCGCAGTCCTCGCTGAAATCAGCGCTGTTGAACGGCATCTGGGTGAACCTGCTGAACCCGAAGATCATCATCTTTTTCATGACCTTTCTGCCGCAATTCGTCAGCGCATCCGACCCGCATGTAACCGGCAAGCTGATCTTCCTCGGCATCTGGTCGATCATCGTCGCGCTGCCGATCGGCATCGGCATCGTGATCGCCGCAGATGTTCTTTCAGCCTGGCTGCAACGCAACCGGAAAATTCTGCGCGGACTGGATTATACGATCGCCGGCGTCTTTTCGCTTTTTGCCGTCAAGATTTTCTTCACGCAGGCGCGCTGACGGCAAATAAAAAAAGGCGCCTTACGGCGCCTTTTTACAATCAACCGATCAGCAACTCATCGTCATCGAGCTTCTGGCCGCGTATCTTGCGGAACATGTCGATCAGGTCCTCGACCTCGAGATCCTTACGGCTGTCACCGGAGACGTCGAGCACGATCTCACCGGCATGCAGCATGATCGTGCGAGTGCCATAATCCAGCGCCTGACGCATGGAATGGGTAACCATCAGCGTCGTCAGCTTGCGCTCCGACACGACCTTACGGGTCAGCTCCATCACGAATTCGGCCATGCCGGGATCGAGAGCAGCCGTATGTTCATCGAGCAGCAACACATCCGAGCCGGACAGTGTCGCCATGACGAGCGAGACCGCCTGCCTCTGGCCACCGGACAGAAGGTCCATACGGTCCTTCAGACGATTTTCCAGCCCGAGATTGAGCGAGGCAATGCGTTCCTTGAAGAAATCCCGACGGCCGCGCCCAAGCGCCGGCAGAAGGCCGCGACGCTCGCCGCGCGAAGCTGCCAGCGCCAGATTTTCCTCAATGGTGAGCGCGCCGCAGCTGCCCGCCAGCGGGTCCTGAAACACCCGCGCCACCCGCCCAGCCCGGCTGGCGGTCGGTTTGCGGGTAACATCGGCGCCGCCGATCATCACCTTGCCCGCCGTCGGCAGGACGTCGCCCGCCAGAACGCCGAGCAGCGTCGATTTGCCGGCGCCATTGGAACCGATGACGGTGACGAAGGAGCCATCGTCGATGGTGAGATCGATCTTGGAGAGCGCCTGCTTCTGCAGCGGCGTGCCGCGCCCGAAGACAACCTGGATATCGGAAAGGGAAATCACGATGTTGCTCCCCCGCGGCGCAGTCGGGGCAGGATCAATGCGATTGCCACCAATACCGCCGTTACGAAATTGAGATCGGACGCCTTGAGGCCCAGCACATCGCTCGACAGGGCAAGCTGGATGGCGAGACGATAGGCGATGGAGCCGAAAACGCAGCCGATCAGCGCGATCAGAATGCCGCGCGCGCCGAACAGCGTTTCGCCGATGATGACGGCGGCAAGGCCGACGACGATGGTGCCGACACCGGAGGTCACATCCGCAAAGCCGTTGGTCTGCGCAAACAGCGCGCCGCCGAGAGCGACCAGCGCATTCGAAAGCGCCATGCCGAGGTAGATCTGGTTGCCGGTCTTCACGCCCTGCGCCCGCGCCATCCGCGCATTGGCGCCCGTCGCCCGCATGGCAAGGCCCGCATCGCTTTCAAGAAAACGCCAGACCAGAATGACCGCGATCAGCACCAGCGCGCCGACGAACAGCGGCCGCACCAGATATTCCGACAGGCCGAGGCCGTAAAACGGCGAGATCATCGTATCCTGATTGAGCAGCGCGACATTCGGCTTTCCCATCACGCGCAGATTGACGGAAAACAGCGCGATCATCGTCAGGATCGAGGCAAGCAGGTTGAGGATCTTGAAACGAACGTTGAGCGTCGCGGTCACGATGCCGGCGGCGGCACCGGCCACCATCGCAATCGCCGTCGCGACCCAGGCATTCAGACCGGCGATGATCAGCACGGCAGCGACAGCAGCGCCGAGCGGAAACGAACCGTCCACGGTCAGGTCAGGAAAATCAAGCACCCGGAAAGCGAGATAAACGCCGATCGCCACGAAAGCGAAGACCAGTCCCAGCTCCACGGCACCCCAGAAGGCGATTTGGCTCACGGTAATGTCCTTGTTATTGCCGCCATCAGGCGGAGACGGGCACCGTCTCGTGCCACGTAAAACGGGCGGCGAATTTGCCGCCGCCCGTTATTCAGTCTGGTTTCGGTTCAGTCGATGACCTTGGTGGCGCGCTTGGTGATGCTTTCCGGGAAGGTAACGCCAGCTTTTTCGGCGGCCTTCTTGTTGATCACCAGATCAGTGCCGACAGCAACGGTTGCCGGAATATCTCCCGGCTTTTCACCCTTGAGGATGCGGACGACGACGGCACCGGTCTGCTTGCCAACGTCGAAATAGTTGAAGCCGAGGGCGGCAACCGCACCGCGGGCGACGGAATCCGTATCGGCGGCGTAAAGCGGGATCTTGGCTTCGGATGCAACGCCGGCAGCCGCTTCGAAAGCGGAAACGATGGTGTTGTCGGTCGGAACGTAGATCACATCGGCCTTGCCGACCAGTGCGCGGGTTGCGCCCTGCACTTCTGCGGACTTGGTGGCGACGGATTCAACAACCTTGAGACCCGCCTTCTCGGCTTCGGCCTTCAAGAGGGCCAGCGTCGAAACGGAGTTGGCCTCGGCCGAGTTGTAGATGAAACCGATCGACTTGGCGTTCGGGGAGATTTCCTTGATGAGCGCCAGATGTTCGCCAACCGGCAGCATGTCGGAAAGGCCGGTCACGTTGCGGCCGGGCTTTTGCATGTCCTTGACGAGCTGTGCGCCGACCGGATCGGAAACCGCCGTGAAGACGACCGGAATGTCGCGCGTGGCGGCAACGACGGCCTGCGCGGACGGCGTCGAGATCGGCACGATGACGTTGGGCGCATCGCCTACGAACTGGCGGGCGATCTGCGCCGCGGTGCCGGGATTGCCCTGCGCGGACTCATAAAGGAACTTGAGGTTCTCGCCTTCCTTGTAACCAGCCTCGGCAAGCGCGGCCTTGACACCATCACGGGCGGCATCAAGCGCCGGATGTTCAACGATGGCGGTGACGGCGACGGTGACGTTTTCAGCCTTGGCCGGCAGAACGAGGGCGCTCGCGGCAGCGAGAGCCAGAATGAATGCGCGCATGGATATCCTCCTGTTGGTTCCCTGTTTTCGTCTTCTTAGGAACAAGACAGCCCGAAATCAATCGGAGAACCGCTGCAAAACAAGCTTTCAGGCGGCAATTGCGGCTTATTCAGTCATCCGCGCCATGGTTGGCGATCATCATCGCCTCGAAAGCCAACCTTTCGGTCTTGCGCATGCGCTCGGATTCCGACTTCAGCTGGCCGCAGGCAGCGAGAATATCGCGGCCGCGCGGCGTGCGGATCGGCGAAGCATAACCCGCCTGATTGATGAAATCGGCGAACTTCTCGATCTGCGCCCAGTCCGAGCACTGATAGTTCGTGCCCGGCCATGGGTTGAACGGAATGAGGTTGATCTTGGCCGGAACGCCCTTCAAAAGCTGCACCAGCATCTTGGCGTCTTCCAGGCTGTCATTCACATCCTTCAGCATCACATATTCGAAGGTGATGCGGCGGGCGTTGGAGAGGCCCGGATATTTGCGGCAGGCTTCGATCAGTTCCTTCAGTGGATATTTCTTGTTGATCGGCACCAGCATGTCGCGCAGCTCGTCGCGCACCGCATGCAGCGAAATCGCCAGCATAACGCCGATCTCATCGCCGGTGCGGAAGATTTCCGGCACAACGCCCGAGGTGGAGAGCGTGACGCGACGCTTGGAGAGCGACAGGCCGTCGCCATCGGTGGCAATCAGAAGCGCGGTCTTCACATGCTCGAAATTATAGAGCGGCTCGCCCATGCCCATCATCACGATGTTGGAGACCTTGCGGCCTTCACTCGGCACATAAGCGCCCACCGGCGTCGAACCATCGGGAAAATCGCCGAGCCGATCACGGGCCAGCAGAAGCTGGGAGAGGATTTCCTCAGCCGTCAGGTTGCGCACGAGGCGCTGGGTGCCGGTGTGACAGAAGGAACAGGTCAGCGAACAGCCCACCTGGCTCGAAATGCACAGCGTACCGCGACCCTCTTCGGGAATATAAACCGTCTCGATTTCGACCGGACGTCCCGCACCGCGCGGCGGGAACCGCATCAGCCATTTGCGGGTACCGTCATTGGAGATCTGCTCCTCGACGATTTCCGGGCGGGCGATGGTGAAGGCCGCCTTCAGCTTCTCGCGAAGCTCCTTGGCGACATTCGTCATATTGTCGAAATCGGAGACGCCGCGCACATAAAGCCAGTTCCACAACTGGCTGACGCGCATCTTCACCTGCTTCTGCGGCACGCCGATCTCGGCCAGTGCCTCGCCCATGTCCTCACGCGTCAGGCCGATCAGCGACGGCTTGCCGGACATCAGATCGCTATTGGCGATCAGCGGGGTTTTGACTGCCAGGCCGGCAGGGGCTTGCATTACGGACATCACGCTATCCCACCATTCCATGCATCGCACGACCAGCCTGTCGGATAGGCGGAAAATCGTCTGCATGTCGAGAAAATCAAAGGCGGAGCATTTTTCGCGCATCCGCCTGTCAATGTTGCCGCGCCTTTAGCATCAAACAAGCAAAAACGCAAATGGCCGGTCAATGACCGGCCATTGGCGAATGCGATAAAGCGTCAGGGTTACTTGCAGCTCTCGATCTGCTTGAGAGCCGCCGAAATACCCGACAGCGAATAGGAATAGGAGGTCGCGGTGCCACGGCCGGAAACTGCCTTGACGGTCATCGACTTGCCGCCCTTCATGGCGGCGACGAGTGCCGGTTCTTCAGCAGCGTTTTCAACCCAGGCTGCCTTGTCCTTGGTGAACATGACAAAGTTCTTGTTGTCGATCGTCACATTGACCTTGGAACCCTGCTTGAGCGGATAACCCACCATGGCCTGCGGCTCATAGGAAATGTTCTGGCCGGGACGCTGCGACACGATGAAGAAGATATCGCCATGGTCGACGCTTGCCGGTTCCTTGGCGGTCGGAATGGAAAGAACGTAGCAGACGGTGCTGTTGCCCGATTTGTACGAATAGGCACCCCACGCATTGAACTGCTGGATGCGCGTGGGCGACTGTGCAGATGCTACGCCGACGCTGGTCAGCAAAATGGCCGCTGCGGTTGCTACACTTCTTACAAACATAGAATTTCCTGCCGGGTTATTGTCTTCCATTAGCCCGAAGCAGCGGCGGGCTCCATTTTCTGGATCGGCCACGTTCAGGTGCGGATCGTCTTTTCTCATTGTGGTCGGGAAGCGGTTACCAAACCGTCAACAACACGCATAAAATGCCGGAAACGTCTTGCGGTGTTACAGATTGGCGACTCCCGACGCCCTGAGGAGAAGGGCGCGAAACACCCTTCCTCCGTGTGTATGACACATAAATTCAGGCAAGAATTTGTCGCCCGTCGGGCTCACCCGAACAGGCAGATCACAGAGGCGTTACCCGGCTTCCTGCTGCCGTTTCAGCATGGCGTCAGCCGCCTCGTAATGCTCCATCTTGATATGGGCGCGGATCATGGCGAGCGCCGCCGTGATGACGGCAATATCATCGGTGAATCCGATAACGGCCAGCACATCCGGCACGGCATCCATCGGCATGATGAAATAGGCCAGCGCCGCCAGAATGATACCCTTGGCGCGCAGCGGCGTATCGCGGTCGATCGCGCAATAATAGGCAGCCGCCGCATCGCGTGCGAAAGGCACCTTCGACATGACGCGCTTCAGCTTGGGCCAGAATTTCGCCCGCACCACAGCCTCGCGCTCCTGCTGCCTGTCGGTTTCACCCGGCAGAAGAATTTCACCGATTTTCACATCATCCATGATCGACGGTCCTCCGGTCACAGCTATTATATGGGATTTAAGGTCCGCCGTTCAATTGCTTCGGCCCGCAGCCGCCTTTTGCATGGCCTCGGCCAGAAGAAAATCCCGCTCCGTCACACCCTGCGAATCATGGGTGGTAAGGCAGACCTTGACCCGCGAATAGACATTGGACCATTCGGGATGGTGATTGAGCCTTTCCGCGACAAGTGCGGATTCGGCCATGAAACCGAAGGCTTCCGCAAAGCTGGAGAACTTGAAAGAACGGACGATCGCCGCCCCGTCCTCGCGCAGGGACCAGCCCTCGAGTTTCGACAGGGCCTGCCGGATGGCGTCCGGCTCGAGTCTGGGATATTTCATGAACTTGCCTCCGCTTGAGACCTATTAACGCTTCAACGACCGGATCGACGCATATGCCATGAAACATACAGCTATTCTTTTTGTCTGCATGGGCAATATCTGCCGTTCACCGCTGGCCGAAGGGGTTTTGAGACACCTTGCCGACGGCGCGGCCATGTCTGATCAGCTTACCATCGATTCCGCCGGCACCGGCGGCTGGCACGCGGGTGACGCACCCGATCCGCGATCGATCACCATGGCGCGACGGCATGGCGTCGATATTTCCGGGCAGCGGGCGAGACAGGTCACCCCTGCGGATTTCGAGACCTTCGACCTGATACTCGCCATGGACGAAAACAATCTGGCGAACCTGCAGCAATCGAGCCCGGAAAGACAGCGACACAAGATCCATCTCTTTATGGACTATGCCACTGGCCGTCGCGAGAACGTCCCCGATCCCTATTACGGGGCCGAGGACGGGTTCCTCAAGGTCTACAACATGCTTTTGGCAGGATGCAGATCGTTGCTCGAAAAAATGGAGCTGGACCGCGCCTCGTGAAGCGGAAACGCCTCTTCAACGATATAGGGTCCGCCGCCCACCGATTCCTTCGACGACATCAGCACGAAACGGCCGACCGTGAAGGGCGAGGTGCGGAAGTTGCCGCGTCCGGAAAGATACTGCACCACATCGTCCACGCGGGAGGAGCGCAACCGCGCCAGCGTGACATGCGGCATGAACTTGCGCGGATCGGGCGGGAGACCGATCCTCTGGCAGATCCGCTCGATTTCCGCCTGAAGCGCATGCATTTCCGGCGAGGGAGAAACCCCGGCCCAGATGGAATGCGGTTTCTTGGAACCGAAGGACCCCATACCGGTGAGACTGAGCTGGAATTCCGGCCTTTCGATCCGGTCCAGCCTGTCAACAACCTCATCGGCGGTCCGCCCGTCGATGTCACCGATAAAACGCAGGGTTATGTGATAATTCTCCACATCGATCCACCGGGCTCCCGGCAGACCACCGCGCAACAATGAGAGGCTCATAGCCGCATTGCGCGGAATTTCGAGGGCGGTAAACAGTCTCGGCATGGCGAGCTCCCCGAATCTCTTGGCAGAACAAGCATAGCGAATCACGCAATGCAGGCGGGCGCAAGTGCTTATTTTTTTTGCGCACCGATTGTCGTGATGAAGCTTTCAACAGCCGGCAAAGATTTTTCGACCATCATCGCCACACCCTTCGTATTGGGGTGCATCTTGTCGTCCAGCTTCAGCGCATCATCCGTCACCACGCCGTCCAGAAAGAAGGGATAAAGCGGCAGGTTGTATTTTTCGGCGAGCTTCGGAAAGATCGGATTGAAGCGTCTGGCATAATCATCGCCCATATTCGGCGGCGCCATAATGCCGACCAGCAACACGGCTATGTTGCGCTTCTGAAAACCGGAAATGATGGTGTCGAGGTTCTTTTCGGTCTGTTCCGGGGGAATTCCGCGCAGAGCGTCATTTGCGCCGAGTTCCAGGATGACCCCGTCTGTACCATCGGGAACCGACCAGTCCGCCCGCGCGAGACCGCCGGAAGAGGTATCGCCGGACACACCGGCATTGGCGATGGCGACGTTGACGCCCTTGCCCTTTAATGCAGCCTCAAGCTGTGCGGTGTAGCTGTCGGTGGGGGGAAGCTGATAGCCGGCCATCAGGCTGTCGCCCAGTCCGACCAGCTGCAATGTCCGCTCCTGAGCCATGACAGCAGTTGCGGAAAAGGCGGCGGCAAAAATGACGATGAAGTGAAACAGGGCAGCTTTAAATCTCATCACGGCTTTCCTAACTTGGTTCCCATTGTCTGAAATACCGACCGCATCGACCGCCAGACCGTTTTCATCACCCTATATAGGAACGAGAATTGTGACGAAAAGCATCATAGAGCTGAAGAAAGCCGACCTCACGCTCGGCAATGCCGCCGCCTCCGTTCACGTTCTCAAGAACATCGATCTTTCAATCGGAGAGAGCGAGGCGGTTGGTATCGTCGGACCCTCCGGATCGGGAAAATCGACGCTTCTGATGGTGCTTGCCGGTCTCGAGAGGCTCGATAGCGGTGAAATCATCATCGCGGATACGGAACTGCACAAGCTTGGCGAGGACGCGCTGGCGGATTTTCGTGGCCGCAACATCGGCATTGTTTTCCAGTCCTTCCATCTCATCGCCAATATGACGGCGCTGGAAAACGTTGCGGTTCCACTCGAACTGGCAAACACCCCGAACCCCTTCGAAATCGCCAGACGCGAGCTCGTCGCCGTCGGTCTCGGCGAACGTTTCAACCACTATCCCGGCCAGCTCTCCGGCGGCGAACAGCAGCGTGTCGCCATCGCCCGCGCGCTTGCCCCCTCACCGGCCGTGCTGATCGCCGACGAACCGACAGGCAATCTCGATACCGATACGGGGAAACAGATCGCCGATCTCCTGTTTGCCAAACAGGCCGAACGCGGCATGACGATGATCCTCGTCACCCACGATCCGTCGCTTGCCGCCCGGTGCTCGCGCCAGATCAAGGTCCGCTCCGGCGAGATAGAGGGCGACAGCGCCACCTCCCATATGGCGCGGGCGGTGTCGGCATGACCGGATCCATTATCCCGTCTCTTGCCAATATCAGAAACGCCACAAGGCTCGCCCGGCGCGAAATTCGCGGCGGGTTACGCGGCTTTTACATTTTCCTCGCCTGCATTGCGCTTGGAACCGGCGCCATCGCCGCCGTCAATTCCGTCTCGCGCGCGGTGACCAGCGCCATCGCCACGGAAGGTCAGTCCATATTGGCGGGCGATGTGCGTTTCGAACTGCGCAACAGGCAAGCGACACAGGAAGAGCGGGCCTATCTCGACAGCCTCGGAACCGTCGCGGTTTCCACCGGGCTGCGCTCCATGGCGCGCCTCGCCGACGGGTCCGAACAGACCCTGACGGAAGTGAAGGCTATCGATGGCGCTTACCCGCTCTATGGCACCTTCGTTGCCGAGCCGAACCGACCGCTGAATGAGCTTCTGGCCGGGAACGTCGACACCTACGGCGCCATTGCCGCGCCGCTTCTGCTGGAACGGCTCGGCACCAAGGTCGGCGATGAAATCCTGCTCGGCAATGTCAAGCTGAAACTGACCGGCACGGTGGTCGACGAGCCGGATGCTCTCTCCGACGGTTTCGGTTTTGCTCCACGACTGATGGTCAGCCGCGACGCCCTTTTCGCCTCGGGTCTCGTTCAGAACGGCAGTCTGGTCGAGCATGCCTACAAGATCAGGCTGAACGATCCTTCGGCACGGTCAACGATGACCGATTCGGCCAACAAGGCCTTTCCCGATGCCGGCTGGTCCATCCGCACCAGTGACCGGGCGGCCCCATCGCTCACCGAAAACGTCAATCGCTTCTCGCAATTCCTGACGCTGGTGGGCCTCACCGCCCTCATCGTCGGCGGTGTCGGCGTTGCCAATGCCGTTCGCGCGTTTCTGGATTCCAAGCGCACCACCATCGCCTCGTTGAAATGCTTAGGCGCACCGGCCTCGGTGGTCACCATGACCTATCTTTTCCAGATCGTCTTCATTGCCGCCGTTGGCATTGTCATCGGCCTCGTGGTCGGCGCCGTCGCGCCGCTCATCGCCATGCGGTTTCTGGAAGGCGTGCTGCCCGTGCCGGAGGAGCTTGCCTTCTATCCCGGCGCGCTCGGCCTTGCCGCCCTGTTCGGCCTCCTGACGACGCTCGCTTTCGCCATCGTGCCGCTTGGCCAGGCGCGCGAAGTGCCGGCAACGGCGCTTTTCCGCGAACAGAGTTTCGAGGAGGGAAGCTGGCCATCCTGGCCCTATCTGGCCGCAACCGGCCTGCTGCTGGCAGCGCTCGCCGCGCTGGCCATCCTTTCGGCGGAAGACCGCTTCATCGCCTCGGTCTTCCTTGCCGCCATCGCTTTTGCCTTCGTGGTGCTGAGGCTCGTTGCCTCCGGCGTGAAAGCCATCGCCAAGCGTAGTCCGCGCGTTCATTCGGCTGCGCTCAGGCTGGCGATCGGCAATATTCACCGGCCGGGCGCGCTCACCCCGTCTGTCGTCCTTTCGCTCGGCCTCGGCCTGACCCTGCTCGTGACGCTCACGCTTATAGACGGCAATCTGCGCCGCGAACTGACGGACAGCCTGCCGGACCGCGCACCGAATTTCTTCTTCGTGGATATTCAGGGCAGCGAACTTCAGGGCTTCCGCGATCTTCTGAAGCGGGAAGCGCCGGAAGGCGCGCTGACCGAAGTGCCGATGCTGCGCGGCCGCATCCTGGCGCTCAACGGCGAGGATGTCACGAAAATGGAGGTGCCTCCAGCCGGACGCTGGGTGCTGCGCGGCGACCGGGGTATCACCTATTCGCAGGATATTCCCGAAAACGCGACTCTCACAGAAGGAAGCTGGTGGGGACCGGACTATAGCGGCGAGCCGCTGGTCTCCTTCGCGGCCGAGGAGGCCGGGGAACTGGGTCTCAAGATTGGCGACACGGTGACCGTCAACGTGCTCGGCCGCAGCATAACGGCAAGGATCGCCAATCTGCGCAATGTCGAATGGGAATCCCTGTCAATCAATTTCGTCATGGTGTTTTCGCCAAACACCTTCCGCGGCGCGCCGCATGCGTGGCTGGCGACACTCGCCGACCCCTCCGCAACCGCCGCCGACGAAGGCCGCATATTGCGCGCTGTAACCAACGCCTTTCCGACGATCACCAGCGTGCGCGTGAAGGATGCGCTCGACGTCGTCAACCGGCTTGTCGGCCAGCTTGCCACCGCCATTCGCGCCGCCGCAGCCGTCGCCCTCATCGCCTCCGTCCTGGTTCTCGCCGGCGCTCTTGCCGCCGGAAACCGCGCCCGCACCCATGACGCGGTCATCCTGAAAACGCTGGGCGGCACACGAAACCTGCTCATCCGCGCCTTCTCCTACGAATATATGATGCTAGGCCTCGCCACCGCCGTCTTCGCACTTTTCGCCGGCGGCGTCTCCGCATGGTTCGTGATCGCCCGCATCATGAAGCTGCCCTCCAGCTTCCTGCCGGATGTGGCGATCGGAACGCTCGTCGTCGCCCTCGTCATGACGGTGGGCATCGGCCTCATCGGCACATGGCGGATTCTCGGGCAGAAGGCAGCTCCGGTTCTCCGGCAGGCAGGTGAATGATCGTCGGTTGTGCACCGCTTAACTTTAACGATTAATTCTTTGTAATGATCGCCAAAACGTGAGCGCTTTTCGCGCATATGGTGTCTTTTCAGCTGGAAAAGGCCTTGTATAGAACACGTTCTGCCATCATATTCTTGATCAGGCTTGCTGAAGCTCCGCAGCGGCGCCCGGGAGGTATCCCGACACCGTAGCAATCACGGAGCTCAAAAGAGGAAACAATGGCTGACTTCAATAACTACCAGAATCGCATGGCGCAGACGCGTGCACAGTCTGGTGCGATGATCGATGAAGGTCTTCGCGCCTATATGCTCAAGGTTTATAACCTGATGGCGCTGGCTCTGGTCATCACCGGCGTTGCAGCGTTCGGCACCTATACGCTTGCCGCTTCCAACCCGGCTTTCGCCCAGCTGCTTTTCGCGTCGCCGCTTCGTTGGGTCGTGATGCTCGCTCCGCTGGCACTGGTCTTCTTCCTTAGCTTCCGCATCCAGAACATGAGCGTTTCCGCTGCGCAGACGACGTTCTGGGTTTACGCCGCGCTGATGGGTGTTTCGCTCTCCTCGATCTTCCTGGTCTACACCGGCCAGAGCATCGTGCAGACCTTCTTCGTGACCGCGGCCTCGTTCGGTGCGCTCTCGCTTTACGGTTACACGACCAAGAAAGACCTGTCTGGCATGGGTTCGTTCTTGATCATGGGCCTGTTCGGTCTGATCATCGCTTCGATCGTCAACATCTTCCTTGCATCCTCCGCGCTGCAGTTCGCGATTTCCGCGATTGGCGTGCTGATCTTCGCAGGCCTGACCGCCTACGACACCCAGAAGATCAAGGAAATGTATTTCGATGCTGACGATGTTGCCGTCGCTGGCCGCAAGGCCATCATGGGCGCGCTGACGCTCTATCTCGACTTCATCAACCTCTTCACCTTCCTCCTGCAGTTCCTCGGAAACCGCGACGACTAAGGTTAAGAGTTCGATTGCCAGACATATGAAAGGCGGCCCTTCGGCCGCCTTTTTATTTGGGAAGATTCTTCACACTTATCCGCCAGAGGCGGGCAGTCCGCTTTTGCGAAAGCTCACTCGATGAGCTTCAAAACCTTGTCGAAGACCTTCAGAACCTGCGGCAACTCATGCCCTCGCTTGAGAATGCGGCCATCCGTGTTCACCACGCAGTAGGCGCCCTGTTTCGCAGCCAGCTTGGGGTTTTTCTCGATCCTGAAAAGCGGCATTTCACCTGAACGCTTGAAGACGGAAAATACCGCCTTTTCCTTGAGGTGATCGATGGCGTAGTCACGCCATTCACCCTCTCCCACCATGCGGCCATAGATGCGCAGGATCGCATCCAGCTCGCGGCGGTGAAAGGTGACCGGCAAAGGGTCCTTGTTCTTTTTATATTCGCGGAGATCGATAACGGTGGAATTGTCGCGTGAAGCGGTCTGCACCTGCTGCACATCCGGTTGATCGGTCATCCAATACCTCCGATTCCACCCAAATCATCCATGCAGTGTGAGCCCGAGAGGGCGAAATTGCAAGTCTTTGCACCGGCATGGCGCACGGGACAGGGAATTCCGGGAAAGGTTCGACAAGCGTTCGATGCGCGGAAGTAACCGGAAGACGGCAGCGCAGAATTGCGCCCGCCGATTCTCCGACGAGCGCTGCCAACGGCAAAGGCAGGGGTTAAAAATGGTAACCATTTAGGCAGCCATTTTCACATGGGCTGCCGTATTTCGGTCAAACCATGGCCCGAATTGGGTGGAATAGTCCTATTGTCAATTGATGCCTAGGCACCAAGATGACCCGGTCCGGTGCATTGACCCTTTACCCCCAGCCCCCAATGCCCGGACCGGATCTTCCATCGCCCGACAGGCGATCAGGGGTTTTCATTTCCAAGCAGGATACTTGCGCCGACAATTGCCGCAGGATCGCCGCCGGCATTGGCCGTCTGCAACAGCACGGCGCAGCCGCCCTTTTTCACCTTGGCCACCACGCTCGCCGGAAGCTTCACCGTCATCGGCGAACCATCCCACATGCCGACTGTCTGCACATCATAGACGCTGTGCCAGTAGGACATTTTTTTCCCCTGGTTTTCGCCCTTTTGCACATCCACGGTCTGCTCTCGCGTGAAATAGGCGACGACGACATCGGCCTTGCCGCTGCCGGCGCCAATATCGATCTCCACCTCATCACCGGCAAATTTCGACGAGACCGGCACGTTCAGTCCCTTGCCCTCGCGCTTGAACGCATCCAGCCTGTCATAGATGCCGCGAACATCGGCACCCTTGACGTGGTCGCGTCCGTTCAGAATGGCCTGCGGCGTATAGACCCCGTTGCGGCCGAGCGCGCGCATATAACCATATTGCCGGTCGGTATTTTCCTTAGACGCCAGCGAATCCGTCCAGCCGAGATAGTTCCAGTAATCGACATGGTAGGAAAGACCGACGACGTCGCCCTTCTGGATCATCTTGCGCAGGGCTTCATCGGCCGGCGGGCAGGATGAGCATCCCTGCGACGTGAACAATTCGACGACGCCCTTCACGGCCTCCTGCGCCTGCGCGGAGGTGACGAGGAACGTGCCGAGAAGACATATCGACAGGGGGAATTTCAGCGGCATTACAAAAACCTTTGTCCGGAAGAGATCCAGACGAATTGATGCGATCAATCCTGCCGGGATGCAAACCGGAAAATAACGTCTATTGCCCTTCAATAGAAAGTCACGAAGGGGTGAGCGACAATCACAAAAAAAGAAACCATGAAATGCAAAGACGCCGGGATTTCTCCCGGCGTCTTCGATTGTTGAAGCTTTATGCGGCCAGATCGCGAAGAACGGTCTGCAAAATGCCGCCGTTGTTCATGTAGATCACTTCGTCCAGCGTATCGATGCGGCAAAGAAGCGGAACTTCCTTCACCGAACCGTCGCTATAGGTGATCTTGGCGATCTTCTTTTCACGCGGCCTGATTTCACCTTCGAGCCCGTCGATCTCGACGGTTTCGTCACCCTTGAGATCGAGGCTCGCCCAGGTCGTGCCTTCTTCGAAGACAAAGGGAACGACGCCCATGCCAACGAGGTTCGAACGGTGGATACGTTCGAAAGACTGCGCAATGACAGCCTTGACGCCAAGCAGGTTGGTGCCCTTCGCCGCCCAGTCGCGGGACGAACCGTTACCATATTCGACACCGGCGAAGATGACGAGCGGGACGCCTTCCGCCTTGTATTTCATGGCCGCGTCATAGATCGACATCTCTTCCTTGGACGGATAATGGATGGTGTAGCCACCTTCCTTGCCGTTCGGGCCAAGCATGTGGTTGCGGATGCGGATATTGGCGAAGGTGCCGCGCATCATCACTTCATGGTTGCCGCGACGCGTGCCGTACTGGTTGAAGTCGGCAACGGCGACGCCATGTTCCGTCAGATAGGCGCCGGCAGGCGAAGCAGCCTTGATCGAACCGGCCGGAGAAATATGGTCGGTGGTGATCTTGTCGCCGAAGAGACCGAGGACGCGCGCGCCCTTGATGTTCTTGAGGCCGGTACCCTTTTTGCCCATGCCGACGAAATAGGGCGGGTTCTGAACATAGGTCGACTGGTCGTCCCAGGCATAGGTCTGGCCCGGCGGAACCTGAACGGCCTGCCAGTTCGCATCGCCCTTGAACACGTCGGCATACTTTGTTTCGTAAAGCTCGCGGGTGACGTATTTCAGGATGAATTCCTGGATTTCCTTGGAGGTCGGCCAGATATCCTTGAGGTAGACCGGATTGCCGTTCTGGTCGTCGCCGATCGGCTCCTTCGTCAGATCCTTCTGGACCGTGCCGGCAAGGGCATAGGCCACGACGAGCGGCGGCGAGGCCAGATAGTTCGCCTGAACATCCGGCGAAATACGACCCTCGAAGTTGCGGTTGCCCGAGAGAACACCGGCGGTGATCAGGCCCTTGTCGTTGATCGTCTTGGAGATCGCCGGCGGCAGCGGACCGGAGTTACCGATGCAGGTCGTGCAGCCGAAGCCGACGAGGTTGAAGCCGATCGCGTCGAGATCCTTCTGCAGACCGGACTTGTCGAGATATTCGGCAACCACCTGCGATCCCGGTGCCAGCGACGTCTTCACCCACGGCTTGGACTTCAGCCCCTTGGCGACGGCGTTGCGGGCAAGAAGGCCGGCAGCGATGAGAACCGAGGGGTTGGAAGTGTTGGTGCAGGAGGTGATGGCGGCAATCGCCACATCGCCGTGACCGAGATCGAAAGCCTCACCTTCGACCGCATAACGGCTCGAAAGCTGGCCGGGCTTCTTATAGTCGTTTTCAAGAGCCGTCGCGAAATTCGGCGCGATGGTTTCGAGCGGCAGGCGGCCTTCAGGACGCTTGGGGCCCGCCATGGAGGGCACGACGTCGCCGAGGTCGAGTTCCAACGTGTCCGTGAAGACGAGGTCGGAACCGTCGCCGGTGCGCCACATGTCCTGCGCCTTCGAATAGGCTTCGACGAGCGCGATGCGGTCCTTCGCACGACCGGACATGGTCAGGTAATTGATGGTCTCGCTATCGACCGGGAAGAAGCCGCAGGTCGCGCCATATTCCGGGCCCATATTGCCGATGGTGGCGCGGTCGGCCAGAGACATCGAATCGAGGCCGGGGCCGAAGAATTCGACGAATTTGGAGACAACGCCCTTCTTGCGCAGCATTTGCACCACGGTCAGCACGAGGTCGGTCGCGGTCACACCTTCCTTCACCTTGCCGGTCAGCTTGAAGCCGATAACCTCGGGCAGAAGCATGGAGACCGGCTGGCCGAGCATGGCCGCTTCAGCCTCGATACCGCCAACGCCCCAGCCGAGAACGCCGAGACCATTGATCATGGTCGTGTGCGAATCGGTGCCGACGCAAGTATCCGGATAAGCAATCGTCTCGCCATCCTCTTCCTTCGTCCAGACGGTCTGGCCGAGATATTCGAGGTTGACCTGGTGACAGATACCGGTGCCGGGCGGAACCACACGGAAATTCTCGAACGCCTGCTGGCCCCACTTCAGGAAGCGGTAACGCTCGCCGTTGCGCTCATATTCCAGCTCGACGTTGCGGGCAAAGGCGCTCGGCGTGCCGAATTCGTCGACGATGACCGAGTGGTCGATGACGAGATCGACGGGAACCAGCGGGTTGATCTTTTCCGGATCGCCGCCAAGGGCCTTGATGCCGTCACGCATGGCGGCAAGGTCGACAACGGCGGGAACGCCGGTAAAGTCCTGCATCAGAACGCGGGCGGGGCGATAGGCGATTTCGGTTTCGGTCAGGCCCTTATTGTTCAGCCATTCGGAAACCGCCAGAATGTGTTCCTTGGTGACGGACTGGCCGTCCTCGAAACGCAGCAGGTTTTCCAAGAGAACCTTCATGGAATAGGGCAGCTTGGAAACGCCTTTCAGGCCATTGGCTTCAGCCTTGGGAAGGCTGAAATAGATGTATTCCTTACCGTCAACGGTAAGGACGGAACGACATTGGAAACTGTCGAGTGATTTGGGCATGGATAAAAACCCCGCTTACTCTGATAGCCAACACGTGCGTGCGGACACCTATGCACTCATGCACATCAGGATGCGGGTACGACCATTTCCGCTGTCCGCACGTGAAAATTGCTCCTCGCAATCGTCAAGTCCGGCGCAAGATGATGTTCACGCCGGCCGCTGGCGTGTTGACACCCATATAGATAATTTCTCTAAAACGTGCCAGACCATTCAACGAACCTAATCGATTTTTTTATGATCGAGACGACGAAATCGTAATCGGAACCGCAGCATGGATTTGACGGCGGAAAATCTTGGCGTGCGACGCGGCGAAGATTTCATATTCATGAATATTTCCTTCAAGTTAAGCGACGGTGAGGCTCTTGTGCTGACCGGTCGCAACGGTTCAGGAAAATCCACCCTGCTGCGCACGGTGGCCGGCCTGCTGCGGCCCGAACAGGGACGAATAAAGATAGCCGGCAAAGAAATAGACGCTGACATGCGTCCGTCCGAGGCCTGCCACTATCTCGGCCATCGCAATGCGATGAAAACGGAACTGACCGTTTCGGAGAATCTTCGGTTCTGGAAAGACTTCCTCGGCGATTTTTCCGGCGGTGCGGGCATGGCAATCGATGAGGCGGCGGAGATCGTCGGCCTCGCCGGCATTACCCACCTGCCCTTCGGTTATCTCTCCGCCGGCCAGCAGCGGCGTTTTGCCATGGCGAAACTTTTGATTGCATGGCGACCGGTGTGGATTCTCGATGAGCCGACGGCGGCGCTCGACAAGGCTGCGGACGGGATGTTTTCCGATCTCGTGAAAAACCACCTCGGGAAAGGCGGCATCGTTCTGGCCGCTACCCATCAGCCTTTGGGGCTGGAGAACGCGCGGGAATTGCGGATGACGGGGTTTGCGGGTGTGGGGGCTTGGGCATGAACAGCGGAGCTTGTGGTTTCACCCCCCTCTGCCCTGCCGGGCATCTCCCCCTCAAGGGGGGAGATCGGCCTGTGGCTAGGCCTCGACAATCTCGACGCTCGAGAATGGAGTGGTGGAAGAGCGTCTTGCCGATCTCCCCCCTTGAGGGGGAGATGCCCGGCAGGGCAGAGGGGGGTAAACCACACCCGCAGAGGCCTACCCAATGACCGCCCTCCTCCTCCGCGACATCAAACTCTCCATCCGCGCCGGCGGCGGCGCGCTGATCGGCGTGCTGTTTTTCATGACAGTGGTTGCCGTCATCCCTTTCGGCGTCGGCCCCGATCTCAACCTGCTCGCCCGCATCGGCCCCGCTATCGTTTGGATCGGCGCGCTGCTGTCCGCCCTTCTCGGCCTCGACCGGCTGTTTCAGGCCGAGCGGGATGACGGCTCCCTTGATCTGATACTGATGCAGGAAACCCCGCTGGTCCTGACCGTGTTCGTGAAATGCCTGGCACACTGGGTCACGACCGGCTTGCCGCTGGTGCTTGCCTCCCCTCTGCTTGGCCTCTTCATGAACATGGACGAACTGGCGATCGGCGCCGTGATGCTGACCCTTCTCGTCGGCTCGCCCGCCATCACCTTCATCGGCGCGGTAGGGGCGGCGGTTGCCGTTGCCCTGCCGCGCGGAGGGCTTCTGGTGTCCATCCTCGTGCTGCCGCTCGCCATTCCCGTGCTTATATTCGGCGTCAGCGCCTCCTATGCGGCGGTGCAGGACCCGGCGCCCTTCATGCCGCCATTTCTCATTCTGTGTGCGATCACGTTATTTTCAGCCGTGACCGGACCTTTCTTCGCCGCTTTGGCGCTGCGCAATGTTATGGATTGAGGAAACCACGCCAGACGATCCCCGATTGACAGGGATCAATTGCGGGGCGGCCATTCTCGGGTTACACAAACGGCATGAACGAGCAGACCTTCACCATCACCAAATTTAGTGATCTCGCCAATCCCACCCGGTTTCTGGCGCTGGCGGCGCGCATTCTGCCCTGGCTCGCTGCTTTGACGGCGCTGGTGCTGGCCGTCGGCCTCTATCTGTCGTTCACGACGGAAGGCGATTACCAGCAGGGTTACACGGTACGCATCATGTATGTGCACGTACCGTCCGCGTGGCTCGCCATGATGTGTTATTCGGTCATGGCGGTCTCCGCCATCGGCACCCTCGTCTGGCGTCACCCGCTAGCGGATGTCAGCCACAAGGCCGCGGCCCCCATTGGCGCGGCCTTCACGCTGATTGCACTCGTCACCGGCTCGCTCTGGGGCAAGCCCATGTGGGGAACCTGGTGGGTGTGGGATGCGCGGCTGACCTCCGTCTTCGTGCTTTTCCTGATGTATCTGGGCCTGATCGCGCTCAACCGCGCCATGGACGATCCTTCCAGAGCCGCCCGCGTCAGCGCCGTGCTGATCCTCGTCGGTTTCGTGAATATCCCCATCATCAAATTTTCGGTCGAGTGGTGGAACACGCTGCACCAGCCTGCAAGCGTCATCCGCATGGGCGGCTCCGCCATCGATGCGGAATTCCTCTGGCCGCTGCTGACCATGGCCGTCGGCTTCACGCTGCTGTTCTTCACCCTGCACATCGCAGCAATGCGCAACGAAATCTGGCGTCGGCGCGTGGCCGCGCAACGGCGTCTCGCGGCGCGCATGGCGAACCGGGAGGGCTGAGGTAATGACGCACGCCTTTTATATCGGCATGTCCTATGCGGCGACCGGCCTTGTCGTTCTCTGTCTCATCGCCTGGGTCGTCGTGGACGGTCAGGCACGCAAACGGGAATTGAAAGAACTCGAGGCATCCGGCGTGCGCCGCAGGGCGAGAGCCGGTTCCGCAGGTGACGCGCAATGACGCAGGCTGACCGGGACATCAAGGCCAAAACGACAGGCCGTGCACGCTATGCGCTTGCGCTGCTGCCGTTGCTGCTGTTCGGCGGTTTCGCCCTCGTCGCCGGCAAGATGCTTTACGATCAGGACGTGAACGGGCTGGATATCAGCGCCATTCCCTCGGCGCTGATCGGCACCAGGGCGCCCACTCTGTCGCTACCGCCGCTGGAAGGCTCCAACCTGCTGGCGCTGACCGATGCCGCCATCAAGGGCAAGCTGACTTTGGTGAACGTCTTCGCCTCCTGGTGCATTCCCTGCCGGCAGGAGCATCCGCTGCTTCAGGAATTGGCGAAAGACAGCCGAATCACCGTCGTCGGCATCAATTACAAGGACAAGCAGGATAATGCGCTGCGCTTCCTCGGCGAGCTCGGCAATCCCTTTGCTGCGATAGGCGTCGATCCAAACGGCAAGGCCGCGATAGACTGGGGCGTCTACGGCATTCCCGAAAGTTACCTGGTCGGCGCGGATGGCACGATCCTTTATAAAAAGGTCGGCCCCTTCGATGCCCGCAGCGTCGAGCGCGATCTGCTGCCAGCCATTGCGGCCGCAGCCGGGAAATAACGCGCTCGGTAGGGCATCACCCCTTGGTAACGACCCTCAGCGAAGGGCCTTCAGCCGGCAGACGTATGCCTTCCAGCACCACCTGATCGCGACCGCCGCGTTTTGCGGCATAGAGACCGTCATCGGCCCGCTTGATGGCGTCATGAATGGAATGATCTCCCCTCGCGACGGCCGAAACACCGAAGCTCGCGGTGATCTGGCTGGTTACACCCCGGTTGCGCCAATCGAGCGACGAAAGACCTGTCCGCATGGAATTGGCTAGCTGACCGGCTGCGGCGGCTGTCCGGCCAGGCAGGAAGACCACGAATTCCTCACCGCCAAAGCGCGCCACCAGCGCATCCTCTGGCGCATTGCGCCTGAGCAGATCGGAAAGACCGATAAGAACGATATCTCCAGCCGCATGACCGTAAACATCGTTGATACGCTTGAAGTGGTCTATGTCGCAGGCGATGACCACACCCTCAGGGATATCGTTGCGAAAATCGGGAACTCGGCGGTCGAAGCCGCGCCGGTTCAGCACGTCCGTCAGCGGATCATGCTCTGCCGCATGCAGATGCCGGTCGACGGTGACGGAAATCTGACTCGCGAGAACGGAGAGCGCCAGCAGGAAGCCGAAGATGCTGGCGG
The DNA here is from genome assembly GCF_002008205.1 of Agrobacterium sp. YIC 4121. Taxonomy (NCBI): domain Bacteria; kingdom Pseudomonadati; phylum Pseudomonadota; class Alphaproteobacteria; order Hyphomicrobiales; family Rhizobiaceae; genus Agrobacterium; species Agrobacterium sp. YIC 4121. Next base: position 222,602 of record NZ_MRDI01000006.1, on the reverse strand, counting down.
CAAGCTGCATGTAGAAAGCATAGTCGGATTCGAAGAATTCGCTGAGCTCGATCATCGAGCCGCTCGGCGTCATCACCAGCAGCATGCCGATGCGCACCAGCGTCTCCAGCACCACAAGACAGGCAATTCCCACCATCAGCCGGTCGGCAAGCGCCACCGGCCGATTCCGCACGAGCCAGACCGGGATCGCGAGCAAAAGAGCGCAGACGAGATCGCCGATGACGAGCTCGCGTTTAAGATCCGGCGTGACGAAGACATGGAAAGAGACCAGCAAAACCGCGGCAACCGCGATCGACAGCCTGCCCGTGAGATAAAGCGGCCGCCCGAAATGGACGAGCAGAGCGTGGCCATAGAGGAAGAAGGCGGAGAAGAACAACAGGTTCGAAACAATCGCCTGTATTTCGAACGGCAGGCCGCCAAGCACCAAAGGGGTCGCAAAACCGAAGGCCGCCGAAAGATATCCTATACCCCAATAGCGGGCGGAAGCGTGGCCGATCCTTTGCAGGAACAGGAACACCACGCCGAATGTCAGCATGATGAAGGGGAGAAGATAGGCGAAGTTGTCTTGCAATGGGTTCTGCCGGAGGGAGATACGAGCCTTTGCCTGACACTACCGCAATGCCATTAAGAAAACCTGCATATATTGCGCGGCTTCCGTGCCTTTCGGCCCGTGGCCCCGGAAAACCCGTTCACATTTGCGGGAGCGCGTTCTGCCATTCCTTGATCGCGTCCACGGGCCAAAGCAGCATGACCACGTTCAGCGTCAGGTTGTCACGGATCAGCCAGCCGGTGAAGATTTCGAAGAAGATGGCGATTGCCACCGTCAGCCACACCGGCACACGGGCGGCGAACAGGAAACCCAGCACCATGAAGACGGTATCCATCGCCGAGTTCAGGATGCTGTCGCCGGTATAACCCAGCGCCATCGTCGCAGTCCGATAACGATCGATGATGAGAGGCGAGTTTTCAAGAATTTCCCATGCCGCTTCCACCAGAACCGCAAGCGAAAGCCGCATGGAAAGCGACCTGTTGCGGAACAGCAGCCAGGCGAACCAGTAGAACAGGAAACCGTGAATGATATGCGAGGGCGTATACCAGTCGGCCAGATGCTGGGAATTGCCCGGCGTGTTCACGCCCGGCTCGAACAGCTTCACATAACCGCATTCGCAGATCGGAATGCGGCCCATGGCGTAAAGTATGACAATCTGCAGGAGAAGCAGCCCGGCGGCCACGCCGAACCATTTGAGCGAGCGCGAACGGGACGCCGACATCTCTGCAACTGTCATTTTTCGTCCTTGTTAAGCGGTTCCAGCGAATGGCGCATGACGAGCGGCATCTGCGCCATGGTGAAGATGATGGTGATCGGCATCGTGCCCCACACCTTGAAGGCAACCCAGGTGTCGGTGGTGAACATGCGCCACACCACCTCATTCAGCACCGCAAGAAAGAGGAAGAATATGCCCCAGCGCAGCGTCAGCTTGCGCCAGCCCTCATCCGTCAGCCTGAAGGCCGAATTGAACACATAACCGAGCAGCGATTGCCCGAAGAACAGGCCGCCGAGCAGAATGACACCGAACAGCGTGTTGACGATGGTCGGCTTCATCTTGATGAAGGTATCGTTCTGCAGCCAAAGCGTCAGCGCGCCGAACACGAAGACCACGATGCCCGATATCAGCGGCATGATCGGCAACTTGCGCGTCAGCACCCATGAGACGGAAAGCGCCAGCGCCGTTGCGATCATGAACAGGCCGGTGGCGATGAAGATCGGTCCGCCGAATTCCGTAAGCACGGGGAAGGTGGAGGCCAGCCATTCGCCGCGGGAATTGGCGAAGAAGAACACCATGAGCGGGCCAAGCTCGAGCACGAATTTCAGGAGCGGGCTGATTTCCGCCACCATCTTTTCGCTTTCCTTGGAATTGCTTTCAATATCCATACTCAAACTCCCGCAATGGCCTTGGCGAAATCTTCCGCCTCGAAGGGCTCCAGATCATCAACACCTTCACCCACACCGATGAAATAAACCGGCAGCTTGTGTTTGGCAGCGATGGCAACGAGGATACCGCCCCGCGCCGTGCCATCCAATTTTGTCATAATCAGGCCCGAAACACCCGCGACATTGCGGAATATTTCTACCTGGTTCATGGCGTTCTGGCCGGTCGTCGCATCCAGCGTCTGCAGCACGGTGTGCGGCGCATCCGGATCGAGCTTGCCAAGCACGCGCACGATCTTTTCCAGCTCCGCCATCAGTTCCGTCTTGTTCTGCAGGCGACCGGCCGTATCGATGATGAGAACGTCGCTTTTCTGCGCCCGCGCCTGCTCATAGGCATCATAGGCAAGCCCCGCTGCATCCGCGCCAAGCTTGGTGCCAATGAATTGCGAACCGGTGCGGTCCGCCCAGATCTTGAGTTGCTCGATGGCCGCCGCGCGGAACGTATCGCCCGCCGCCAGCATGACCTTGAGACCCGAACCGGAAAGCTTGGCGGCAAGCTTGCCGATGGTCGTCGTCTTGCCCGTACCGTTCACACCGACAACGAGAATGACATGCGGCTTGTGTGAAAGATCGAGTTCCAGCGGCTTGGCCACAGGCTTCAGGACCTTGGTGATCTCGCCCGCCATGATGCGCGCCACATCCTCGCCGCTTACATCCTTGCCGTAACGCTCGGAAGACAGGGCACCGGTGATGCGCATGGCGGTCTCGACGCCGAGATCGGACTGGATGAGAAGATCCTCCAGCTCATCGAGCGTATCCTCATCCAGCTTGCGCTTGGTGAAGAGCGCCGAAATCTGCGTGGTCAGCTGCGACGACGTACGGGCAAGCCCGGCCCGCAGGCGCTGAAACCATGTCAGTTTTACCTGCGGTGCGGCAGGGGCAGGCTCCTGCCGCTCAGTGGCGGACGAAAAACCCTTTGGTAGAGCTGGCGGTATAGCGGAGGGCTCGGCGGCAGTCGCGGCTTCGGCCTCGTCAAGCAGCGCATCCATCGCGTCCGCATCCAGCACAACATCCGTTGCTTCGGGGGCAGATTCGACCTGCTCTTCGGCGGCTGCTTCCGCCTGTAGCAACGACAGCGGCACCACGCCCATATCGCCGGAAAGCTCGGCACCGGGCAGAAGCGGTGCGTCCTCTTCCTCGTCATCGTCGGGAAGGACCATGTCCGTCGCCTCGTCCGGGGCTGGTCCGCCGGCCGTCTCCATCTCCAGTTCGGAAACCGGGTCCTTGTCGACAGGGCCATGCGCTTCGGCGTCGTTCAGCGCCGCTTCGAAGGAAGCGTTTTCATAACCGCGCTCGGGCGCGGCGTCCTCTTGCGGCCGGTCGTCCGTTTCGGCCTTGTCCTTGCCGAACGAAAAGACTTTTTTGATGAAGCCGAGGGCCATGGTCGTTCCCGTGTCTTTTCTCTTGTGCCGCCTCAGGCCGCATCCGCCGCCAGAAGCTTCATGTTCAGATGTTTGCCGTTGTGGCCGGTAATCGCAACCTGCGCAAGAGTGCGCGGGGCAAGATGCGGTGCCTCCACCAGCGTGAAATTGTCGGTATGGGCAAAACCGTTGTTTTCAACGAGGATCGTCTGCACCGAACCAACCATATTTTGCAGATGCGCCAGCTTCAGCGCCTCGCCGCGCTCCCGAAGCCTCGCCGCCCGCTCCTTCACCAAAGCCCGGTCGAGCTGCGGCATGCGTGCCGCGGGCGTCCCCGCACGCGGGCTGTAGGGAAAGACATGCAGGCTGGAAATGCCGCATTCTTCCGCAAGCGTCGCGGCGTTTTCGAACATCTCTTCCGTCTCGGTCGGAAAACCGGCGATCATATCCGCCCCGAAGGCGATATCGGGCCTCAGCAATCGCACCTCGTTGCAGAAGCGAATGGCATCAGCCCGCAAATGGCGGCGTTTCATGCGTTTCAGGATCATGTCGTCGCCATGCTGGAGGGACAGGTGCAGATGCGGCATGAAACGCGGCTCATCGGCAACAAGATCCATCAGATGGCGGTCGGCCTCAATACTGTCGATGGAGGAAAGCCGCAGACGCAGAATATCCGGCACCTGCTTCAGCAATGTCTTGGCAAGATAACCGAGGGAAGGCTCGCCCGGCAGGTCCGCGCCATAGCTCGTGGCGTCCACCCCGGTCAACACGATCTCGCAATAGCCGCTTTCCGTCAGCCTGCGCGCCTGATCCACCACGGCCCCCATCGGCACGGAGCGGGAATTGCCGCGCCCATAGGGAATGATGCAGAAGGTGCAGCGATGATCGCAGCCGTTCTGCACCTGAATAAAGGCGCGCACATGCCCGTCGATGTGCTTCACCATCTGCGGCGCGGTCGCCTTGATGCTCATGATATCGTTGACGCGCAGCTTTTCTTCCGCCGAAACGCCGAAATCCGGCAGCGCACGATAGGAGGCGCTTTTCAGCTTCTCCTCATTGCCCAGCACCGCATCCACCTCGGGCATCTCGGCAAAGGTCTGCTTCTCGGTCTGGGCGGCGCAGCCGGTAACGATGATACGGGCATGCGGATTGTCCCGCCTTGCCCGGCGGATGGCCTGGCGGGCCTGACGCACCGCTTCCCCGGTCACCGCGCAGGTGTTGACCAGCACGGCATTGTTAAGCCCGGCCTTTTCGGCCTCCGCCCGCATCACTTCCGATTCATAGGTGTTGAGACGACAGCCGAAGGTTATGACCTCGACGCCGCTCATACAGCCCCCCGCTCGACCGCATCCCGCGCCCAGGAACCGGTGACGGGGTCGACCGAACCTGACCATTCCCACTCGGCAGGGCCGGTCATGATGACGTGGTTATCTTCACGCCAGTCGATCGTCAGCGGAACGCGAATGGGGCTAGAGGCCACATCGATAGTGACCTTTCGGCCGGCGCGGCCGGTGCGGGCAGCGGAAACAGCTGAAGCACAGGCGGCGGAACCGCAGGCAAGCGTCAGTCCGGCGCCGCGCTCCCAGGTGCGGGTGCGCAGCGCGCTATCGGAAATGACCTGCGCCAGTGTGATATTGGCCTTTTCCGGAAAGATCGGATGGTTTTCGAGAAGCGGTCCGAAACGTTCGAGATCGAACTCCATAGGGTCACGATCAACCCAGAATACGGCGTGCGGGTTGCCCATCGACATGACGGCAGGCGAATGCAGAATCGGCGCATCGATCGGCCCGATCTGCAACTCGATGCGGCTGGTATCGTGAAACTCCTCAGAGAGCGGAATGTCGCTCCAGCGGAAACGCGGCAGGCCCATATCAACCGATATCATGCCGTCTTCATGTTCGACGGCATTCAGGATACCCGCCACTGTCTGGAAGGTGAAGCTGGTCTTGCCGGTTTCGGACGACAACGCCTGCACCACGCAGCGCGTGCCGTTGCCGCAGGCCTGCGCCTTGGTGCCATCGCAGTTGAGAATGTCGATATAGGCATCCGTTCCCGCGATACGCGGATCGTGGATGGCCATGATCTGGTCGAACTGCGTCGCAGGATCGGCATTGAGGGCAATTGCTGCCTCTGGCGTGACCATATCCTTTCGGCCGCGCATATCGACAACCAGGATCTTGTTGCCAAGCCCGTTCATCTTCGCAAATTCGACCGTGTCCGCCATCGCACTAAACCTGAAACCGCTTTTCATACGGGATTTTCCCGTGCTTTCGCCCTATATGGCGGAAACACCGGCAAATTACCAGACTGTTGCGTCGCAAACGGGGCGGCTGTCAGGCGGAAGGCACGTCGAAAACCTCGCCGGGGCGCATCGGCCGGAAACGGCTCTCCTCCACCCCATGTTTGGTCAACGCAACCTTGAGGGCTGCGAGCGGCGCTTCCACCGCCTCATCGGTCAGTTGCACTGTACCCCAATGGTGGCCGCAAACATGCGCCGCACCGCAAAGCTTCATGCCTTCCACGGCTTCCGCCGGGTTCTGGTGCTGGCCCTTCATGAACCATCGCGGTTCGTAAGCGCCGAAGGGCAGGTTTGCGAGGCGGAAATCGCCGTGCTTCTTGCGCGCGGCGTGATAATTGAGACCTTCATGGAAGCCGGTGTCACCGATATGGTAGATTTTACCGCTGGGCGTTTCGATGACGAAGGCAGCCCAAAGCGCCATGCGCCGGTCGTTCAGGCCGCGGGCAGACCAGTGATGGCACGGCTCGAAGTGGATTTTAACCGGCCCTGTCTCCACCACATCGCCCCAGTCGCCCACCTCGATACGCGCGGCCTCAACGCCGGTACGGATGATGGAGTCATTGCCGAGCGGCGTGATGAAGAGCGGCTTGTGCGCGACATGCAGGCGCCTCAGCGTTTCCATATCCAGATGGTCGTAGTGATTATGCGTCACCAGCACCAGATCGATGGGCGGCAGGTCCTCGAAACGGATGCCGGGCGCATTGACCCGTTTGGGACCGGCGAAACTGAACGGGCTGGTGCGCTGCGACCACACCGGATCGATGAGAATATTCAGCCCCGCCGTCTGGATGAGAAACGAGGCATGGCCGATGAAAGTGACGCGCATGTCCCTGCCTTCGATCCGGGCTTCCGGTTTTGCGAAGGGAAAGGGGCTCGGATAGCTTTCCGGCCATGTGGCGCGCTCGCCATTGAGGCGCCATTTCATAAGGCCCATGAAATTGCCGGGCGGCGAACCGCCGGGATTGAAGAAGCGCACCCCGTCGAAATGATCGGAGATCGGGCCGCTATAATAGGCGCTCGCGTTCGAACGGCGGGCATAGAGGCCCCCACCCGCCAGCGCGAGCAGACCAAGAGCGGAAAAACGAAAGAAGTTTCGACGTTTCATGACAAAGGTATAAGGAGCGAAAGGGGCCCGTTCAAGCGCCGTCAATGGCCGCCTGCGGCCAATCACGCAAAGATGAAATGCGGGCCTTTTTGGCCACAAACCCGCGCCGCCTTGACTTTTCCCGCACTTTCCTGTTTATCCCGCCCATCAGCTGGCAGTTTCATGACTCCAAGCCGCCGACCGGGACCCGCAAAGGTATAAAGAGATCCCGGAGGTCAACACCCGACAGCGCGATGCGCCCTCGGGTGCTTTTTGGCTTTGCGTCTTGTTTTTGGCAGCGAAAGCACCGACGTTTCGGAAACCCCGGAACGAAGAAGGAAGAAACGATGTTTGAAAACCTCCAGGACCGCCTTGGTTCCATTCTGAATGGACTGACCGGCCGTGGCGCGCTGACGGAAGCCGATGTTGCCGCCGCCCTGCGCGAGGTTCGCCGTGCGCTTTTGGAAGCGGACGTTGCACTGGAAGTCGTGCGTTCCTTCACCGACAGGGTGCGTGAAAAGGCTGTTGGTGCCGCCGTCCTGAAGTCGATCAAGCCCGGCCAGATGGTCGTCAAGATCGTGCATGACGAGCTTGTCGAGATGCTCGGCACCGAAGGCGTCTCCATCGATCTCAACGCCCCCGCCCCCGTCGTCATCATGATGGTGGGTCTGCAGGGCTCGGGCAAGACCACCACCACCGGCAAGATCGCCAAGCGCCTGACCGACCGCGATAAGAAGAAGGTGCTGATGGCATCTCTCGACACGCGTCGTCCGGCCGCCCAGGAACAGCTTCGCCAGCTTGGTGTCCAGACGAGCATAGACACGCTGCCGATCATTGCCGGCCAGTCGCCGACCGATATCGCCGCGCGTGCAGTGCAAGCAGCAAAACTCGGCGGCCATGACGTCGTCATTCTCGACACCGCCGGCCGCACGCACATCGACGAACCCTTGATGCTGGAAATGGCCGACATCAAGAAGAAGTCCAACCCGCATGAAATCCTGCTGGTCGCGGATTCGCTGACCGGTCAGGACGCCGTCAACCTGGCGCGCAACTTCGATGAGCGCGTCGGCATCACCGGCCTCGTGCTGACCCGTATGGATGGCGACGGACGCGGCGGTGCGGCTCTCTCCATGCGCGCCGTCACCGGCAAGCCGATCAAGCTGATCGGTATCGGCGAGCGGATGAACGAACTCGACGAGTTCCATCCGCGCCGTATCGCCGACCGTATTCTCGGCATGGGCGACATCGTCTCGCTGGTCGAAAAGGCCGCCGAAAACATCGATGCGGAAAAAGCCCGCGCCATGGCCGAGAAGATGGCCAAGGGCAAGTTCGACCTCAACGATCTCTCCGACCAGCTTGCCCAGATGAAGAAGATGGGCGGCATGGGCGGCATCATGGGGCTGATGCCCGGCATGGCCGGCATGAAGGATAAGATGGCTTCGGCCGGTATGAACGACAAGATGTTCGACCGCCAGATCGCCATCATCTCCTCCATGACCAAGGCGGAACGCGCCAATCCCGATATTCTGAAGCACAGCCGCAAGAAGCGCATCGCCGCCGGTTCCGGCACGGATGCCGCTGAAATCAACAAGCTTCTGAAGATGCATCGCGGCATGGCCGACATGATGAAGGCAATGGGCGGCAAGGGCAAAGGCGGCATCATGAAGCAGATGATGGGCGGCCTTGCCGGCAAGATGGGCCTCGGTGGCCTTGGCGGCGGCATGCCTGATCTGTCGAATATCGATCCGAAGCAGCTCGAGGCGCTCCAGAAACAGGCGGAAGCCGCCGGTCTCGGCAAGCCGGGCGCAATGCCCGGTCTTGGCGGTCTGCCGGGCGGATTGCCGGGTCTGGGTGGCGCCAAGCTGCCCGGTTTTGGCGGCATGCCGGGCCTGCCCGGCTTTCCGAAAAAGAAGTGAGGGGGACACCAGTGAACAATGCAGAGGTGAAAGCCCAGCTTTCCGAATACCGCCAGTCGATCGACAATATCGATGCCGCACTGGTTCACATTCTTGCCGAACGTTTCCGCTGTACCAAAGCGGTGGGCGTGCTGAAGGCAAAGTACAATTTGCCGCCGGCCGACCCGGCGCGCGAGGAATACCAGATCGAACGCCTTCGCCGTCTGGCGAAGGACGCCAATCTGGACCCGGATTTCGCCGAGAAGTTCCTGAACTTCGTCATCAAGGAAGTCATCCGGCATCATGAAGCAATCGCCGCCGAACATGGCGGTACCGAAAAGACCGCCTGAAAGGCGGACAAGCCATCCTAAGGAGTATATCACATGGCACTTAAAATTCGTCTCGCACGCGGTGGTTCCAAGAAGCGCCCGTATTACCAGATCGTCGTTGCTGACGCCCGTTCGCCCCGCGACGGCCGTTTCCTCGAGAAGGTCGGTTCCTGGAACCCGATGCTCGGCAAGGACAACCCGCAGCGCGTTGAGCTGAAGGCTGACCTCATCAAGGAATGGATCGCCAAGGGCGCACAGCCGACCGACCGCGTTCTGCGCTTCCTCGCAGAAGCCGGCCTTGCCGAGCGTGCCGCTCGCAGCAACCCGGAAAAGGCAAAGCCGGGCAAGCGCGCTCTCGAGCGTATCGCTGAAAAGAAGCAGAAGGCTGAAGATGCAGCCGCTGCTGCTGCGGAAGCCTCTGCTGCAGAATAATCTGCACGGAAACTTTTGAGGAACGGGTGGCGTGGTTTTCCATGCCGCCCGTTTTTTGTTTATTTTGGCGTCAACAAACCGTAAAGCTGACGCAACCAACACCAGAAGACGGACGGCCCGATGGCAAAGCTGGAAAACCCGGTACTCATGGCAAAGATCGGCGGCGCACAGGGCCTGCGCGGCGAAGTCCGTGTCAGCACCTATACGGCCGATCCGATGGCGCTCGGCGATTATGGCAACCTTGTTACCGCCGATGGCCGTGTTTTCGAAATTCTGGAAGTGCGCGAGGGCAAGAACGTCGTCGTCGTTCGTTTCAGGGGCATCAACGACCGCAATGCGGCGGAAAGCCTGAATGGGCTGGAACTGTTCATCGAGCGTGACAATCTGCCCGACGACGAGCTTGACGATGACGAATTTTATTATGCCGATCTCGAAGGGCTGGAAGCCGTCGATGCCGATGGCAAAAGTTATGGCGCCGTCAGCGCCGTCTATGATTTCGGCGCAGGTGATCTGCTGGAGCTGAAAGGTGCAGGCCGTCGCCCCGCCCTCATTCCCTTTTCGGAAGCGGCCGTGCTGGAAATCGACCTCGAAGCCGGTCGTATTCTCATCGATCCGATGGCCGCCGGCCTGATCGACAATCCTGACGACAAGGACGAAACCGGCGCATCGCCGTTCGGCAAGAAATAAAGTCATGACCTTCAAGGCTACCGTTCTGACGCTCTACCCGGAAATGTTTCCGGGGCATCTCGGATATTCTCTGGCAGGCAAGGCGCTCGAGCGGGGGCAATGGTCGCTGGACGCCGTACAGATCCGCGAATTCGCCACCGACAAACACAGAAGCGTCGATGACACACCGGCGGGCGGCGGCGCCGGTATGGTGCTAAAACCCGACGTTCTCGCGGCGGCCATCGACCATGTTTCGGATGGCGACACACGGCCCCGCCTCCTTATGAGCCCACGTGGCAAACCCCTGTCGCAAAACCGTGTGCGTGAACTGGCAGCCGGAGAAGGCGCGATCATCGTCTGCGGCCGTTTCGAAGGCGTCGACCAGCGGGTGATCGAGGCGCGCGGGCTGGAGGAAGTGTCGATCGGCGATTACATCCTCTCCGGTGGTGAGCCGGCGGCGCTGACGCTTCTTGATGCCATCGTCCGCATCCTGCCGGGCGTCATGGGCAACGATCTTTCCGGCGTGCATGAAAGCTTCGAGGGCGGACTGCTGGAACATCCGCACTATACCCGCCCGCAGGTCTGGGAAGGCCGCGACATCCCAGCCGTTCTCACCTCTGGCAACCACGCCGCCATCGACAAATGGCGGCACGAGCGGGCGCTGGCGTTGACGAAGGAAAGACGCCCCGATCTTCTGGAAAAGGCTCAGGCCGAGACAAAATAATAGGCGGTCAGCACCAGCCCGACGGCGATCACCAGCCAGCGAATGATCCACTGCGGCACCCGCCGTGCCGTATGCACGCCCATATAGCCGCCAAGTGCGGCCGCAGGGAACATGATGAGCGCCGCCCACCAGGAAACGACGCCACCGCTGACGAAGATCGTGATTGCGATGACGGCGATCACGACAGACAAGAGGTTCTTCAACGCATTCAGATGATGATAGCTGCCGCCCGAGGTTATTCCGAGGATGGCCAGCATCATGATGCCCATGCCAGCGCCGAAAAATCCGCCATAGACGGAAGCGAGACCCTGAAAGACGAGGCTCGGCAGATTTCCGGGCGAACGTTCGGCGCTCGCCTTCGGCCGCAGCCACGGGCCGGCAGCGAAAACGGCGGTGGCCGCAAGAAGCAGCCATGGCACGAGCTGGCGGAAGGAAGGATTGTCGAGCGACAAAAGCAGCAGCGATCCGGCCAGCCCGCCGACGACTGAAACGCCCGACAAAAGGATCGCCTCGCGCCAATGGGCGCGGATTTCCGGCCCATAGGCGATCACGGAGGTGATGTAGCCCGGAAACTGCACGATGGCTGACGTGGCGTTGGCGACGATGGGTGGCAGACCGGCCAGCGTCATCGCCCCGAAGGTCAGGAAGGTGCCGCCACCGGCAATCGCATTGACGACACCCGACAGAAAACCGGTGGCGAACAGCATGAGAATAATGAATATGGACATGGCCCCTCCCAAGGTTCCCATGCCATATCCGCCAGCGCGCCGCTTCGCAACTGCCGGAACGCGGCGCGTAATTGATAAAATATTGTCATGAAAGGGATGACAAACGGCGCATCCTCGTGTATGTGCCCGCGTGGAAATGGGAAATATCCCAACCGAAAGCAAAGAATGGCGAACCCGCTCCTGCCGAAAGGCATGGTCTGGAGGCATTGACCGACAGACGAACCGTTGAGCGCTCTGGCTGTTTCAGAAGAAATCAGAGGTTAACATGACCAATATCATTCAGCAGCTGGAAGCCGAACAGGCCGCCAAGATCGAAGCAAAGCGCACCCTGCCCGAGTTTTCTCCGGGCGACACCCTGCGCGTCAACGTGCGCGTTACCGAAGGTAACCGTACCCGCGTTCAGGCTTACGAAGGCGTTTGCATCGCCCGTTCCGGCGGCGGTCTTTCCGAGAGCTTCACCGTTCGCAAGATCTCCTACGGCGAAGGCGTCGAGCGCGTATTCCCGATCTACTCCCCGCTGGTCGAAGGCGTTGAAGTCGTTCGCCGCGGTAAGGTTCGCCGCGCGAAGCTCTACTACCTGCGCGACCGTCGCGGCAAGGCTGCCCGTATCGTTGAGAACACCGGTACGCGCGCCCGCAAGCTGAACGAGTCCGAGCGTCAGGCACTTGCCGACGAGAAGGCACGTCTGGAAGCCGAAAAGGTAGCAGCAGCACAGGCTCTCGCCGCCGAGAAGGCAGCAGCCGAAGCCGCAGAAGCCAAGGCAGCGGAAGAAGCAGCAAAGGCTGCGGAAGCCACAGCGGAATAAGATTTCCATTTCGATGGATTGATTAAAAGGCGGTCTTCGGGCCGCCTTTTTTGTTGCGCGGATATAACGCAACAAAGCACGCATGCGGCTTGAAAGCCGCGTTTGGCGAGCATTGGCTGGCCGGAGAATACCGAAGCTCTTTCAATCATTTCCTTTGCGGAAAGATGTGGCAAATTTCGACCGGCGACAAATGCCTGCCTGATTTCTTGCTCGAGTGTTTTAGCCCATCCTCGAACAGCATTGCCTAATTGCATTTATTGTGCGATTTTCTTGCTGTTTCAGGTGTTGTTATGTTTTTATTTAATTCTTTTTTAACAAAAAATAAGTCCGCTTTTTTCGCCGTTGGTCTCGCCAGCGCGTTGATGAACATTCTTAATCTTTCCGGCTCGCTTTTCATGCTGGAAGTTTACGACCGCATTTTGCCAAGCAAGAGCATTCCATCCCTTGTGGCACTGGTCGTTCTCCTGATCGTTCTCTACGCGTTCCTTATGGGGTTCGACGGGCTGCGAGGCCGTATATTGGCGCGTATTTCGGACAATATGGACGACGCGCTCAATCAGAAGCTTTTCAGGGCGTCGATCAGTGCGCCGCTCCTTGCCTCGGGAAAGATCGATGGGCTGCAGATCGTCGGCGATCTCGATCAGATCCGCCAGTTCCTGTCGGGACCGGGCCCGGCGGCCTTTTTCGACATTCCCTGGCTGCCCATCTATCTGCTGATCTGTTTTGCCCTGCACCCGTGGATCGGGTTCGCTGTGCTCGGCGGAGCCGTAGTTCTCATCGTGCTGACGCTCCTTACGAACTGGCTGACAGAACGGGCGACAAAGCAGGCTTATACCGCGCGAGGGCAGAGAAACGTCCTCGTCGGCAGCAGCCAGCGCAACATCGAATCCATCAAGACCATGGGCATGATGGGGGCGGTGACATCCATGTGGGACGAGCTACATTCCAGATACCGCGCCATCACCCTGTCGACATCCGATACTGCCGGCATGCTCGGCGCCATGTCGCGAACCTTCCGCCTGTTGCTGCAATCCGGCGTCATGGCCATCGGCGCCGTTCTCGTCATCGACGGCAATGCATCGGCGGGCAGCATCATCGCAGGCTCGATCCTCTCCGCAAAGGCGCTCGGCCCTGTCGAACATGCGATTGCAAACTGGCGCAGCTTCATGACCGCAAGACAGGGCTGGAAACGCGTCAACGAGTTCCTGGAACTGGTGCCCGAACCCTCGCCGCCGCTCTCCTTGCCCCGCCCGCAATATACCGTTGCCGTTGATCGGGTAACCGGTGGGCCACCCAATGGCGCGCGCGATACGGTCGCCGATATTTCCTTCACGCTGAACGCCGGCGATGGTCTCGGCATCATCGGCCCAAGCGCCTCGGGCAAATCCACACTGGCACGCTTGATGACCGGCATCTGGCCCTATGAACGCGGTTCCGTCCGCTTCGATGGGGCCGCGCTCAACCAGTGGGATTTCGAGTTTCTCGGCAAATCCATCGGTTACATGCCCCAGCAGGTGGAGCTGATGCCCGGAACCGTGGCGCAGAACATCGCACGCTTCGACCGCGATGCGACAGCGGAAGCGGTTGTCGCCGCAGCCAAGGCCGCGCAGGTGCATGAGCTGATCCTGAACCTGCCCAAGGGTTACGATACCTATATTGGCGACCGTGGCGAGGCCTTGTCGGGCGGTCAGAAACAGCGCATCGGCCTTGCCCGCGCGCTGTTTGGCGAACCCTTCTTCGTCCTTCTCGATGAGCCGAACTCCAATCTGGACAGCGAAGGCGAAGCGGCCCTGCGCAATGCCATTGGCGACATCAGGGCGCGTGGCGGCATTGTCGTCGTCATTGCCCATCGCCCCAGCGCCATCGAAAGCGTCAATCTGGTGATGGTGATGAATAACGGCCGGATGCTGCGCTTTGGCACCAAGGAAGAGGTGCTCGCGCAAATCCTGCGGCAGAATATCCGCCAGGTGCCTGAGGAGGAAGAAACGCGCAAGATTGAAAACCGGGTGAGCGAAAATGGTTGAGGCGGAAAAATCCGGCATGACGAATGCCTCCATTCTCAGGCACTCGACCGCAGTGGTCGTTCTCGCCCTTGGCCTACTGGTCGGATTGGGCGGCTGGGCGGCTTTTGCAAAGCTTGCCGGCGCGGTGGTGGCCACCGGCCGGGTTGTCGTTGAAGGCAACTCCAAGAAAATCCAGCATCTTTCCGGTGGCATCGTCAGCGAGATCAATGTTGCCGAAGGTGACAGGGTCGAGGCCGGTCAGGTCCTGTTGCGGCTGAGCGCCACCGTCGTGCAGGCGAACCTCTCCATCGTCGAAAATACGCTTGCGCAGCTTTATTCTCGTCGGGCTCGTCTGCGTGCGGAAATTGCCGAGGCGCCTTCTTTCACTGTGGAGGAAGATCTGGCGGCACTGACGAGTTCGAAGGCGGCCAAGACCTTTATCGACAGCGAACAGAACCTTTTCAACAGCCGTCGCAACGCCTTGATCGGCATGAAAAAGCAGCTGGGAACACGCAAGGACCAGCTCGCCGACGAGGCACGCGGCCTCGAGGTGCAGGTGGAGGCGACGGACAATGAGCTCGCCATTGTAAAGGAAGATGTTTCCAAGACGGACGAGCTCTTCAAAAAAGGGCTCGTCACACTTCAGCGCCTCAATCTCCTCAAGCGCCAGCTTTCCAATCTCGAAGGTCAGCAGGGCCAATACATCGCCGCCCGGGCACAGACAGTGGGCAAGCTGAGCGAACTGGACCTGCAATTGCTTCAGCTCGATGAAGACCGCAAATCAGAAGTCACGAAAGACCTGACATCGATCGAAGCGACCGTCGCGGAATATGAAGAGCGGCTGGCGGCAACGCGCGACCAGCTGGATCGCCTCGACATCCGCTCACCGATTGCCGGTCGCATCTACCAGCTCTCGGTGCACAATATAAACGGCGTCATTCAACCGGGTGAAGTGCTGATGCTGGTGGTGCCGGAGCAGGATGAGCTTGCCATCGAGGCCAACATAACTCCACGAGACATCGATCAGATTTACGTCGGGCAGCCGGTAACCATTCGCTTCACGGCATTCAATCAAAGCACGACGCCGGATTTGAGCGCGCTAGTTGCTGTCGTCGCCCCCGATCTGCAGACAGATTCCCGAACCGGCTCATCTTATTACGCGCTGCGCATCAAACCCGACAAGGCCGGAATGGGTCATCTGCCCGGCGGGAAATTATATCCCGGCATGCCGGCCGAAGTGTTCATACAAACCAGCGAAAGGAGTGTTCTTTCTTATTTTGTGAAGCCGTTCCAGGACAGGCTCAAAAAGACCTTCGTACAGGAGTAAACAGTTTCCGGTGCCATAATTTTACGAAAGGAATTTCCGCAACACGTTAAAGACGCACTTTATTCAAAAAAACAATTTCTTATATTGTATTATCATTTTTTACGTATTAAATATCACCCGCAATATTTATTATAAATTTAATTTCAATTCATCGATTTCTCAAAAATTTATGGAGTGTAAAATGGCGTTAAAAGTAACTTTTGGTAATGGTGGCGCTGCTTCGGTTTCTTCGCTCACCAACCTGGTCGATCAGGAAGCTTACAAGCTCCTCACCGAATCCACAGCACAGGTCAAAAACGGTTCTTCGCTCGACTCCGGCGTCGTCAATGTCGGCGCGGTATCGGTTCCCGGCACCGGCGCGGGCGGCACGGTCGATGTTGGCTATGACCCCAGCTCCAACGGCTTCAAATTTGACGTGTCGTCGGCATGGAATTCGGTAAAGAACGCTCTCGCCCAGTCCGACACTTCTGAGAACCTTACCTTCAAGGATTTCGTTCAGGTCGACGTTCATCTCGGCGGCACCGGTTCGTCCACCGTGGAAGTTCTCAATGCGAAGCGTGGCAACATCTCGACCGGTGTAGGCAACGACACGGTCACTGTCTCTGTCATATCGAACGACAAGGCTTGGGTAAACGCCTTCAACATCGACACGGGCGCCGGCAACGACACCATCGTGGTCAAGGCGGGCACGGCGTTCGACGGCGGCGTTGCCGCCAATACCCCCGTCGTGAACGGTGGCGCTGGCGTCACCGACGGCAGCTTCACCTCCGTCAAGATCGACGCCGGCGCAGGTAACGATTCTATCGACCTGAGCGGCGTAAACCTCGCCTCCTCGCTGGTAACCGGCGGCAAGGGCATAGATCACATAAAGGCAAGCGGTGGCGCCGATACCTTCGTCTTCAATCTCGGCGACATGGCCAAGAGCTCCGCCACCGACAGCATCGAAGGCTTCAACGCCTCTATGGACAAGCTGAAACTGGTTGGTACGACCATCGACAACTGGGCGGTGAGGATCGACGATAGCGACACCATCCTCACCTACAACGTCACTGGCGAGCACAAGGGCGAAAAGATCGTTGTCGCCGGTGTTCACCTCACCGGTAGCGACTGGTTCACGGCGTAATTCTCTGAAAGAGAATTCATTATTTGCCGCTTAAAATGATCGTGGCCCGGAAACATCCGGGCCACGATTTTTTATGTATGCGACCGCCGACACTCGTGGCAGCTATCGCAATCTTCCAAAGTCAAGCCGCCTTGACCTGAGTACCCATTCTACGCGTTGCGATGATGACCAGCACCCCGGCAAGCGCCAGGCAGAAGGCAAGGAAGAACATCGGCGCAATGGTGCTGCCGGTCTGATCCTTTATCCAGGGCACCACGTTCTGCGCCACGAAGCCACCCAGATTGCCGACGGAATTGATCGCGGCGATGCCGGCGGCCGCACCTGCTCCCTTGAGGAAGCGGCCGGGCAGGCTCCAGAACACCGGCTGACCGGCAAAGATGCCTGCAGCGGCGATGCAGAGGAAGGCGAACTGCAAGACCGGATCGCTCAGCAATGCCGACATCAACAGGCAAAAGGCGCCGATGAAGGCAGGACCGACGATATAGGGCGTCTTGTTCTTTGCCTTGTCGGCGGCCAGGGGCACAACGAACAGGGCGACGGCCACGATCACCCAGGGGATGATGTTGATGAAGCCATTGGCGGTGTTGGAAACGCCGAAGCTCTTCACGATGGTTGGAAGCCAGTAGCTGAGACCATAGGCCGCCAGCGGAAAGCCGACATAGCAGAGCGCCATGAACAGAACGCGCGGATTGACCAGCGCCTTGAAGCCGTCCTCCGCATGCTCTTCCATGCCCTTGTTTTCTTCGGCCAGCCGGTTCTTCAACCAGTCCTTCTCATCCTGCGTCAGAAACTTCGCCTTTTCCGGGGTATCGTCGAGATAAAAGAAGGTGACGATGCCGGCGATGACCGCCGGGATACCCGTGGCGAGGAACACCCATTCCCATCCGGCATAACCGAGGAAACCATCCAGATCGAGCAGCATGCCGCCGAGCGGCGCGCCGATGGCATTGGCAAGCGCGCTGAAAATCATGAACAGGCCGATCATGCGGCCGCGATAATCGCGCGGGAACCAGAGCGTCATGAGGAACAATACGCCGGGGAAGAAGCCCGCTTCGCAAAGCCCAAGCAGGAAGCGCAGGATGTAAAACATCGTGGCGTTCTGCGTATAGGCAAGCGCGATGGTGACGGCGCCCCAGGAAACCAGAATACGGGCAAACCATTTGCTGGCGCCGAAACGGTTGAGGAACAGGTTGCTCGGCACTTCGAAGATGAAGTAACCGATGAAGAACAGCGAAGCGCCAAGACCATAGGCATATTCGCTGAGGCTCAACGCGTCGACCATCTGCAGCTTGGCATAGCTGACATTCTGGCGGTCGATATAGGCGATGAGATAGAGAAGGCCAAGAAACGGCATCAGCCGCCATGTGATCTTCGAGATAAGGGCTTTTTCGGATACCATATGCTTTCCCTCCCTTCGATTTCTCGTCGAAACGCAAATGATAAGGGAACCCATCTATATGTGCATCGCAAAATACGCAAGTTGCATTGCATCATGTCCATTGGAGAACCACAGCAGGGCAGGCCCGTTGCGGGCCTTCAGCCGTGATGCAGTGCACATAGAAAATGCCGGACCGTCGCGTTCCATGCTATGCGCATTGATATTGCCGTAAAACCGGTGATCTGCTATGAAGGCTGTCATGGGATCTAAATTCGGATGTCTCGCGCAGAATGTTTATGTGCTGCAGGACCACAAGCGTCTGCCGGCACGGTTCTTTGCGCGCGTTTCCGGGGCGCTCACCAGCCGACTTAGGCTCGCCTGACAGCACCGCTGTCCACACTTTTCTGAACCCTGATTACCCTTTTCCATGACAAGGCATAGAGCCATGAGCGCACCCCGCACCCTGTATGACAAAATCTGGGACGACCACGTCGTCAATCGTGACCCGGACGGAACCTGTCTTCTCTACATCGACCGTCACCTCGTCCATGAGGTGACGAGCCCGCAGGCCTTCGAAGGCCTGCGCATGGCCGGTCGTCCCGTGCATTCGCCTGCCCGCACGCTGGCCGTTGTCGACCATAACGTTCCGACCACGGCCGACCGGCTGGAAGGCATCAAGAACGAGGAAAGCCGCATTCAGGTGGAAGCGCTTGCGCAGAACGCCAAGGATTTCGGCGTCGAATATTATTCCGAGCGCGACAAACGCCAGGGCATCGTTCACATCGTCGGCCCTGAACAGGGCTTCACCCTGCCGGGCATGACAATCGTGTGCGGCGACAGTCACACCTCGACCCACGGCGCCTTTGGCGCACTGGCGCATGGCATCGGCACCTCGGAAGTGGAGCACGTTCTGGCGACCCAGACGCTGATCCAGAAGAAAGCCAAGAACATGCTGGTGCGTGTCGACGGCAAAATTCCCGATGGCGTTACCGCCAAGGATATCATCCTCGCCATTATCGGCGAGATCGGCACGGCCGGTGGCACCGGCCACGTGATCGAATTTGCCGGCGAGGCGATCCGTTCGCTCTCCATGGAAGGCCGCATGACGGTCTGCAACATGACCATCGAGGGCGGCGCCCGTGCAGGTCTTATCGCACCTGACGAAACCACCTTCGATTACATCAAGGACAAGCCGCGCTCGCCGAAGGGCGAAACGCTGGAACAGGCCATCGCCTACTGGAAAACGCTGAAATCCGACGAAGGCGCCCATTACGACAAGGTCGTGGTGCTGGATGCAGCCAACCTGCCGCCCATCGTCTCCTGGGGCTCGTCTCCGGAAGACGTGACCTCTGTTGAAGGCATTGTTCCCAATCCCGATGATATCGAGGAAGAAAACAAGCGCGCTTCCAAGTGGCGTGCGCTTGAATACATGGGCCTGAAGCCCGGCACGCGCATCACCGATATCGCCATCGACCGTGTCTTCATCGGCTCGTGCACCAATGGCCGCATCGAGGATTTACGCGCGGCGGCGAAGATCGTTGACGGCCGTAAAGTCGCTCCCACCGTTTCGGCCATGATCGTGCCCGGCTCCGGTCTCGTGAAGGAACAGGCGGAAAAGGAAGGCCTGGACAAGATTTTCCTCGAAGCCGGTTTCGAATGGCGCGAGCCAGGCTGCTCCATGTGCCTTGCAATGAATGACGACCGCCTGAAACCCGGCGAACGCTGCGCCTCCACCTCGAACCGCAATTTCGAAGGCCGCCAGGGCTATAAGAGCCGCACCCACCTCGTCTCCCCCGCCATGGCGGCGGCGGCGGCGATTGCCGGTCATTTCGTCGACGTACGTGAGTGGCAATGATTGCCGGATGATGGCTTGAACACAGAACCTCGGAGCGATCCGAGGTTTTTGTTTATTCCGAAATGATCTTCACCCGCTGGCCCGGCTGAATGGTGGCCGTGGCGCTCATGGCATTGATCATGCGGAACATGTCGAGCTTCCGGTCGGTTCCCATCATCCGCGCTGCCATCGTCGCCACGGTTTCACCGGGCTTCACCGTCACCACCCGCACCCTGAGCGGCTTCAGCGAGGCGATTTCCTGCGGCGTCATCTTGCGGAAGCTGGTGCGCAATGTATTGGCGATGGAATCGAGCTGCGTATTGCCCTTCGGCACGGCGGTCAGGAAACGGAATATCTGCTGGCCGACACGAATGACGGTCACGTCGAAGTCCCATTTATCCGCACTTGCCCGGGCTGTCGCGGCCTCCAGACCATTGATCTGGGTTTCCTTGACGGTTTCCGGCAACAGGCCGGCAACCCAGCCGCTGGTCAGGTAATTGGCAAGGCTCGTCTGTTTCGGATCGGCGACGCCGTCGAAACGGATGGCCATATCGCCCGGTCCCGTCGCCAGAACGGCCTCGACCTTGTTGTCGATAAGGAAACCTTCCGGCACATCGAAACGAATGCCGAGCGTTCCGTGCAGGAATGTCTGGCCGCGGACATAACCTTCCTGCGGGCTATCGCCATAAAGCAGACCATCTATGCCATCCAGAAACCAGTCGCGACCACGATCGCCGACCTGGCCGTCCTGGCCGAAGGCGCGGGCATGACGGCGCGCAAGCTCGATGCGCTGCGGCGTGTTGGGGTGGCTGGAAAGGAAGTCGAGGCTCTGGTCGTTTTCGGGATCAGCCGAAGAGAACCGCGCATAGGCCGCCATGGAATCCAAGAAACGTGGCGAGGCAAAGGGGTCGTAACCGGCCTCGCCCAGCATCCGCACGCCGATCACATCCGCCTGCAATTCCTGCTGGCGCGAAAAGGCCGCAAGCCGCAGCTTGCCACGCGCAAGCGCCTGCTTACCGGCAAGATCGCTCGACAGCACTTCGGCAACCACGCGGCTGGCAATCACCTCCGCCTCTTCGCGGCGCTGGCGTTCGATGCCGTGATTGGCGGTGACATGGCCCATCTCATGCGAAAGCACGGCGGCCACTTCCGAAGCATCGTTGGCAAGCGCCAGAAGGCCGCGCGTCACGTAAAGATATCCGCCCGGCAGCGCAAAGGCGTTGATGGCCGGCGAGTTGAGAATAGTGATGCGGTAAGACTGTTGCGGATTTTCCGAAACGGCGGTCAGAGCGCCGGCGATACGCGCGACAAGCCGTTCCGTCTTGGCGTCGCGGTACTCACCGCCATAACTCGCCACGATGCGGGGATGCTCGCGAGCGCCCATCTGGGCGCGGGGATCATTCTTCTGCACCTCTTCCACGGTCTGCGGATTATCCGACGGGCGCAGGGTGGACTGGTAGGCCGGGCTGAAGAGAGACTGGCACGACGACAGGAACACCGCAGAAGCGGTCAGCACGGAACAGGCTGCAGCCATCCTGCCCGAACGGCGAAGGCCTGAACGGGAGAAGAGCCTCCACTGTGCAGTCATGCTATTTCTCATTCTCTATGCCTGCCCCTAACGTTCCTGATCATCCGTTAATTGCAGACCAGAATAACAGATTCGCCCCAACGGGCGATGAATGCCGAAACGGTAAAAACGATCCATCAAGTCCGGATTATTCCTGAAGAACGCAATAATTCCCATCTTTTCTCGGGCAACAACTTGAAACTGGCAAGTGCAAATTAGCGCCATTGAAGTCATCTAAAGCGATTGCCAGCGGCACACGTCGAAAATAAGGCGATCACCCGTTCAGAAAACTGTCCACCGCCTTCACATTTTGTGTGGCGAAGAAATCTGCGGTCGAGCCGACATAGACAACCCGGCCGCGATCAAGAAAAACCACCTTCTGCGCCAGCTTCTTTATGTCTTCGGGATGGTGGGTGACAATAATCACCGTGTTTTTTGTTTCTCCATGCAAGTCGAGAAGCAGCGACGTCATACCCGCCCGCAGTCCGGGATCGAGTGCCGCAAAAGGCTCGTCGAGCAGCATGACCGGTTTTTTCCTGACCAGCGCACGCGCCAGCGCCGCTCTCTGCCTTTCTCCGCCGGAAAGCGTGCCCGGCAAACGTTTGTCGAAACCCGCCAGACCGACACGTGCAAGCGCCATCTCAATCCGTTCCCGGTCTTCCACCCGCAATTTCAGCCCGGGGCTGACACCGAGAGCGACATTGGTGAAGATATCGAGATGCGCAAACAGATTATTATCCTGAAAGATCGATGAGACTGGTCTTTCCGAAGGATCGAGCGCCGTCATGTCCTGCCCGCCGATCATCACGCGGCCGGAATCCGGCGCCTCGAAACCGGCGACGAGGTTGAGAAGCGTCGACTTGCCCGAACCGGACGCGCCGACGACGGCAATTATCCGGCTCTGCG
Organism: Agrobacterium sp. YIC 4121; assembly: GCF_002008205.1. Taxonomy (NCBI): domain Bacteria; kingdom Pseudomonadati; phylum Pseudomonadota; class Alphaproteobacteria; order Hyphomicrobiales; family Rhizobiaceae; genus Agrobacterium; species Agrobacterium sp. YIC 4121. The sequence goes on along the minus strand of NZ_MRDI01000006.1, from coordinate 200,151 downwards.
GGAATGTGCAATCGAGGTCGAAATCCTGTGTTCCAAGCCGCAGCCTGACCTTGTCCAGTTCAACGGCAAAATCATCGCCTGTCATATGCTCGCCCTTGCTGATTGGGATTGCCGTGCGACACCGCCTGCGGCAAGCAGCAGGCAGATGATACCGAGAAGGAAGGCATAACCGGCGGCGTCATTGGTACGATAGCTGCCCATATTGCTGTAAACCAGCCATGGCAGGGTGACGAAACTTTCCGACCCGAACAGGGCAACCGCGCCTAAATCGCCGAGAGACAGGGCCATGGCGAAGGAAAACGCCATGGCCAGCGGCCGCCACAGAACCGGAAGATCGGCGAACCGCAGCCGCGTCAGGCCCTGAAGCCCGAGACTGGCGGAAAGTCGGCCGGTGCGCAAAAAATGACTGGTACAGGCCGGCTCCAGCACGCGCATGGCAAGCGGCAAAGCCATCAGCATATTGATGAGCGCCACGAGGACCGGCGCATAGAAGCTGACATCGCCGAAAACCCGCAATAACAGGAACCACCCGCTTCCCAATACGACAGGCGGCACCAAAAGCACCAGCGAAGACCCTTCCCCCAGCATGGCGGAGAGGAAGCGCAGGGGTTGCCCTGCCTGCCGTCTGGAGCCTATCGCCTGGCGTGCGCCGATGATCGCCATGCAGCAAAGCACGACAAGGGCTGCGGAGAGTGCGGCGATTGCAAGACTGGTCACCGCCGCGCGCAGGAAAATCGGCGCGGACAGAAGACGCGGCAGATCGGCCCTCAAACCCGAGACTGCTATGGCGACAAGCGGCAGGCCGATCAGCAGAACAGCGAACATGATTGCCGCGCCATCCCAGAGGCGGGCACCGATGCCCTTTCCGTCGAAACGGCGAAGGGAACGACCAAGCGAGGGAATTTCCGCTTCGGGCGACGGCAAAAAGGCAAGAAGGCCGAGCAGGATTGCGGTGAGGGCAATCTGCAAAACAGAAAGCGCAATTGCCCGCTGCGGATCGAAATCGAACCGCAGCGCCTGATAGATTGCCACCTCCAGCGTCGTTGCCGCGGGCCCGCCGCCCAACAGAAGAACGAGCGTGAAGCTGGTGGCGCACAGCATGAAGACAAGCCCCGCAATGCCGGGAACGAGACGCGCGACCGCCGGCCATTCGATAAAACGGAAAATCGAAACCGGCCCCATGCCGAGGCTCGCCGCCATGCGCCAATATTCGCCCGGAATGCGCTCCAGCCCGGCCAGCATCAGCCGCACCGAAAGCGGAAGATTGAAAAACACATGGGCAATGAGGATGCCGGACAGGCCGTAAATGCTGAAAGGTTCATCCGCCCCGGCAAAAACAAGTGCCGAATTCAAAACGCCCTGCCTGCCCCAGATGGTGATGATACCGAAGGCGCCAACGATCACCGGCAGACCCATCGGCACCGCCATCAGCCTGATGATCCAGATCCTTCCCGGAAACGCGCGCCGACGGCAGAGCGCCAGCGCCACCGGCAGGCCGAGAACAATGGAAAGAAGGGTGGAAAGCGTTGCCTGATAAAGCGTGAAACGCAGGATGCGCAGCGTATAGGCATCCATGATGCCGGCAGCGGACGCGCCGGCATCAAAAGACAGGAGAGCTGCAACCGCGAGCGCCATGAACAGGAAAACGGCGGCAAAAGCCGCCGTTCCGAAAATGATCGACCGCCGGTAATCGCGACGCAGCATCATGCGCTGGTGTGCCTCTTCCTCAATTCATGCTCATGGCGGCAAGCCATTCATCGATCCATGCCTTGCGGTTCTTCGCCACCTCTTCCGGATCCATCAGAAAAGTCTTCTGCGGCACCACGAGTTTTGAAAACGCCTCCGGCAAGGGCTTCGAGGTTGCCGCAACCGGCATCATCCAGTTGTTTTCCGGAATGGCATCCTGAAAACCGGATGTCAGCGTGAAAGCCAGGAACTGCTTTGCCAGTTCCTTGTGCGGCGCGTTTTTGAGGAGACCGGAAACCTCGATCTGGATGTAATGCCCTTCGGAAAAGGCGGCGGCCTGATAACGATCCGTTTTTTCAGCGACCATGTGATAGGCGGGCGAGGTGGTGTAGGAGAGCACCATCGGCACCTCGCCCTTGGTGAAGAGGCCATAGGATTCCGACCAGCCCGGCGTAACGGTGAGAATGCGCTTCCTGAGCTTTTCCCAGGCCTCCGGGGCCTTGTCGCCGTAGATCGATTTCACCCATAGCAGCAGGCCAAGCCCCGGCGTGGAGGTACGCGGATCCTGAATGACGATTTTCTGCGAGGGGTCGCCTTCCACGAGGTCTTTCAGGCTCGTCGGCGGGCTTTTCACCGTCTGCGTATCATAAATGATAGCGAAATGACCGTAATCATAGGGAATGAAAACATCGTCCGTGTAGCCGCCCGGCACCTTGGCCGCCGATGCATCGATGCCGCCGACATCGAACAAACCGGTCTGTTTTGCTTCCGCGACAAGATTGGTGTCGAGGCCAAGCACGACGTCCGCCTTGGACCCCGCCCCTTCAAGCTTCAGACGATTGAGCAGCGCCACGCCATCGGCCACGCCGACGAAATTGACCGTGCAATTACAAACCTTCTCGAAGGCCTCCTTTACCTTGGGACCGGGACCCCATTCGGAAACGAAGCTTTCATAGGTGTAGACGGTCAGTTCCTGTCTATCCTGTGCAACGGCAAGGCCGGGCAGAAACAGCGAGGCGGCAACGAGGGTATTCAGGAAAAGACGACGGCGCACGGGTATCTCCTCAAAAAAACGATAGGGAAATAGCCGCCTGCGTTAAAGCCGTCTAATCCCTCCGCCGGTATGAACCGGATCAGGTTCTTCGGGTTGGCAAGCCTCTCAGCCTTTCGCACCCAAGCGCAAAAGACACCCCGTTAGATCAAGATGATGGTGTAGTCCCGCCGTCCCCGATTGGCAAGATGGCCGAGATCAGCCCTATTCCGTCATATGCACCAGTTCCCAGACGTGCCCGTCGGGATCCTGAAAGCTGCCGGCATACATGAAGCCATGGTCCTGAACAGGCTTCCAGCCGCTGCCGCCGGAGGCAAGCGCCGTGGCGATCATCCGGTCGATTTCTTCCCTGCTTCCGGCGGAAAGACAGGTCAGAACCTCGGTGGTTCGCGTCGCGTCGGCAATATCGCCGTTGATGAAATCGCGGAAACGTCCCTCCTGGAGAAGCATCACGAAGATATTCTCTTCCACGATCATGCAGAGCGTGCGGTCATCCGAATATTCCGGGTTGAAGCTGAAACCGAGAGCAGTGAAGAAGTTTCTTGATGTCTCGATATTCTTGACCGGCAGATTGAGGAAAATCATGCGCATTTTCACAACTCCTCCAAACGAACGCCGGCATAGAACGGCAATTCTGCTTTTCTGTCAAAGGCCGAAGGAGGACCGGTCAAACGGGGAACTGATTGCCTTCAGCCCTCCAGTTCCTCGCGCAGCATTTCCAGTTCCAGCCATTCTTCTTCCATGGCCTCCAGCTTGTCGCGCAGCTTCGACATTTCCTGCGCCAGCGTGTTGAAGGCCGCCGGGTCCTTTGTGAAAAGTTCCGGATCGGCCATACGCTGCTCGCGTTTTGCGATTTCGCTTTGCGCCTTTTCCATCTCCTTCGGAAGGTTTTCGAGCGCGAATTTCTGCTTGAAGGAAAGCTTGCCCTTGGCCTTTGAAGGATCCTGCGATGCAGAGGCCGAAGGTGCGGCTTTCGCCTTTTCCTGTTTCTCAGCCTTGCGTTTTTCTTCCGCCGCACCCTTGCGCTGCGCCATCATGTCCGAATAGCCACCGGCATATTCGATCCATCGTCCGTCCGGTTCGTCCGGATTGACGGGCGCGATGGTGGAGGTGACGGTGCGGTCGAGGAAATCGCGGTCGTGGCTGACGAGGATAACGGTGCCGGAAAAGCCCGCAACGATTTCCTGCAGCAGATCGAGCGTTTCGATATCCAGATCGTTGGTCGGCTCGTCGAGGATCAGAAGATTGGTCGGCCGCGCCAGAATGCGTGCCAGAATAAGGCGCGCGCGCTCGCCCCCGGAAAGGTTGCGGATCGGCGTGCGGGCCTGTTCCGGCTGGAACAGAAAGTCTTTCATATAGCCCGTCACATGCTTCAGTTCGCCGTTGACCAGCAGATTTTCACCGCGGCCATCGGTCAGATAATGCGCGAGCGTATCGTTGGGATTGAGATCCTCGCGCTTCTGGTCGAGCGTCGCAATCGCCAGATTGGTGCCGAGCTTCACCGTGCCGCTATCGGGCTGCAGCTGGCCGGTGAGCATCTTCAGAAGCGTGGTTTTACCGGCGCCATTCGGGCCAACGAAACCGATGCAATCGCCGCGATGGACGCGCAGCGAAAACGGCGCGACGATCACGCGCTCGCCATAAGCCTTGGTGATGGCCTCGGCTTCGATAACGAGCTTGCCGGATTCACGCCCTTCGGTAACGGTCGCCTGCACCGTGCCCTGCGGCCCCTTGTGGCCGCGATATTCCGCACGCATGGCCTGAAGCTCGCCGACGCGGCGCATGTTGCGCTTGCGCCTTGCGGTCACGCCATAACGCATCCAGTGTTCTTCACGCTCGATGGCCTTGCCGAGCTTGTGCTGTTCCAGTTCTTCCTCTTCCAGCACCTTGTCGCGCCATTCCTCGAAATGGGCAAAACCGCGATTGAGACGACGGGACTGGCCACGATCCAGCCAGACGGTCGAGGTCGAGACCTTTTCGAGAAAACGCCGGTCATGCGAAATCAGCACCAGCGCGCTGCGCGTCTGCTGCAGCTCGCTTTCAAGCCATTCGATGGTAGGCAGATCGAGATGGTTGGTCGGTTCGTCCAGCATCAGGATATCGGGCTCAGGCGCCATGACGCGGGCAAGGGCCGCACGTCGCGCTTCACCGCCGGAAAGGCTCGCCGGATGTTCCTGCCCGGTGAGGCCGAGATGCTCAAGAAGATAGGTGACGCGATAGGGATCGTCACCGGGGCCGAGCCCCGCTTCGGCATAGGCCTGAACCGTGTCGTAACCGGCAAAATCCGGAGCCTGCTCCAGATAACGGATGGTGGCGGCCGGATGCCGGAAAACCTCGCCCGACTGCGCCTCGACCAGACCCGCGGCGATCTTCATCAGGGTGGACTTGCCGGAACCGTTGCGTCCGACGAGGCAGATGCGGTCGCCCGGTTCCACCTGGAGATTGGCGCCATCGAGCAGCGGGGTCACGCCGAAGGTCAGCTTGATGTCATCGAGTTTCAAAATTGGGGGTGCCAAGGCGTCAGGCTCCGGTCAGATCATAAGGGCGGGCGAGCACGATGGCTTTTCCGCTTTTCAGCGAGAAATGCACGGGGCCGCCATTCGCGACATTGGAAATAGTGCGGGACGAACCGAAAGCAAGCGCGAAATCCTTCAGCGGATAACGCACATTGCCGATATCGAGCCCCTCAAGGGCGGTAAATCCGGCAACCGAAAACAGCGAGGCGGGCGGCAAATCGATATCCAGCGAACCGGCAAGCAGCGGCCGCGCCTCTTCTTCACCGGAGGTCAGCGTAACGTCGATACCACGTTCGGCAAGCGCCACCGCGTAAAGGAGGTGCTGAAGCGCATGGTCGCTTCTCGCGCCTCCAAGCGCACCGACAAGCACCAGCGAATGCGCGCCACGGGAGAGAGCTTCCGATACCGCGATCTCGCCATCCGTCACCGCCTTTGCGGCCGGGTATGGCTGCCGCGCTACATCGGGCCAGGCCTCCAGCAACTCTTTGCTGGCGGAATCGAAATCCCCGACCCACAACTCCGGCGCAAGGCCAAGCGGCCCGGCATGGCGCATGCCGCCGTCGGCCGCAATCACACGGCTATCCGCGACCGCCTCTTGCAGACGATCGGTCACCGTGACATCGCCGCCAAGCAGAATGGTGAAGCGCTCTTTATTCATGCCCTGCCTTATCGCACCTCGGCCAAAAATGGAAAGCAGAAACCCGATGAAATCGGCCTATATTGATTTTCGCCGGCTTCGGGATTATGAAACGCCTCAGTGGTGATTTGCCGACCGGCTTGCAGCCACTTTAAAGAAGTCGCTAAAGGGTCGAGGAAAAAGGCAATTTCCTGGGACCGGTCGCGATTTCGCTGCCGGTTTTTTTGTTTTCGCAACGTTCTTTACGTGATCCGGAAAAGAGAGTTCGACATGCCGATCAAGATTCCCGATACGCTTCCCGCTTTTGAGACCCTCGTTCATGAGGGAGTGCGGGTCATGACCGAAACGGCGGCCATCCGGCAGGATATCCGCCCGCTCCAGATCGGGCTTCTCAACCTCATGCCGAACAAGATCAAGACGGAAATCCAGATGGCGCGCCTCGTCGGCGCCTCGCCGCTGCAGGTGGAGCTGTCGCTGGTGCGGATCGGCGGCCATCGTGCCAAGAACACGCCGGAAGAACATCTTCTGTCCTTCTACGAGACGTGGGAGGAAGTGCGCCACCGCAAGTTCGACGGCTTCATCATTACCGGCGCGCCCGTGGAGACGCTGGCCTATGAAGACGTGACCTACTGGAACGAAATGCGACAAATTTTCGAATGGACGCAGACCAACGTTCATTCGACGCTGAATGTCTGCTGGGGCGCGATGGCCGCCATCTATCATTTCCATGGCGTGCCGAAGCACGAGTTGAAGGAAAAGGCTTTCGGGGTCTATCGTCACCGCAATCTCTGCCCCTCATCGATCTATCTGAACGGCTTTTCGGACGATTTCCAGGTCCCGGTCTCGCGCTGGACGGAAGTACGCCGCGCCGATATCGAAAAACATCCGAAACTCGAAATCCTGATGGAATCCGAGGAAATGGGCGTTTGTCTGGTGCATGAGAAAGAGGGCAACCGGCTCTATATGTTCAACCATGTCGAATATGATTCGACATCACTTTCGGACGAGTATTTCCGTGACGCGAATGCCGGCGTCCCCATCAAGCTTCCGCATGATTATTTTCCACACAACGACCCGGCGCTTGCCCCGCTCAACCGCTGGCGCAGCCATGCCCATCTGTTTTTCGGCAACTGGATCAACGAGATATACCAGACGACACCCTATGATCTCGAATCCATTGGCAAACTCGCCGCGTAAATTGCGGATTGCGAATTGCCGGGAAATGACGCAACGTCCGCCCGGCAATTCGCAACATCAGGGAGAATGACGATGAGCGACGCGGCGGCGCGGGAGAATTTCGGTTTCACGGCGACCGGCGAAAAAGTCGAACGCGTCACCATCTCGAAAGGCGGTTTGACGGCCAAGGTCATCACGTGGGGCGCCGTCATTCAGGATCTGCGCCTCGAGGGCCACCAGCCGCCGCTCGTTCTCGGCTTCGACAAGTTCGAGGACTACAAATATTCCTCCTATTTCGGCGCCACGCCCGGCCGCAATGCCAACCGCATCGGCGACGGCAAATTCTCCATCGACGGGCACGACTACGAGCTGGAGCTCAATGAAAAGGGCGTAACCCACCTGCATGGCGGCAGCGACGGCATGGGCAAGCGCAACTGGATGCTGATGGAACATGGCGAAAGCCACGCGGTTCTACAGATCATCGATCCCGATGGCCGCGCTGGTTATCCCGGCAATTGCACGGTCACGGCCACCTATACGATCCTCGACGGCGGCGTGCTTTCGGTGGTCTATGAAACGGTAACCGACAAGCCGACCATCGCCAATGTCTGCCAGCATTCCTATTTCAATCTCGATGGCGCAGACACCGCCCTTGGGCATGAGATCAGCATCGCGGCTGATTTTTACCTGCCCACCAATGACAAGCAGATACCGACGGGCGAAATCCGCTCCGTCGAAGGCACCGTCTTCGACCTGCGCCACCCGACACCGATGCGGCGCAAGGAGAATGGCGAGCAGGTTCTCTACGACCACAATTTCTGCCTGTCGCCCGAGCGCCGCGCAAAACGCAAGGTCGCCCGCGCCTATTCGCCGGCCTCCGATATCGCCCTTGAGGTTCACACGACCGAGCCCGGTGTGCAGTTTTATTCGGCCTTCAAACTGGACGTTCCGGTTCCCGGCCTCGATGGCCGTCACTACGGCCCCTTTGCCGGTTTCTGCCTGGAAACGCAGATTTGGCCGGACGCCGTTAACCACCCGGATTTTCCGCACGCCGTCCTGCGGCCGGGTGAAACCCTGCGTCAGGAAACCGACTATATTTTCAAGAAAGGCTGACGCGACGCGCCGGGGTCAATCCAGCACGCAGCCGACATAGCCACCGGAGGCACGCGCGCGCCGTTCGATAAGGCCGGCAAGCCGTTGCAGCCCGCGTCCCGGCTTGCTGGCGACGCGGTCTATGGGATTAGGCAGCGAAACCGCCAGCAGCGCCGCCTGACGGGAGCTCAGTTTTGCGGCCGGCACCTTGAAATGGTGCTGGGCGGCAGCCTCGATTCCATAAATGCCCGGTCCCCATTCGGCAACGTTGAGATAAATCTCCATCATCCGTTTTTTCGACCAGACGAAATCGGCAGCAATCGCCAGCGGCAACTCCAGCCCTTTGCGCAGGAAGGAGCGGCCGTTCCATAAAAACAGGTTCTTGGCCGTCTGCATCGGAATGGTGCTTGCGCCACGGGTGGACGCCCCGTCGAGCGCGTTGCTGACCACGGACTGCATCTGGTTCCAGTCCACGCCGCCATGAAAACAGAATTGCCCGTCCTCGGACATCATTACGGATTGAACAAGGCGCGGCGAAATATCCTCGAGCGGCACCCAGCGCCGGTCATAACCCTGAAAGGTCACCAGATCGGCGAGCATCAGCGTCGAGACCGGCCGGATAAACGGCAGCGCATAAACCGGAATCAGCAGATAGGGCAGGATCAGCAAAGCCAGCAAGGTCATGACGATACGCTTTGCCAACGTGCGAAAATCCACCTTCGGACTGCTCCGGTCTTCCGCCAGCACGGCGTAATCTGCGTCGCTTTCAGGCGTACTGCTCAATATTCGTCAAAGCCCCGCACCAATTGAAGCCTTTCATAGTCCATTGCCGCCTTCAAGGCGAGTCCGCTCAAATAGTTGCACCTCTGGAATCACGAAAAGGTTTGCCTGCATTCGCGCGGCATGCCAAAGAGCGCGGCATGGACGTTGCGATGACAAATTTCGAAACGAAGCTGCGCGAAAACGCGGCAAAAACCGAAGCCCTGCTTGGTCGCCTGCTTTCCGGCGAAGCCCGCGCGGATGAGATCACGCGCCCGCAAAACCTGCTCGACGCCATGCGCCATGGCGTGTTGAACGGCGGTAAGCGCCTGCGACCCTTCCTCGTCATCGAAAGTGCCGCCCTTGCGGGCGGGAATGCCGAAGCCGCCCTTTATGTTGGCGCGGCATTGGAATGCCTCCATTGTTATTCGCTTGTTCATGACGATCTGCCGGCCATGGACGATGACGACCTGCGCCGCGGCCAGCCGACCGTGCATCGCAAATTCGATGAGGCGACAGCAATTCTCGCCGGCGACAGCCTGCTGACGCTTGCCTTCGATATCATCGCATCGGACGAAAATCCGCTTTCGGCCGAGCGCAAGGCCGCGCTCGTACTTTCGCTTGCCCGCGCGGCGGGCATCGGCGGTATGGCCGGCGGCCAGGCGCTCGATCTCGCTGCGGAGAAAAAAGCGCCTGATGAAGCCGGCGTCATTACATTGCAGGCTATGAAAACCGGTGCGCTGCTGCGTTTTGCCTGCGAGGCGGGCGCAATCATCGCCGGCAGCGATATTTCCGAAAGGCAAAGGCTGCGTCTCTTCGGCGAAAAGATCGGCCTCGCCTTCCAGCTTGCCGACGACCTTCTGGATTTGACGGCCGATGCCGCCACCATGGGCAAGGCAACCGGCAAGGACGCCGCGCGCGGCAAGGGAACGCTCGTGGCGCTGCGCGGCGAGGACTGGGCGCGCAACCAGCTGCGGGAGCAAGTGGCGGAAGCCAGCGAACTGCTGGCCCCTTATGGCGAAAAGGCCGCGATTCTCATCGCGGCCGCCAGATTCATCGCTGAACGAAAGAGCTGAGCGGCTTCCGCTCAGCTTTTCATTACCCAATCAGCCCTTGAGTGGCGAAATCAGCACTTCGACGCGACGGTTCTGGGCGCGGCCATCCGGCGTTGCATTCGAAGCGATCGGCTGCGACGGGCCGAAGCCGAGCGTCGAAATACGGCGCTGATCGACGCCGCGCGCGCCGAGATAATTGGCGACCGATGCGGCACGACGCTCCGAAAGGCCCTGATTGTAACCGGCGCTGCCGGTCGAATCGGTATGGCCGTTGATGTCGATGAGCGTGCGGTTGAACTTGTTCAGCACGATGGCGACAGAATCGAGCGTCTGATAGAATGGCGGGATGACCTGATCCTGGTCCGTCGCAAAGGTAATGTTCGACGGCATGTTGAGAACGATGCTGTCGCCACGGCGGGTAACCGAAACGCCCGTCCCCTGAAGCTGGGCGCGAAGCTCGGCTTCCTGGCCATCCATGTAATTGCCGATGGCGCCGCCAGCGAGCGCACCGATGCCCGCACCGATAAGCGCGGCATTACGGCGACCGGTCGGCGAACCGCCGACAGCCAGACCGCCCAGAGCACCGACCACGGCGCCGATGCCGGCGCCGCCGGCCGTGTTCGACATCTTCTGCTCACCCGTATAGGGATCGGTGGTGGTGCAGGCGGAAAGATAGGTCCCGCAAAGGGCGACGATCGCGATTTTTTTGATCATGTGTTTTGATGCTCCGAGAGGTTCAGGAGGTATGACAGTGGAATTCCGGCCTTTTCACGGTACTCTTTACTCCGCCGCATCTTTCCGGCCAAAACGCTTTTCGATGTAATCGATCACAAGCGCTTCAAAATCGGCGGCGATATTGGGACCACGCAGGGTCAACGCCTTTTCACCGTCGATGAAGACGGGCGCTGCGGGGCTTTCGCCGGTTCCGGGCAGGGAAATGCCGATATCGGCATGTTTGCTTTCACCGGGGCCGTTGACGATACAGCCCATGACGGCAACGTTGAGCGCTTCGACACCCGGATATTTCTCACGCCAGATCGGCATGTTCTTGCGAATGTCGTTTTGGATGTTCTGGGCAAGTTCCTGAAAGACGGTGGACGTGGTGCGCCCGCAGCCGGGACATGCCGCAACGACCGGAATGAACTGACGGAAACCCATGACCTGCAGCAGTTCCTGCGCCACCTGCACTTCGCGGGTGCGGTCGCCATTCGGCTCAGGCGTCAGCGAGACGCGGATCGTATCGCCGATGCCGTGTTGCAGCACATAACCCATGGCGGCGGATGAGGCGACGATGCCCTTGGAGCCCATGCCCGCTTCGGTGAGACCGAGATGCAGGGCGTGGTCGGAGCGTTCCGACAGCATGGAATAAACGGCGATCAGGTCCTGCACTTGGCTGACCTTGGCCGACAGGATGATGCGGTTGCGCGGCAGGCCGATCTCTTCGGCAAGCTCGGCGGAAATCAGCGCCGACTGAACAATGGCCTCACGCGTGACCTGACGGGCGGAGAGAGGGAAACCCTGCTCCTTGTTCTTGTCCATCAGCGTCGTCAGAAGTTCCTGATCGAGCGACCCCCAGTTGACGCCGATTCGCACCGGCTTGTCGTAGCGGATCGCCATTTCGACGATCTCGCCGAATTGCTTGTCCTTCTTCTCCTTGAAGCCGACATTGCCCGGATTGATGCGGTATTTCGCCAGCGCTTCGGCGCAGGCCGGATGATCGGCCAGAAGCTTGTGGCCGATATAATGGAAATCGCCGACAAGCGGCACATCAAGCCCAAGCCGCAGCAACCGCTCGCGGATTTTCGGCACGGCGGCCGCACTCTCGTCGCGGTCGACGGTGATGCGCACGATTTCCGAACCGGCCCGGAAGAGCGCCGCCACCTGTTGCACGGTGGCGTCGATATCCGCCGTATCGGTGTTGGTCATCGACTGCACGACGACGGGCGCGCCGCCACCGACGATGACACCGCCCACGTCTACGGCGACGGATGCGCGGCGGGGCTTGGGATCGTAATCGGCATGTGACGTCATGGCGGTCTCTGGAGCTTGCGGCAAGGTCTGGCAATTGAGGTGAAACAGGCAAGCCTGCTTGTCAACACCCAACGCATGAGAGCTTCTACTTTACCGCAATCATGGCAAAATTCGAGACGCCTATTCCTTGCCCGCCCCATCCGCATGGCGGGCGAGCCGCGAAAGCAACAGAACCACCACATGCAAGAGCGGCAGGGCGATGAAGACGCTGGCAAGGCCTGTATGCTCGGCAATAAAGCCGATGGCCGATGGCGCCACCAGAATACCAGAATAGCCCATGGTGGTGACCACCGAGAGACCAATGCCGGGCGCCAGTCCCGGCATGTTGCCGGCGGCGGAAAAGGCAATGGGCACCATGTTGGAAATGCCGACGCCGGCAATCGCGAAGCCGATGATCGCAATAGTGGAATTTCCCGCAAGACCGGCAATGAGAAGACCGATAATCGACATGGCCGAACAGAAGCGCAGGGTCGTCACGGCGCCGAAGCGGTCACGCACCAGATCGCCGGCAAACCGCATGGCCGCCATGGTCAGGGAGAAGGCCGCGAAAGCGAAACCGGACTGCGATACCGAAGCACCGAGTTCATTGCGCAGATAAAGCGCGCCCCAGTCGAGGATAGCGCCTTCAGGAATCATCGAGAACAGCGCCATCAGGCCGATGATCCACGGCAGCGGCGTCAGCGGCAGGCCGCCTTTCGGGCGCTCTTCCTCCGGATGCGGACGATCCGCAAGGACGCGCGGCCACGCGATGACCAGCAGCACGAGCGCGATGACCGTCAGCGCAATGGCATGTCCCTGCACACCGATGGCCGTGATGAGATAACCGCCAAGACCGGCGCCGATCAGGCCGCCAAGGCTCCAGAAGGCGTGGCACGATGACATGATGGCGCGGCGCATATCCCGTTCCACCGCTACCGCATTGGCGTTCATGGCGACATCCATCGCCCCCGTCAGCCCGCCGAACAGAAACACCGCAATCACCCCGGCCCACACCGTGCCCGCCCAGGAAATGAAAAGCAGAGTCGGCAAAAAGATCGCCGCTGTGACGAGACTGACCGTACGCGAACCGAAACGGGCGATCTGCGAACCGGCAATCGGCATGAAAACCAGCGAACCGATACCGAAAACCAGAATGATCAGGCCGAGCGCGCTCTCACTGAGGGACAGGCGCGCCGCAAATTCCGGAATCTTGGGCGCCCATGACCCCATCATGAAACCGTTCATCAAGAACAGCAGGGAAACGCCCAGCCTGTGCCGCGTCAGATAGGACGAGCGTATGCCTGTCGGCGAAAATGTCGTGGGGCCATTCATCGGCAATATCCTTCAGACTTGACCATGAGAAAACTGAACGGCGTCATCTTCGCCGCAATAAACCTGTACGCCCTTTGCCGACAGCGCCTCGACGAATGCACGGTCGGCATCCTGTTCCAGTACGAGGGAAAGAGGTGGAGAAAAATCACGCACATGGAAAGCTGCCCTGTGGCCGAGCTTTTCCGTGGTGATGGCGGCGACAATCCGCTGGCTGGCGCTGCAGGCAAGCCGCTTGAACACCGCATCCTCGAAAACATCCGCCGACAGACCCGTCTCGGCCGCAACGCCGCAGACACCGAGAATGCAGAGATCGGGCCGCATCAGTTCGAGCTGCCGAAGCGCCATGGCGTCGATCGCAGCACCTACGGCCGGATCGACCTTGCCGCCGATCAGCACCAGATCGCTATCGGCCCGCCCCGTCAGTTCAGCGGCAATGGCGGGCGTATTCGTCACCACCGTCAGGTTGAGCCCGGCCGGAAGCGCCCTTGCAATGGCGAGATTGGTGGAACCGGCATCGATGAAGACGACCATGCCCGGTTCGAGAAGCGGGACAGCGGCGCGCGCCAGCAGGGCCTTGCGGTCCGCATCCTCGGCAATCCGCGTTTTCAGCGGCACCGTTTTGCTGTCGGAAAGCAACGCTCCGCCATAAACGCGCAGGCATTCGCCCCGGGCTGCCATCTCACGCAGGTCGCGGCGCACGGTGTCTTCGGAAACGCCGAAATTCTGCGCGAGATCCTGCGCCAGCACCCGGCCGCTTTGCCGTAACTGCGCAAGGATGAGCGCCTGCCGCTCGCTGACAAAATGATCGCTCATCGAAACCCATGCATAAACCGGAATAAACGTGCACGAACATGCATATTCGAGTTTTCACGGCTACGCAACAAAAAACGCCCGCCGGAGAGGCGGGCGTCTGACACTGCATCGATGATCGGATACGGCTTTATTCTCCGTAAGCGATCAACAGATCCTTCGCATCGATCTGGTCGCCGGGGCGCACCAGAACTTCGGCGATCTTGCCGTCGCGTTCGGCGTGAAGCGCGGTTTCCATCTTCATGGCTTCGATGGAAAGCAGCACGTCACCGGCCTTGACCTCCTGGCCCTGATTGACGAAGACGCGGCTGATCACACCCGGCATCGGCGCGCCGATATGAACTGCATTGCCGGGTTCGGCCTTGCGGCGCACGGCGGAGCCGGAAGCGCCATGGGCACGATCCGGCACCTTGATGCGGCGTGGCTGACCGTTGATCTCGAAGAACACCGTCACCATGCCCTTGTCATCCGTGCCGGACGAGGCCTGATTGACGATGACCAGCGTCTTGCCGCGTTCGATATCGGCAAACAGTTCTTCGCCGTCCTCCATGCCGTAGAAATAGGCATGGGTGGGCAGCACCGAAACCGGGCCATAGGTCTCGGCTGTCAGCGCGAAATCCGTGAATACCTTCGGATACATCAGATAGGACGCGAACTCGAAATCGTCGACCTTGCGCTCCAGCTTCGTCTCGATCACTTTCCGTTCGGCATCGAGATCGGCATCTTCCAGCAGCGAACCCGGACGAACCGTGTAGGGCGCTTCGCCCTTCAGCGCCTTTTTCTGCAGGCCTGCCGGCCAGCCGCCGGGCGACTGTCCAAGATCGCCCTTCAGCATCGACACCACCGATTCCGGGAAAGACACTTCACGATCAGGGTTTTCAACGTCGGCGACCGTCAGATCCTGACTGACCATCATCAGCGCCATATCACCGACGACCTTGGAGGACGGCGTCACCTTGACGATATCGCCGAACATGCGGTTGGCGTCTGCATAGGCCTGCGCCACCTCGTGCCAGCGGCTTTCGAGACCCAGCGAACGCGCCTGTTCCTTGAGGTTGGTGAACTGGCCGCCCGGCATTTCATGCAGATAGACTTCCGAGGCCGGTCCCTTGAGATCGCTCTCGAAGGCGGCATACTGGTTGCGCACGGCCTCCCAGTAGAAGGAAATGCGGCGGATCCATTCGGTATCGAGACCCGTATCGCGTTCCGACCCCGCCAGCGCCTCCACGATCGAGCCAAGGCATGGCTGCGACGTATTGCCGGAGAAGGCATCCATTGCGGCATCGACGGCATCGACACCGGCATCCACGGCCGCAAGAACGGTCGCGGCGGAAATGCCCGAGGTATCGTGGGTGTGGAAATGGATCGGCAAACCGGTCGCCTCACGCAGCGCCTTGAACAGAACCCTGGCGGCGGCCGGTTTCAACAGGCCCGCCATGTCCTTGACGGCGATGATATGAGCCCCGGCCTTTTCAAGCTCGGCGGCAAGGTTGGTATAATATTTGAGATCGTATTTCGGACGCGCCGAATTCAACAGATCGCCGGTATAGCAGATGGTCGCCTCGCAGAGCTTGTTCTCCTCGGCAATCGCATCCATCGAGACGCGCATATTCTCCACCCAGTTCAGGCAGTCGAAGACGCGGAAAAGATCGACCCCGCCCTTTGCAGCCTGACGGACGAAATATTTGACGACATTGTCCGGATAATTCTTGTATCCGACGCCGTTCGCGCCGCGCAGAAGCATCTGCAGCAGCAGGTTCGGCGCGCCTTCGCGGATCAGCGCAAGACGCTCCCATGGGTCTTCCGTCAGGAAGCGCATGGAAACGTCGAACGTCGCCCCGCCCCAGCATTCCAGCGAGAGAAGCTGCGGCAGCGCCTTGGCGTAAACGCTGGCGACTCGGGCGATATCATGGGTGCGAACGCGGGTGGCCAGCAGCGACTGGTGCCCGTCGCGCATGGTCGTATCGGTAACCAGAACGCGTTTTTCATTGCGCATCCAGTCCGCAAAGCTCTTCGGGCCAAGCCTGTCCAGCAACTGCTTGGTGCCATCGGGCGTCGGCGCATCGATATAAGGCACGACGGGCTTGGCCGCTTTTTCGGACGGCCTGGCGCGACCCTTGGTTTCCGGGTGGCCGTTGACGGTCACGTCGGCAAGATAGGTCAGGAGCTTGGTGGCGCGGTCCTGACGCTTGACCTGCGCAAACAGTTCCGGCGTCGAATCGATGAAGCGGGTCGTATAGGTGTTGTTGCGGAAACTGTCGTGACCGATGATGGCTTCGAGGAAGGTGAGGTTGGTCGCGACGCCGCGAATACGGAATTCGCGCAGCGCGCGGTCCATGCGGTTGATCGCCTCATCCGGTTGCGGCGCCCAGGCCGTTACCTTGACGAGCAGCGGATCGTAATAGCGGGTGATGACAGCGCCGGTATAGGAAGTGCCGCCATCCAGACGGATGCCGAAGCCAGAGGCGGAACGGTAGGCGGTGATACGGCCGTAATCCGGAATGAAGTTATGTTCCGGGTCTTCAGTGGTGATACGGCACTGCAGCGCATGGCCGTTGAGACGGATATCCTCCTGGCGCGGCACGCCGGATTCCGCAGTGCCGATGGCAGCGCCTTCGAGAATATGGATCTGCGCCTTGACGATATCGATACCGGTAACGACTTCGGTGACGGTATGCTCCACCTGGATGCGCGGATTGACCTCGATGAAATAGAATTTGCCCGTATCGGCATCCATCAGATATTCGACCGTGCCGGCGCCGATATAGCTGGTGGCGGCGGCGATCTTCAGGGAGTAGGCAGCAAGTTCCTGACGCTGCGCTTCGGTGAGATAAGGCGCGGGCGCCCGCTCGACCACCTTTTGATTGCGGCGCTGGATCGAACAATCACGCTCGAACAGATGCACGACATTGCCATGCGTATCGCCGAGAATCTGGCTTTCGACGTGGCGAGCACGCTCGACCAGCTTTTCCAGATAGACCTCATCCTTGCCGAAGGCGGCTTTCGCCTCGCGCTTGGCTTCCGTCACCTCACGGGCGAGATCTTCTCGTCTGCGGATGGCGCGCATGCCGCGTCCGCCGCCGCCCCAGGAGGCTTTCAGCATGACCGGATAGCCGATTTCCTCGGCCATGCGCTCCACTTCCGCCATATCGTCGGGCAGCGGATCGGTAGCGGGAACAACGGGGACGTTGACCGAGATCGCCAGATTGCGCGCAGCCACCTTGTTGCCGAGCTGGCGCATGGTATCTGCCGTCGGTCCGATGAAGGTGATGCCGGCCTTGTTGCAGGCCTCCACGAATTCAGGGCTTTCAGACAGAAGACCGTAACCGGGATGGATCGCGTCCGCTCCGGAGAGCTTGGCTACGCGAATGACCTCCTCGATCGAAAGATAGCTCTCGATCGGTCCCATATCCTTGGCGAGATGCGGCCCCCTGCCGACCTGATAGGATTCGTCCGCCTTGAAGCGGTGCAAAGACAGCTTGTCCTCTTCCGCCCAAATCGCAACGGTTTTAATCCCAAGCTCGTTCGCTGCCCGGAAAACGCGGATCGCAATTTCGGATCGGTTGGCAACAAGTATTTTCGATATTTTCAAGACGGTCTCCCCACACGCCAAAACAAAATTTCTGCTGCACTGCGGAATTAAGCAGCAAAACCCGGTCTTGGAAAGGGCAATTCCGGCGAGAACTGTCCTGTTTGCGCTAGCTCAGCAAACCATGACGAAAAGCAAGTGCCACTGTATGCTGCCGGTTCTTTGCGCTGAAACGGCGCTGAATTCCGTTGATATACCAATCGACCGTGTGGTTGGAGATCGATAGTTGGCGTCCAATTTCGGTGGAGGTCATGCCGTCCGCCATCAGCGTCAGCACCTCCATTTCGCGCCTCGTAAGCTCGAGAGCGGAAACGTCAGGAGCATTGCTGAAGCCGTGGGACTGACCGGAAAGATCGAGCAGGCGCCAGAATACGGCACGCGTGGCCGCATCCAGAAGTTCCACCTGCAAAGAGGGCAATTGCCGATCCTGACCGCCAATGAAGACCGCACCGATGAAGCCCGCGCGGCCATGCACGGGAAAGGCGTAACCACCCTGCAGACCGTACCGGCCGGCATCGTGGAAAAAGACGCTCGCCCTTTTGCGATGCATCGCACGTGGCAGGCCCTCCAGCGCTTCCTTCCACTGAAACGGCTTGTGCACCATGCCAATCACCTTGCGGACGGGATCGACGAGATTGTATTTCTTGGCCCTGTAGACCTCCAGCCAGCCTTCGGGCAGATGTTGCGCAAGGATGTGTCCGGTGGAGGCGAGCTCCCCGGTCATCCGCCTGCTGACAAGAAAATAGTCGAAACCGTATTCGCGAATGAGCGTTGCAAATTCGGAACGAACGCGGTCGGCGCTTCCCGTCTGGTAACACGCAGAGATGAAGTGAAGAATATCATGCATAAAGACACGGGGTCCGGAGCTTGGCTTGAAGGGAATGACACGAAGGACGTGGTCCCGCGATGACGTCATGTTACTCGGGCGCCGGTCGGTTGAGATTGAACATATCGTCGTTAGCAATCCCTGAAACGAAGATGCGAAATCTTGTGACGGCAGTCCCCGGGAAACATCGGGTTCGGTTTTTTTCGGTTCGCACGCGCGGTCAATCTGTTAAGCCGCCATTCAGACAGAAAGAGCGATAATTACACAAATTTCGCCGTCTCATGCAACCTTGCTAAAATAACTTGCCTTGAGACCGAACAAACAACCGCTCGAAAAAGACGCTCGGACTGGATTGAAAATTTGACCTTGTTTCAGGTTTACACACGCGCTCTGCGCTATCTGACCGTACATAAATGGCGGGTGACGGTGGTCGTCATCGCCAACGTCATTCTTGCAGCGATCACCATCGCCGAACCGGTGCTGTTCGGCCGGATCATCGACGCCATCTCTTCCGGCACCAACGTCACGCCCATTCTCATTCTTTGGGCGGGTTTCGGTGTCTTCAACACTGTCGCTTATGTGGCTGTCGCCCGCGAGGCGGACCGGCTGGCCCATGGCCGGCGCGCTTCGCTGCTGACGGAAGCCTTCGGGCGCATCATCTCCATGCCGCTTTCCTGGCACCATCAGCGCGGCACATCCAATGCCCTCCACACGCTGCTGCGCGCCAGCGAAACGCTGTTCGGCCTCTGGCTCGAATTCATGCGCACGCATCTGGCCACCTTCGTCGCACTGGTGCTGCTCGTCCCGACCGCCATGTCCATGGACCTGCGCCTCAGCTTCGTGCTGATCGGCCTCGGTATCGTCTACTGGTTCATCGGCAAGTGGGTGATGGGCCGCACCAAGGACGGCCAGGCTTCGGTCGAAGAACACTATCATAGCGTTTTTGCCCATGTCAGCGATTCCATCAGCAACGTCTCGGTGCTGCACAGCTACAACCGCATCGAGGCCGAAACGAAGGCGCTGAAATCTTTCACCGAAAAGCTGCTGAGCGCGCAATATCCGGTGCTCGACTGGTGGGCCTTTGCCAGTGCTTTGAACCGCACGGCTTCCACCGTTTCGATGATGATCATCCTTGTCATCGGCACCGTGCTGGTGAAGAGCGGCGAGTTGCGCGTCGGCGATGTCATCGCCTTCATCGGTTTCGCTAATCTCCTGATCGGCCGTCTGGACCAGATGCGCCAATTCGTGACGCAGATTTTCGAAGCCCGCGCCAAGCTCGAGGATTTCTTCGTGCTGGAAGATTCCGTCAAGGAACGGGAAGAGCCGGGCGATGCGCGCGAATTGTCGAATGTCTCCGGCACCGTGGAGTTCCGCAACATCAATTTCGGTTTCGCCAACACCAAGCAGGGCGTTCACGACGTTTCGTTCACGGCCAAGGCCGGCGAGACAGTCGCGATCGTCGGACCGACAGGTGCCGGCAAGACCACGCTCATCAATCTCCTGCAGCGGGTCTACGATCCCGATTCCGGCCAGATTCTGATCGATGGGACCGATATTTCGACGGTGACGAAAAATTCGCTCCGCAACTCCATCGCCACGGTGTTTCAGGATGCCGGCCTGCTGAACCGCTCCATTCGCGAAAACATCCGCCTCGGCCGTGAATCGGCCACCGATGCGGAAGTGGTGGAAGCAGCGGCAGCCGCAGCGGCGACGGATTTCATCGACAGCCGCATCAACGGCTATCTGACCCAGGTGGGTGAACGCGGCAACCGCCTGTCCGGCGGCGAACGCCAGCGCATCGCCATTGCCCGCGCCATACTGAAGAACGCTCCCATTCTGGTTCTGGACGAAGCGACCAGTGCGCTGGATGTGGAAACGGAAGCTCGGGTGAAGGCCGCTGTCGACGCGCTGAGAAAGAACCGCACGACCTTCATCATCGCCCACCGCCTTTCCACGGTCCGCGATGCCGATCTCGTCCTCTTCCTCGATCAGGGTCGGATCATCGAAAAGGGTACTTTCGATGAGCTGAGCCAGCGTGGCGGACGCTTTACCTCGCTGCTGCGCACCAGCGGCCTGCTGACGGAAGACGAAAACCAGCAGCCCCGGCCAAAGGCCATTGCCTCCTGAGGGTCTGGCTGACGGAATGAAGACAGGGCGGACAGCATGTTGTCCGCCCTTTTTCTTTGTGCGCTTCCCGACGGCGCCGCCAGATCACAGGTCGTCTATCGAAGAATTCCGGTCAGGGAACTTGCCAGCCAGAAATCGATCTGCCCGAAGGGAAGGACATTTCCCAGAAAGGCGACAATACCTGCTGCGAGATTGGTCAGGAAAACTCCGAGCACCACGCCAAGCATTATTCCGACGCTCGTTTTCCGTGGGTAGCGCGCCAACCAGCAGGACAACGCCAGGGAAAGAATGGCGAGCAACGCCAACAGTGCAAGTTCTGTGAAAGATGCGCTGAATCGCAAGATAACTCCCTTCCGATCGACCGATTATTCGCGACTGTTGCTTTTCTCGAAAAGATTGACGAGACAGTCCGCACCGGACGATCCGGCACCGCGCCATCAAAACCTTCGCCAATATGACCCTATCCCGGTGCTGCGGGAGCTTCCAGCCGACGCTGCGAACTAGGTCCGGGCTTCCGTGCCATGATCCGACCCACAGACTGAGTCGGAGGCCAGGGTAGCCCCATAAAGATTCAGGCCCCCGCGTTACCACGGGAGCCTGAGTTTAAAGGCGAACGGAAACCTGATCGTCTCAGTCGAAGGGGATCACCCGATCACCTGCCGACAGGGCCTTACCATCGACGGAAACGGAGACTTCCGCCGTATCGGCCTTGCGGCTTACGACGATATCCCTGGCCCTGCCGTCGAGCGTGATCTTCACCGAGAAGCCGCTCCAGTCCTCCGGCAGCGACGGCGAAATATGCAGCTTGCCGTCGGTGCGGGTGATGCCGAGAATACCCTCGACAGCGGCGCGGTAGAGCCACCCGGCGGAACCCGTGTACCAGCTCCAGCCGCCACGGCCTGCATAAGCGCCTTCACCGTAGACATCCGCAGTCACCACGTAGGGTTCGACCCGATAGGTTTCCGATGCTGCCGCATCGAGCGCATGATTGACTGGGTTGAGCAGCTTGAAGCAGTTCCATGCCTCCTGTGCCCTACCCTGCTTCGCAAGGGCGAGAACCACCCAGGTCGCCGCATGGGTATATTGTCCGCCGTTTTCGCGCACACCCGGCGGATATCCCTTGATGTAACCCGGATCATGCGGCGCACGCGAGAAGGGCGGCGTGAACAGCCGGATAATGCCAGTCTGCTCATCGACCAGATGCTCCATGACGGCATCCATTGCCTGCCGCGACCGAGCCTCTTCGCCTTCGCCGGAGAGAACGCTCCAGCTCTGGCCGAGCGAATCGATCCGGCATTCCTCGCTTTCGGCGGAACCGAGCGGCGTGCCGTCATCGAAATAACCGCGCCGGTAGTAGCTGCCATCCCAACCCGCTGTTTCCAGCGCATTGCGTAGCTTTTCCCGGTGCGCCGCCCATTTGCCGACGCGGTCGGTATCGCCACGCTTTTCCGCAATCTCGATGAAATCGCGCAACGCTCCGGACAGGAACCAGCCGAGCCAGACGCTGGTGCCCTTGCCGCCCACGCCGACACGGTTCATGCCGTCGTTCCAGTCGCCGCCGAGGATCAGCGGCAGGCCATTTTCGCCAGTGCGATGAATGGCAAGATCGAGCGCCAGCGCCGCATGCTCGTAAAGCGTGGCGGATCTGTCGCTAGTTTCCGGCTGGAAGAAAGCGTCATGCTGGCCGGGCATCAATGCCGCCCCCTTCAGGAAGGGGATGCTTTCATCGAGGATGGCAGCATCGCCCGTGGCCGAGACATATTGGTTGATCGCATAAGCGAGCCAGACCACATCGTCCGAAATGGTGGTACGAACACCGGCGCCCGTCAGCGGCAGCCACCAGTGCTGCACATCGCCTTCCGGGAACTGGCGGCCTGCCGCGCGCAGGATCTGCTTGCGGGCGAGATCCGGCTGGTAGAGCAGGAAGGCCAGCGTATCCTGAAGCTGGTCGCGGAAGCCGAAAGCACCGCTCGACTGGTAGAAGGCAGTACGCGCCAGAATGCGGCATGCCAGCGCCTGATAGGGCAGCCAGTTGTTGACCATGTGGTTGAAGCCGGAATCAGGCGTGGAAACCTGCAACTGGCCGGTAAAGCCCGTCCAGAACGCCTTGCTCTCATCCAGCACCGTCTGGAAGTCCGCCTTACGAACATCCTTCACCAGCGCTTCGGCCTCTTCCGCATTGTCGGCATCGCCGAGAATGAAGGTCATGTGCCGTTCTTCGCCGGGCTTCAGGTGGATTTCCTGCATCAGCGCGGCACAGGGATCGCCGTCGACCTCCGTGCTGCCACTGAGTGCAGCCCCGGACACGATGCCCTGCGGCGCCTGCGCCGACCCGAAGCGGCCGATGAATTCCCGGCGACTGGTCGTGAAGCCGCTCGCTTCGCTGTCGAGCGTCAGGAAGGCCGTGCGAGCGCTATAGTCGATGCTGTAGGGGTTCGACGCGAAGATCGCATTGTTGCCGGCATCATGCCTGCTCAGAATGAACGGCGCAGATTTCTGGCCGTTATTGCCGAGCACCCATTCCACATAGGCATAGACCTTCAGACGGCGACTTTTCGAGCCCTTGTTGCGAACGATGACCTGCGAGAGTTTGACCGGTTTTTCACGGTCCACGGTCTGCGTCAGCTCCACCTCCAGCGTATCGGCCACGCCCGTCAACACGGAGTAACCGAGACCGTGGCGGGTTTCGAACATGGCTTCGGGATCGCGCGACAGCGCGGCACAGGGCGTATAGAGCTTTCCTGTCTCCACATCGGCGACATAGAAGGCCTCACCCGGCCGGTTGATGACCGGATCGTTGCTCCAGGGTGTCAGCTGATAGTCGCGCGAATTGCGGCTCCAGCTGAAACCGGCGCCTTCGGCCGAAATATGGAAGCCGAAATTCTCGTTCGAGATGACGTTGATCCATGGATGCGGCGTGGACTGCCCGCCATTGAGGCGCACGACATATTCCTGACCGCTTCTGGTAAAACCGCCGAAACCGTTCCAGAAATCGAGATCGCCCGCATCTTCCACCGGCTCCGCCACAGGGAAGACCGGAACAGGCAGACGGGCCTGTGCCGCATCGCTCGTGCCGTCGGGGCTGCGATGGGCCGCAAACAGCGATACCGCACGGTTGATCTGGTCGACGATCTTGCCGTTGCGCACGTGGAGGACGACGCGGGAAGCGGCGAGAAGCGCGCTCCAGGTCTCTTCATCCATCAGGTCGCGGCGCACCGAGAAGACGTGCGGACGTCCGCCATCGGCAGGATTGATGCGGCGCTGCGCCTCGGAAATATGATCGAGTGCATGCTGCATGTCCTGCGCATAGGACGCAGCCCGTTCGTTGACGATGACGAGATCGAAGATCACACCGCGCGAGCGCAGATATTCATGGGCGCTCAGCGCTTCACGGGCGATATCCATGTCCATATCGTCGTTGATGCGCAGGCTGAAGATCGGGAAATCGCCCGAAATCGCAAGCGGCCACAAGGCGCGCTGCGACGCGAGACCCGTTTTCAGCGTTTCCGAATCCGCACGCAGATGCATGTCCGGATAGGTCAGATAACGGCCGAGATGCTGGAAGGCGGCCGCCTGCTGCGAGGTGACGCCCACATGGCGCATCTGCACCTGCGTACGCGTCCAGGCATGCACCAGTTCATGCGCGAAGGCGTCCGGATGACGATAACGGTCGATTGCCTTGTCGACTTCCTCGCGGCTCGGCGCGGCAATCGTCCAGAAGATCACGCTCACCTTCTTGCCCGCCGGCACCCGCACGGTGCGGCGCAGCGACAGGATCGGATCAAGCGTGAAGCCGTCGGTGCTGGAAAGCGTCGCACCGGCATCGAAAGCCGCCGCTTCGCGCAGCGAGCGTCCGCGGCCGATGAACTTGGCGCGATCCGTCTCGAATTCCGTCGGGCGAGACGGGCCGGCATTGTCAGCCGCCAGGTGCGCGATGACGGTGCCGGGTTCGTTCGGGCTGCGGCGGTTGCGCCAGGCGCGGATAACGTCGCCGCGGCGGCCGATCTCCGTCTGCACGAACATGCGCGAGAACAGCGGATGGGCATTGTCGTCATCCTCCGACGCAATGACCGGCTCCAAATAGGAGGTCACTTCGATATAGCGATCCTCGGAACCGACATTGAGCAGAGTGACGCGGCGGCCTTCGGCATCGTGCTCGGTGGCGACGATGCATTCGACAACGCTTTGCAGATCGCCGGTGGTCTTGTGGAACTCGGCCTTGTCATCGGTGAAGATCGTCTTGGTCTTTTCACCTTCGATGACACGCGGCTCGGCCGTCGCACTCCACCATTGTCCATTGGTGGTGTCGCGCAGGAAGATGAAGGTGCCCCAGCGGTCGTCGGTCGGATCGGCCTTCCAGCGGGAAATGGCCTGCCCGTTCCACTTCGAATAACCGGCACCCGTGGAGGTAAGCATGGTTGAATAATGGCCGTTCGAGAGGAACACCACTTCGCGGTCGCGCGCGGCCGGGTCGGTGATGGAACGAACTTCCGCACGCAACAGATCCGCCTGTTCCTTGCCGGGGGTTTCCGGCTCGTATTTGGCGCTCATGACCGGCACTTCGCGCGGCGCCTTTTCCTGCAGCAGCAGTTCGGCCGCCTCGATCACCGGATCGGAGTGGAAGAGTTCGCGCAGCACGCCGTCAAAGGCGACGTTGGCGACGGCCGCAATCGACATGCCGTGGTGGTGTGCATAATAGTTGTAGACCACCGCGCAGACCTTGCCATCCGGCACACGTGTCGGCGTGAAATCCACCGCGTCATGGAAGCCGTACTGGCCAAGCGCGCCAAGCTTGCGCAGCTTGTCGAGGTTCTCAAGCGCACCATCCGGATCATACTGGCTGGCGAGGATCGATGCATAGGGAGCGATCACCGCATTCTGGCCAAGGCCACGCTTGAGGCCAAGCGTCGGCACACCGAAGTTGGTGTACTGATAGTTCATGTTGTGATCGCGGGCGTTGAACGCCGCTTCGGAAATGCCCCATGGCGTGCCGAGACGACGGCCATGGTTCATCTGTTCCTTGACGATCAGATTATTGGTCTGGTTGAGGATGCCACCCTGACGCTCCTGCATGACAAGCGGCGGCATCAGATATTCGAACATCGACCCAGACCAGGACACCAGCGCACCCTGCGCACCAATCGGCACGACCTGGCGGCCGAGGCGGTACCAGTGCTCGGTCGGCAGATCGCCCTTGGCAATGGCGAAGAGGCTGGTCAGGCGGCATTCGGAAGCCAGAAGGTCGTAGCAGGCCTCGTCCAGCTCCTTGCTTTCGACGCGGTAGCCAATCGACAGAAGACGGCGATCCTTGCGGTAAAGGAAGGTGAAATCCATCGAGAAGGCGAGGTTGCGGCTGCGGTCGCGCAGCGATGCGAGGCGCTGGCGCAGCGGCTCCATATTGGTGAGGTCGATGGCGCTGTCGGAAATATGCGCCTCGCAGCAATCGACGAGCAATTGCGCCCAGCGCGTCACTTCCGCGCTCTGCGCGGATTTCACCTCGTGATCGACGTTGGTTGCGAGTTTCTGGATATCGCGCGCAAGAACCGCGAGATTGATGACGCGGATCGAGGCGAATTCATGCTCGCGCTTGACGGAGGCCAGAGCGTTCGAGAAGCCGATGATGCGCTCCTCGAGGCGGCGATGCAGCGGGCGCAGGTTCTTGCGGTCGTCGGGCAGCGCCTTCAGCGTTTCGCGCAGAATGCCGGCAAGATCGCCGATACCGTCCAGATTGCCCTGAAGATGCGCTGAAGGCGCTTCTGCCCAATCACGGCAGGCAGACGAAACCGCAATAAGGTGACCGGCGAGGTTGCCGCTGTCCACCGCAGAAACATAGCGCGGTCCAAGCGTCTGCAACGTGTCGGTGTGATACCAGTTGTAGAGATGGCCACGATATTTTTCCATCTTCTCGACAGTCTGGATCGTGTTCTCGATCCGCTCCAGCGTATCGGCAAAGCTGATCCAGCCGAACTGACGCGCCGAGATGACGGAGAGCAGATAGACGCCGATATTGGTCGGCGAGGTACGCGAAGCAACGATCGGTTCCGGCGTTTCCTGGAAGTTGTCCGGCGGCAGGTGGTTTTCCTGCGGCGTCACGAAGGCCTCGTAATAACGCCAGGTGCGACGCGCGATCTTGCGAAGCTCGAAGGAGACGTGTTCCGAAACGAACAGCCGGTCTTCGGTTTCAGCCGACTGGCTGACATACCAGGCAACGGCGGGGGACAGAACCCAGAGCAGCGTGAATGGAATGCCGATCAGGAAAGCGTTGTCGCCCGGCAGCGCCGCAAACAACAGGCCAAGCATCGCCACCACGGGCGCATGCCACATCTGGCGATAATAATCGACGATGCTGCCCTGCGCGCTCGACTGCATGCTGGCGGCGGTACGCCATTCCAGCATCAGCTTGTGGCTGACGAGCAGGCGGTAAAGCGAACGGGCAATCGCATCCGTCATCATGCAGGCGGCATCGGCTATGAAGACGATACGCAGCGCAACCTGCGCATTGGTGGCGCGGATTTCCGACCAGATGGTATGGAAATGCGCCTGCGGTACAATATCGGTGGAGCGCGGCACGAGGCCGGACAGCAGGGACAGCGTGGGCGCGACGAACAGCGAGAAGATCAGCAGGATCTGCCAGATCAACGCACCGAGCGGATCCATGAAATACCAACCGAGGATCGAGGCGAAGAACCAGGCGATCGGCGTCAGCGAGCGACGCAGATTGTCGACCATCTTCCAGCGGCCGATGGCGGTAACGCCGCGGGCACGATCGAGGATAAAAGGCAGAAGCTGCCAGTCGCCACGCGCCCAGCGATGCTGGCGCGACACTTCCACCTCATAACGGGTCGGAAAGTCCTCCACCAGTTCCACATCGGTCACCAGCGCACAGCGCGCAAAGGAGCCTTCGAGCAGATCGTGACTGAGGATGGAGTTTTCCTCGATGCGGCCCTTCAGCGCCGCCTCGAAGGCATCCACATCGTAAAGGCCCTTGCCGGTAAAGGTACCTTCGGAGGTCAGGTCCTGATAGACGTCGGAAACGGTAAAGACGTAAGGATCGATACCGCGGTTGATCGAGAAAACGCGCTGGAAGACAGAGGCATCCTTGCCGGTCGTCAGCGAAGGCGTCACCCGCGGCTGCAGCAGACCGTAGCCTTCGACAACCCGTCCGGATACCGGATCGATCACCGGGCGATTGATCGGGTGGTGCATCTTGCCGACGAGCTTGGTCACCGCATCGCGCATCAGGCGCGTATCGGCATCCAGTGTCATGACGTATTTCACGCCCTCCGGCACGACGTTCGCGCCGCCGAGGAAGGTCGTATCCTTGTCGCCGCGCAGCAGCATGTTCAGTTCATGCAGCTTGCCGCGCTTGCGCTCCCAGCCCATCCAGCAGCCTTCGGCCGGATTGTAGAGGCGGCGGCGGTGCAGCAGGTAAAAGCGCGTCTTGCCATCAAAGGCATAACGGCTGTTCAGCGCCGCAAGCTCGCGCTTGGCATAATCGAGAATCTCGAGGTCATCGTCGGACTGCTCGTATTGCGCGTCGCGCCAGTCGCTCACCAGCGAGAAGTAGATCTCGCCATGCGGATTGGCGAGATAATGCACTTCGATATTGCGCATCATCTCGTCGACACTGTCGCGGCTGGTCAGCATGCAGGGCACGGCGACTAATGTGCGGGCGTCCTGCGGAATGCCGTTCTTGAACTCGTATCCGACCAGCCGGAACGGTTTCACGAAGAAGGTGACGAGGGTGTTGAAGAGGCCGGTCGCGCCTTCGGATGCCGGCAATGCGAACATCAGCAGGAAGGCGGTTACGACATACCAGGGCATGCCCGCCTGCGCCAGGTACCAGCCGACAGCGAGCATGGCGAGCGCGGTGATGAGAAGGACCGGCGCGGCGATTGCCAGCCAGTTGAACTTGCGCATCGAGCGCACGATACGCTGCGACACCAGCGGCCGGTAACCCAAAGCCTTTTCAAGCTCGAAGCGGCGCTGGCCGACGAGCACGGAGCCGACATTGACGCGATGGGTTTCATCCGCACCCGCCGGCGTCTCCGAACGCGCCATTTCGACAGCGGCGCGCGCAACCTCGACTTCGGTCTTGGGAGAACGGCGCGCCAGAAGTTCGATCGTGTTGCGGTAGGTGTTGCGCGAACCGAAATCGAGAACCTCGTAGTCGGTCTCTTCGCGCAGAACCTTGTCGATATGGCTGACTTCCTCGAACCACACCGACCATTCGGTATCGTCGATTTCGCGCAGGCTCTTGACGATGTTGCCCATCGTCACATTGCCGGATGCCAGGCGATTATGTTCCGACATCATGACGTTTTCGGCATCGGTGCCGGCAGCATGAAGACGCTCTTCAAGCCACGCAACCGCCAAACCGGAGGTCTGTGAGCCATTGCGAAGACGATAGAGGAACTGCGTCGCGAAAGTCGGATCGTCAACCAGCGAATCGACCTGCTTGAGAAGCGCGGCCGACGCCTCGGCATCGTTCAGACGGATGATTTCATCAACGACCTCATTCGCCTTCTGGCGCATGCGGCGCGAACGCTCCACACGAATGGAGATGCGGCGGAGATTTTCGATGAGGACGAAACGGATGATCGACGGCAAAGCCCACAATTCGCCGATCTGCAGCGTCTTCGAGGTCTGATAGCCATCCACCAGCGCCGTCATGTTTTCGCGCGAAACCGTGCTGTGGGTATGGGCGACATAAAGCCAGCCGAGCGCCATGACCCGCGGGATCGTCACGCCGCCCACCGTCATCGTCGGCAGCTGGCGATAGAACTTGCGCGGAAAATCGCGGCGGACTTCCTGGATCGCCTCTTCGATGACGTAGTGATTGTCGAGCAGCCATTCCGCCGCCGGCGTTATCGTCGCGCCATTTTCCGCATCGACGGCCGTGGTACGATAGACCCTGAGGATTTCCTTCTCGTTCTCGCGATGACGCTCGAAGAAATCGAATTCCATGAAGCCGGGAAGACTGTCGGCGCCATCGCGCGAAAGCGCGGCGCCCGCATCATGCAGTTCCTCCACCGTCATATAGGACGCGCGGATCGAATCGTTGTGATCGATCTGCTTCGTCTCGGAATCACGGGCGGCGGCGGTCGGGGTAATATGAAATGACATCGGGCTCGTATTCTGAACTTTATGGAAACTTGTTCGACTTGACCGGCATTTCGTCCGTGGCGGGAACACACACGAAAATCGGGCAACGCTATATTTATGACTTATCCTGAACCTTCGGTGAACCGGACCGGACGCTGTGCGGAACGGATGGTCAAGTGCGGAACATCCGCAGGCGCGTCATGCTGCAGCATCATTATTCCGGAATATCTGCGAAGCTGGAGATCGGCGCGGACAGGGCTTTTTTGGTGAAGGAAAGAAAATCGCGTCGTTCGGCCCGGCAATGCCGTTCCGACCGGATTTCGCACCCTCCCCGATGGCGAAAACTGTTCGCGCAACGTCCGATAATCCCCCGTTGACAACCTGAAGGGCAACACGAACCGAAAGGCCCGCGCTACATCCGAAAGAAGCTAATGCCCCAGGACGTCAATAGTTCCATGCCACCTGTGGCGGCACGATGCAAGCGCTGAATTTCGGGGCATTTCCGGGCAGGCTACGCCCCTTACGCATGGCTGCATATGCTGCTATGTCATTTGCAAAAGGCGCCGGAAAAAACGGCCGAACCCGGGACTTTAAAAATGACCAGACAGACCGCAAATCTCGCATCCTTTGCCAACCATATGCCGGATGTGGTGGCCATTCGCCGCCACCTGCACCGCAACCCCGAAATCGGCCTTTCGGAGTTCAAAACGTCGGATTTTATTGCCGAACAGTTGGCGGCAATGGGTTATGAGGTTACGCGGGGACTGGCCGGAACCGGTGTCGTCGCCACACTCCGCAATGGCGACAGCACCCGCACGCTCGGCATCCGCGCCGATATCGACGCCCTGCCGATCCATGAAGAAACCGGTGCGGATTATGCGAGCGCCAATCAGGGCGTGATGCATGCTTGCGGCCATGACGGCCACACCGCCATGCTGCTTGGCGCGGCGAAGATCATTGCCGAGCGCAAAAATTTCGACGGAACCCTGCATCTGATCTTCCAGCCGGCGGAAGAGAATTTCGGCGGCGCCCGCATCATGATCGAAGACGGGCTGTTCGAACGTTTTCCCTGCGATGCGGTTTTTGCCCTTCACAACGATCCCGGCGTGCCCTTCGGGCAATTCGTGCTGCGCGACGGGCCTATCCTCGCCGCCGTCGACGAGTGCAAGATCACAGTCAACGGATATGGCGGCCACGGCGCCGAACCGCAGGATGCGGCCGATCCCATCGTGGCCGGCGCAAGCATCGTCATGGCGCTGCAAACCGTGGTGTCCCGCAACATCCATCCGCAACTATCGGCAGTCGTCACCGTTGGCGCGTTCCATGCCGGTGCTGCCAGCAATGTCATTCCCGAAACGGCGGAAATGCTGCTGACCATCCGCTCCTTCGATCCGGGCGTGCGCGACGAGCTGGAAAAGCGCATCCGGGCGATAGCCGAAGGCCAGGCGGCCAGCTACGGCATGAGCGTCACCATCGATTACGAGCGCGGTTACAATGCAACCGTCAACCACAAGGCGGAAACGGACTATGTCGCCGATCTCGCCCGGCGTTTTGCCGGGCCTGAAAAGGTAGCCGAGATGCAGCGCCCATCGATGGGTGCGGAAGACTTCGCCTATATGCTGGAGAAACGGCCAGGCTGTTATTTCTTCCTCGGCACCGCGCGCACCGATAACGACCCGCCGCTGCACCATCCGAAATTCGATTTCAACGACGATATCCTGCCGATCGGAACCGCTTTCTGGGTTGACTTGGCGGAAGATTACCTGAAGGCGTGAGCGGTCATGAAAAAGGCCGGTCGGAGGAGCGACCGGCCTTTTATTCTCAAATTACCTGATGAGAAAATCGGGAGGATCAGGGAACGAGACCGAAGATGACGGCGGCGACAAAAGCCACGCAGACGCCGACAAGAGCCGCATGAACCGAATCTTTCCAGTTGCGCGGCGACTGGGGCTGCGAGACAAAGTCTTTTACTTTTCCTGCCTTGGAATAAGACATTGTACACTCCCTTCCTGCTCGGCCCTTCAAAGCGGGCATTGCTTATTTCACTCATAGAATAGCTTTATTCCCCACTGTTTCAGTAGAGATAAAATTCCATAAGATTGGCGCATCGGGAAAAATACCGATTGCGACTTGCCCACCGGCAAGCATCAATCTACCCATTGCGCAGGATCAACGCGGTGGAGGGCATTTCCGTTCAAAACCGGTGGCGGGCACGGAAAAGACCATGACGGATATCGACGCCATCATCATCGGAGCCGGGGTGATAGGGCTCGCGACAGCGCGTGAACTGGCGATGCGCGGCCTCACCGTCATCATCCTCGAAAGCGGGAAGGAATTCGGCTCTGCCACCTCCTCCCGCAACAGCGAAGTCATCCACGCCGGGCTCTATTATCCGGCCGGAAGCCTCAAGGCCCGACTTTGCGTGGAGGGCAAGGAGCGGCTCTATGCCTTCTGTCAAAGCCACGGCGTTTCACATCGTCGTTGCGGCAAGCTCATCGTCGCTACGAGCAATGAAGAGACGGCCATGCTCACCACCCTGCGCGAAAAAGGCAAAGCTAACGGCTGCAACGACCTTGAGCTGATCGATGCGCAACAGGCGCTATTGCTCGAACCCGCGCTCGCCTGCGTCGCAGCCCTGATATCGCCCTCGACCGGTATCATCGATAGCCACGGCTATATGCTGGCGCTGCTTGGAGACGCGCAGGATCATGGCGCTGCCCTTGCCCTGAACGCACCCTTCGAAAAGGCAGAGGCGATGGGCAATGGTTTCCGCGTTCACGTCGGCGGAACGGAACCCACCAGCCTGACATGCCGGCTGCTCGTCAATTCCGCCGGGCTTGTTGCACCCATGGTGGCAAGAAAAATCGAAGGATTGCCGGAGGACGGAATCCCGCAGGCGCGTTTCGCCAAGGGCAGCTATTTTTCGCTGGCCGGCAAGTCCCCGTTTTCACGGCTGATCTACCCAGCACCGCACACCCATGGCCTCGGCGTGCATCTCACGCTCGATCTCGCCGGCCAGGCCCGTTTCGGGCCGGATGTGGAGTGGGTGGACACCATCGACTATGCGGTCGATCCCCGCCGTATGGAGGGGTTTGGAGACGCTATAAGGCGCTATTGGCCGAGCCTTCCTCATGACGCACTGATCCCGGCCTATTCCGGAATCCGGCCGAAGATTTCCGGCCCGGACGAACCGGCCATGGACTTCCGCATCGATGGACGGGAAACCCACGGCCTTGCCGGCCTTGTCAATCTTTTCGGCATAGAAAGCCCCGGCTTAACCGCCTCGCTGGCGATTGCCGGCGAGGTCGCGGCACGGCTCGAGGCCTGACCTCAACCGAAACGAGAGAGCGCGCCGGCCATGATCTCCGGATCGACATTGCCGCCGGAAGCGACCGCGATCACCGTTTCGCTTTCCAGTTCATCACCGTGGAAGAGGGCCGCCGCCAGCGCCACCGCGCCACCGGGTTCGACAACGATCTTCAGCCGGTTGAAGGCGAGAACCATAGACCGCAGCGCTTCCTCCTCGGTCACGGCAATGCCTTTTCCGCAGAGCCCGGCCATGATGGGGAAAGTAATGTTGCCGGGCTGCGGCGTGACGATCGCGTCGCAGATCGAGCCCGAGGTCGTGGCGTTACGCTCGATCTTACCCGCAGCAAGGGAGCGCGCCACATCGTCGAACCGCTCCGGTTCCGACGTCCTGACCTTGTAGTTCGGCGCTTTTGCTGCGAGTGCCAGGGAGATGCCGGAGGTGAGGCCGCCACCACCGCAGGGCACCAGAACCTCGGCCGCACCGATGCCCAACTCCGCGCCCTGTTCGGCAATCTCCAGCCCCACTGTCCCCTGCCCGGCAATGACCAGCGGTTCGTCATAGGGCCTGATCAGCGTCAGCCCACGCTCACGCGAAATGCGATCACCGATGGCGTCGCGATCTTCGTTCGCACGGTCATAGAGCACTACCTCCGCGCCATAGGCCCGGGTATTGTCGATTTTGATCTTCGGCGCATCCGACGGCATGATGATGACGGCAGGGACATTGTGCAGCCGGGCGGCAAGCGCCACGCCCTGCGCATGGTTGCCGGAGGAAAAGGCGATCACGCCCTTGACGCGCACCTCCGCCGGAAGGCCGGAGACGGCCGACCAGCCGCCGCGAAACTTGAAGGAACCCGTTCTTTGCAGGCATTCAGCCTTCACGAACAGCTTTCGCCCGGCAATTTCGTCCAGAAAAGGCGATGAAAGAAGCGGTGTGCGAACCGCATGGTTGCCGATGCGCCCACGCGCGGCTTCTATCATCGAAATATCTGTCATGTCCTGCCCCTGTGATGCGGATTTGCGGGTACATTAAGAGGTCGCAATCAATTGCGAAACCGCCCGGAAAAGAAAAATCCCCGGACATGGCCGGGGATTTTTTGTCGTATGTGATCAATGATTGTGCCGGGGCATCTTCTCGGCAATCCGGCGGAAATCCGCAGCCCCTTCCAGAACCGCGCCATCCGAAAGCTGGGTCACCGACTGGCGGTAGATTCGCTGCCAGGGCGTCGCATCCGCAGGAACAGCAGGAATGCCGTCAGCCTTGCGCGCTTCCAGCTCCTCCTCCGGTACCAGCGCATTGCACTCGCCCTTATTGAAATCGATGCGGATCACATCGCTCGTGCGAAGCCATGCCAGCCCGCCACCGGCAGCACTTTCCGGTGAGGCGTTGAGAATGGACGGGCTGTCGGCCGTTCCGGACTGCCGGCCGTCGCCGATCGTCGGGAGGCTGGTGATACCCTTTTTCAACAGCACATCCGGCGGCTGCATGTTGACGACCTCTGCCGAACCCGGCCAGCCGAGTGGCCCCGCACCGCGAATGACGAGAATGGTGCGCTCATCGATATCGAGAGACGGATCGTTGATGCGGGCGTGATAGTCTTCCGAACCATCGAACACCACACATTTGCCCTCGAAAATGCCCTCGCGGCCCGGCTCACTCAGATAGCGCTGGCGGAATTCCGCCGAGATCACGCTCGTCTTCATGATGGCGAAATCGAACAGGTTGCCCTTGAGGACGAGGAAACCGGCCCGCTCCTTCAGCGGCTTGTCATAAGGCAGGATCACATCGCGGTCGGTGGATTCCCGGCCTTCCAGATTTTCCGCCATGGTCTTGCCTGTGACGGTCGGACAGCTGCCGTCGAGCTTGCCGGCCTTCAGAAGCTCCCACATGATGGCGGGCGTGCCGCCGGCGCGGTGATATTTCTCACCCAGCCATTTGCCGGCCGGCTGGACATTGGCGATGAGCGGAATGTCGTAACCGTGGACCTGCCAGTCCTCCTCGCGAAGCTCCACACCCGCATGTTTTGCCATGGCCGCCAGATGCGGTTGGGCGTTGGTGGAACCGCCGATTGCCGAGTTGACGCGGATCGCGTTCAAAAATGCCTCTCGGGTCATGATGTCGGAGGGCTTGATGTTCTCGACAACCAGCTCGACGGCACGGCGGCCGGTGCGATAGGCCATCTGGCCGCGTTCACGGTAAGCGGCGGGAATGGCACCGCAGCCGGTGAGCGACATGCCGAGCGCCTCCGCCATGGCATTCATGGTCGACGCCGTACCCATGGTGTTGCAATGGCCGACCGAAGGAGCGGATTCGAGCGCTGCCTGCAAGAATTCCTCGCGGGTGATTTCGCCAGCGCCATATTTGCGGCGCATGCGCCAGATGACAGTACCGGAACCGACCAGATCCCCATCATGGTAGCCGTCGAGCATCGGCCCGCCGGAAAGCACGATGGCCGGAATATCGACCGTGCTTGCCGCCATCAGCGCTGAAGGCGTGGTCTTGTCGCAGCCCGTGGTCAAAACGACGCCGTCGAGCGGATAACCGTAAAGCACTTCCACAAGGCTGAGATAAGCTAGATTGCGGTCAAGCGCCGCCGTCGGGCGCTTGCAGTTTTCGAACATCGGATGGGTCGGAAACTCGATGGGAATGCCGCCCGCATCGCGGATACCGTCCCGCACCCGCTTGACGAGTTCCACATGGACACGGTTACAGGGCGTCAGGTCGCTGCCGCTCTGGGCGATGCCGATGACCGGCTTGCCGGAACGCAGTTCTTCCGGCGTCACGCCGTAATTCATGAAGCGCTCCAGATAGAGCGCCGTCATGTCGAGATGGTCGGGATTGTCGAACCAGTCCTGCGACCGCAGGCGGCGCATCGGTGTCTTCTCGTCACTCATGAACCTGCCTCAGCCCTGTTCCCGGTTATTCAGTTTTTCGAGGTAAAGCAGGATGCCGCTATGGTCGATATCGGCACCACCGTCACCGACGAAGTCGTCAAATTCCCGCGTCACCTGCTGCGTAAGCGGCAGATTGAGAGACAGATCCTTCGCCGTCGCCAGCACGCCGTTCAGATCCTTGAGCTGGAACTTGGAGGGACCGCCAGGTACGAAATTGCGCTTCACCATGCGGTCGCCATGCAGTTCCAGGATCCGGCTTTCGGCAAAACCGCCGCGTATGGCGTTGCGGAACCCTTCACGCGATGCACCACCCGCCTCCACCAGCATCATCGCCTCGGCAACCGCGCCGATGGTGATGGCAACGATCTGCTGGTTGGCGAGCTTGCAGAGCTGGCCAGCACCCGAGGGACCGACATAGGTGAGCCGGCCCATCGGTGCGAAAACATCGGCAAGACCCGCGATCAGCGCCTCATCGCCACCCGCCATGATCGCAAGCGTACCGGCCGTCGCGCCCGGCACACCGCCGGAAACCGGCGCGTCGACATGATGAATGCCGAGCGCTTGAAGCCGGGAGGAATGTTCCCGCGCAATCGGCGGGGCAATCGAGCTGCTATCGATCACGACCGCACCCTTTTTCAGTGCTTCGGCCACTCCGGCCGCAAACAGCACCTCGCCCACAGCCTTGCCGTCGCTCAGCATGGTGATGACGATATCGGCGCCTTTGGCGGCCTCCGCCGGCGATGCCGCGACGACCGCGCCATCGGCAACAAGTGCCTCGGCCTTATCGACGCTGCGGTTCCAGACGGTCACCGAAAAGCCAGCCCCCAGCAGACGCCGGGCCATCGGTCCGCCCATCAGGCCCGTGCCGATAAAGGCGACAGACCGCTTCTTCTCCTCCCCGCCAACACTCATTTCAGTGAACCTCCCAGTTCGTCCTCGATATGAACCTGAATGATCTCTTCGAAGGAGCTTTCAGCCGTAAAGCCCAGTTCGCGGGCGCGCTTGGCTTCGAAACCGGGGGCCCAGCCTTCGCACATGCGCATGATCATCTCGTTCGGCTCGCGGCGAATGAGGGCGACGGCCTTTTCGCCCGCGACCTTGCGCAGCGCTTCGATCTGCTCGCCGACGGTGGCACTGAGGCCGGGCATGGACAGATTGCGGCGCGGACCGACCTTTTCGACGTCAATCGTTGCCCCATGGATCAGGAAACCGACGGCGGAACGCGGCGAAGCGTGCCAGTGGCGAATGCTTTCCGGCACCGGCAGAACCGCTTCCTGGCCGACCAGCGGCTCGCGCAGGATATTGGAGAAGAAGCCGGAAGCAGCCGCATTCGGCTTGCCGGGACGAATGCAGATGGTCGGCAGGCGAATACCGATGCCGTCAAAGAAACCGCGGCGGCTGTAATCGGACAGCAGCAATTCGCAGATCGCCTTTTGCGTACCGTAGCTGGTCAGCGGCGTGGTGTGGAATTCATCCGGGATCGGATAGGGAAG
Organism: Agrobacterium sp. YIC 4121; assembly: GCF_002008205.1. Lineage (NCBI taxonomy): Bacteria > Pseudomonadati > Pseudomonadota > Alphaproteobacteria > Hyphomicrobiales > Rhizobiaceae > Agrobacterium > Agrobacterium sp. YIC 4121. The sequence continues at coordinate 162,683 of NZ_MRDI01000006.1, read as the reverse complement.
CGGCGCACCGAAAACGGCGATGGACGAGGTGAAGACCACGCGCGGCTTATAACCATCCTTGCCATTGGCAATGCGGATGGCATCGAAGAGATAACGCGTACCGTCGAGATTGATGCGGTAGCCCTTGTCAAAATCGAGCTCGGCTTCACCGGAGACGATGGCGGCGAGGTGAAAAATGGCATCGGGGCGGGCTTCAACCAGCTTTTCGGCCTCACCCGGCGCGGAGAGGTCGGCGGCACGCGCATCGACCTTACCGGAAAAACCGGCAGGCGCTTCGGGCTGGAACACGTCGATAAGCGTGAACTTTTCGATCGGCTTGCCGCCCAGCGATCCGTCCTTGACGAGACGCTGAGTCAGCTTGCGGCCAACCATGCCTGCGGCGCCGATGATTGCGATATGCATGTCTTCCTCCTCTTTGTCCCGGCCATTCTCCCGGGACCGAAAAAACATCATCGGTCAGTCGACCGATAAATTAGCTTGTAAGGTTGTCTGATAACCTTATATGATCGGATTGAAAATAGTATTTTTTCACAAACCGGCAAAAGCAAGGGCGAGAGAGCCCTGTCCGGAAATTTAGGGCGGATTGGACGGAGAGGGTGGAATGACGATCGTGAGCGAAACCGATATCGGGGAATTGCGGTTCTCGTTGAAGAACAGGCTCGGCGAGGCTTTGATGCTGACATCGCAGGAAGACATGCTGCGCTATTGCCGCGACTGGCACGGCGATGTCACCAGTTCGGCCGTGGCCGTTATCCGCCCCCGCTCGACCAAGGAAGTCTCCGACACCGTTCGCGCCTGCGCGGAACTGGGCCTTGCCATCATCCCCCAGGGCGGTAATACCGGACTGGTGCTCGGCGGCATTCCCGATGCCCCCAAGCATCAGGTCGTATTGAGCCTGGAGCGCATGAACGCCATCCGCACCATCGATAGCGACGATTTTTCCGCCGTCGTGGAAGCCGGCTGCATTCTCTCGGAATTCAAGGATGCGGTTCAGGACAAAGGCATGTTTTTCCCGCTGTCGCTCGGCGCACAGGGCAGCTGCCGCATCGGCGGCAACGTCTCCACCAATGCCGGCGGGATCAATGTCCTGCGCTACGGCATGACCCGCGAACTGGTGCTGGGTCTCGAAGTCGTATTGCCGGACGGCACCATCTGGAACGGGCTGTCGACGCTGCGCAAGGACAATCGCGGCATCGATCTGAAGCAGCTCTTCATCGGCGCCGAAGGAACGCTCGGCATCATCACCGCGGTTGCCGTCAAGCTTTATCCCAATCCCGAACATGTCGAGACGGCGCTGCTCGGCCTCAATTCGCTTGACGATGCCATCAAGCTTTACCGCCGCGCCCGTCGCGAATGCTGCGACCTGATGTCCGCCTTCGAATTCATGCCGCCTGTCGCCTTCACACTCGCAATTGAAGCAATTCCCGATCTCAAGATGCCCATCGCCGGCGATTATCCTGCCTATGTGCTGATGGAAATTTCCGGCTCGGGGTTGGTCGATACCGCTGACCTGATGGGACGCTTCCTTGAGGGCGTGATGGAAGACGGGCTGGTGCTGGACGGCGTGATCGCTTCTTCACGGGCACAGGCCCAATCGCTCTGGCTGTTCCGCGAAGGCATGAACGAGGGCCAGGCGCTGCGCGGCGCGCATATGCGCACCGACATTTCCGTACCTTTGTCGAAACTCGCAGCCTTCGTGGCTGAAGCCGAGGCGGAACTTGCGGAAAAACTGCCGGAATGCCTGGCGGTTTCCTATGGCCATGTCGGAGACGGCAACGTCCACCTCAACGTGCTGCCGCCGAACGGTTCGACGCCACAAGAGCGCGACGCCTTCATCTACAAGTCCAAGACACTCGTTAACGAGGTTCTCGACCGTTACGTCGGCAGCATCAGCGCCGAGCACGGCATCGGTCGCCTGAAACGCTCCGATTTCGAAAGCCGGCTATCCGACGTGCAGCGCCGGATGATCACCGGCCTGAAAAATACCTTCGACCCTGATTTGCGGATGAATCCTGGTTGCCAGATAACCCTGCAACCGGATAGCTAATCGAGGAATGGCAAAGGCGGCTGAAAACGCCGCCTTTGAAAACCCCGCTGACGGCGAAGGAGGAAGTCGCCTGCCGCGGGAAAACGAACCAATCGTTTCTGTGGAACGGGAGCAACCATGACGCTGGAGTTCAATCAGATACATCGCAACGATCATCTGCCCGGCCGTATCGCCGCGGAGATTGCGCGCGAAATCAATGATTCGAAGCTCGGACCGGGTGACAGGCTGCCGACCGAACATGTTCTGGCAAAAACCTTCGGGGTCAGCCGTTCGGTCATCCGCGAAGCGATTGCACAATTGCGCAACGAAGGCTTTGTCGAAACTCGGCAGGGCGTGGGCGCATTCGTCACCGATCCCCGGCAAAGACTGTCCATCCGCATCGAGCGGTCGCGGCTAAACGACCCGGAAAATTTCCGCGATCTTTTCCAGCTCCGCATGCCGCTGGAAATAGAGGCGGCGGGGCTTGCCGCATTGCACCGCAGCCCGCAGCAGCTGACGCGGCTGGCGGCAGCCTTGGAAAAGATGAAAACCGCCGATGATTGGTCGACGGAAGGCGTTGCCGCCGATCTCGACTTCCACCGCATTCTGGCGGAAGCGACTGAGAACGAATATTTCCTGATGTTCCTCGGCTTCATCGCGGAACGCATCAGCTCCGCCATCAACATCGCTTTCTCCCGCGCGGTTTTTGGTGAAATTCTCGAGGTGACGATTGCCGAACATGTGGCAATCTACGAAGCCGTCGAGAAGGCCGACGCCACTGCCGCCAAGAACGCCATGCGCAAGCACCTGATCGGCGCAGCCAGCCGGGTCAATCTCGAACTGGATATCTTCTGAGCAGCAATGTGGATGCCGGCAAAGCTATAGGACAGGTTTACGGCTTTGCGGGAATTGAGACGCGAAACACGATAATTTTGTCGGCAAGGCCGCTAGACTCGTAGCAAAAGTCATACTAAGAAGAATGGGATTAAGTTGTCAGACATCCAGACAATAAGACCGCAGGAGGCGGCCTGTCGGATGCTGAAGGGGAGGACTACATGACCGGTACAAGGTCCATCGACGCTACCGCAATTTTGCCTGAAGATTTCGAAAACGCGCTGCTCGTCGGCCGTGTCTGGTCGAAAAGCGAAGACGGCCCCTGCCCCGTCCTGCTGAAGGGCGGCGTGCTTTATGACCTCACGTCGATTTCCCCCACCATGTCCGAACTTCTGGAGAAGGCGGATCTGGTGGAGCGGCTCGCCGACACCGGCACGTTCGTCGCACTCGGCGCACTGGAAGCGTTTCTGGACGGTTCCGCCGGCGAACTCCTTGCTCCCAACGACATTCAGGCCGTCAAGGCCGCCGGCGTCACCTTCGCCGACAGCATGCTGGAACGCGTGATCGAAGAGCAGGCCAAGGGCGATCCGCTGCGTGCGCAGGAAATTCGCGGACGGCTGGCACCGGTTCTCGGTGACAATCTCAAGGGACTTGAGGCCGGCTCTGAAAAAGCTGCCGAAGTGAAGAAACTGCTCCAGGAAATGGGCCTCTGGTCGCAATATCTGGAAGTCGGCATCGGCCCGGATGCGGAGATATTCTCCAAGGCGCAGGCCATGGCTTCCGTCGGCTGCGGCGCGCTGATCGGCGTTCACCCGAAATCGCAGTGGAACAACCCGGAGCCGGAAGTGGTGCTTGCCATCACCTCCGACGGCCGAATCGTTGGCGCAACGCTCGGCAACGACGTCAACCTGCGCGACTTTGAAGGCCGCTCTGCACTCTTGCTCAGCAAGGCGAAGGACAACAACGCTTCCTGCGCGATCGGTCCCTTTATCCGCCTGTTCGACGGCAACTTCACCATTGAAGATGTGAAGAAATCACAGATATCGCTTCTGGTCGAGGGCGAAGACGGTTTCACCATGACGGGCGTCAGCCCCATGGAGGCGATCAGCCGCACGCCGGAAAACCTCGCTTCGCAGCTCTTGAACCGCAACCATCAATATCCTGACGGCGCCGTCTTTTTCCTTGGCACGATGTTCGCGCCGGTGAAGGATCGTCATGGCCCAGGCCTCGGTTTCACCCATTCAAAGGGCGACCGTGTTGAAATCTCCACGCCCAAGCTCGGTAAGCTGATCAACTGGGTCACCACGACCGACGAATGCCCGGAATGGACATTCGGCACCGCGGCCCTGATGCGCAACCTGGCGAAACGAGGGCTGCTCTAGATATTTCTTCGGGAGGGGAAAATGCAAAAGACCATCAATCTCTTTTACCGGATTCTCGAAATCATTCTCGTCCTGCTGCTTGCCGGCATGTCGATCATGGTCTTCGTCAACGTCGTCATGCGTTATACGATGAACTCCGGCATCAACGTCTCGGAAGAACTGTCGCGTTACTTCTTCGTGTGGCTGACCTTCATCGGCGCCGTGTTGACCTTCCGTGAGAACAGCCACATGGGCATCGAAACGCTCGTGATGTTCCTGTCCCGTCGCGCCCGCATCGTCTGCATGATCGTGTCGAACATCATCATTCTGGCCTGTTCCGCCATCTTCTTCTGGGGTACCTGGAAGCAGTCCGGCATCAATACCAGCATGCATGCGCCCGTCACCAAGCTTTCGATGATCTGGGTCTATGGCGTCGGCATGTTCACCGGCGGCCTGATGTTCATCATCGCACTGGAACGCCTGTACCGTTACTTGACGGGCGGCGTGACAGAAGACGAAATCGCCCAGTTCGCGGGCGAGAATCTGACGATCGAACAGCTTTCGGAGCGCTGATACCATGACACTTCTCGTTTTTGTCGGCTCTCTGCTGGGAGCCATGGCGATTGGCGTTCCCGTCGCGTTCTCGCTGATGTTCTGCGGCGTCGTGCTCATGTGGTACATGGGCATGTTCAACACCGCCATCATTGCCCAAAACATGATCTCGGGCGCGGACACCTTCACCCTGCTTGCCATTCCCTTTTTCATCCTGGCTGGCGAACTGATGAATTCCGGCGGCCTGTCCCGCCGCATCATCGACTTTGCAATCGCGCTCGTCGGTCATATCCGTGGCGGTCTCGGCATCGTGGCCATCGTTGCAGCCATCATCATGGCCAGCATTTCCGGTTCGGCCGCAGCCGATACCGCAGCCCTCGCCGCAATCCTCATCCCGATGATGGCAAAGGCCGGTTACAATATTCCCCGCTCCGGCGGCCTCATCGCCGCAGGCGGCATCATCGCCCCGGTCATTCCGCCATCCATGGCCTTCATCGTCTTCGGTGTTGCCGCCAACGTCTCGATCACCCAGCTTTTCCTTGCGGGTATCGTTCCCGGCATTCTGATGGGTGCATCGCTCATCATCGCCTGGCTGATCGTGGTCCGTAAGGATAACGTCAAGCCGCTGCCGAAGACCTCCGCCAAGGAACGCCTGACAGCGACCGCACGCGCCGGCTGGGCGCTCGGCATGCCCGTCATCATTCTCGGCGGCATCAAGGCAGGCATCATGACGCCGACGGAAGCTGCCGTCGTTGCCGCTGTCTACGCGCTTTTCGTCGGTATGGTGATCTACCGCGAACTGAAACCGGCGGATCTGTTCCACGTGCTTCTGCGCGCCGCCAAAAGCACGTCCATCATCATGTTCCTGGTTTGCGCGGCACTTGTCTCCGCATGGCTCATCACGGCAGCGAACATTCCGAACGAAGTCGCAGGCTATATCGAGCCGCTGATCGACCGCCCGATGCTTCTGATGGCCGCAATGATGGTGCTTGTCTTCATTGTCGGAACCGCACTCGACCTCACGCCGACCATCCTGATCCTGACGCCTGTTCTGATGCCCATCGTCAAACAGGCGGGCATCGACCCGGTCTATTTCGGTGTTCTCTTCATCATCAACAACGCCATCGGCCTGATTACCCCTCCGGTTGGCGTGGTGCTGAACGTCGTCAGCGGCGTCGGCCGCATCCCGCTCGGCAAGGTCACGGTCGGCGTCTGGCCGTTCCTCGTTGCCGAAACCATCGTCCTGGCGCTGCTGGTGATTTTCCCGGACATCGTCCTCGTACCGCTGCAGTATCTCCGTTAATTCAACCTGCTTCTCGCAAACAATCCAAGGGAGGATATTATGAGAAAGCTTCTTCTGACCACCACGGCCATCGCTTTCGCCGTTGGCGCCGCCGCTCCGGCAATGGCCGAATTCAACAGCCGTAACATCCGCGTTTCGAACGGCATCAACCAGGATCATCCGGTCGGCAACGGCATCAAGGCCATGCAGGCCTGCCTTGACGACAAGTCCGGTGGCAAGCTGAAGCTGACGGCATTCTGGGGCGGCGCTCTCGGCGGTGACCTTCAGGCAACACAGGCCCTGCGCTCCGGCGTTCAGGAAGCGGTCGTGACGTCCTCGTCGCCGCTCGTCGGTCTCATCCCGTCGCTCGGCGTCTTCGACCTGCCGTTCCTCTTCGCCAACGCCAAGGAAGCCGATGCCGTCATGGACGGCGCCTTCGGCGACATGATGAACAAGAAGCTGGAAGAACAGGGCCTCGTAAACCTGGCCTACTGGGAAAACGGCTTCCGCAACCTGTCGAACTCCAAGCACGCCGTGAACAAGTGGGAAGACTTCTCGGGCCTCAAGGTTCGCGTGATGCAGAACAACATCTTCCTCGACACCTTCCAGAACCTCGGCGCCAATGCAACCCCGATGGCCTTCGGCGAAGTCTTCTCGGCGCTGGAAACCAACGCGATCGACGCGCAGGAAAACCCCTATGTGACGATCGACACCTCGAAGTTCTACGAAGTGCAGAAATACATCACCGAGACGAACCACGCCTACACGCCGTTCCTCTTCCTCTTCTCCAAGCCGATCTTCGACAGCTACACGCCCGAAGAACAGGCCGCCCTGCGTGAATGCGCAATCGTCGGCCGCGACGAAGAGCGCAAGGTCATCCGCGAACTGAACCAGAAGTCGCTGGAGAAGATCAAGGCTGCCGGCCTCGAAGTGAACACGCTGTCTGCCGAAGAGCAGACCCGTATCCGCGAAAAGTCGATGGTCGTCTACGAAAAGCACAAGGCTGAGATCGGCGCAGACGTCGTCGACGCCGTTCTGGCGGACCTGAAGAAGATCCGCGGCCAGTAATCCTTACCGGATACAATTAAAAACACCCGGAGGTTCCGCCTCCGGGTGTTTTTGTTTGTGAAAATCGCAGATGGAAAAAGGCTGCCGAAGCAGCCTTTCCAGAAGATCAGGACGCGGTGCGGTTCTGCCGGTTGGCGATGAGGTCTTCGACCACCGCTGGATCGGCGAGCGTCGACGTATCCCCCAGCGCACCAAAGTCGTCCTCGGCGATCTTGCGCAGGATGCGCCGCATGATCTTGCCGGAGCGCGTCTTGGGCAGGCCCGGCGCGAACTGGATCTTGTCAGGTGTCGCAACCGGCCCGATCTCGTTGCGCACGTGCTTCACCAGCTCCTCGCGCAGCGCATAGTCGCCATTCTGGCCCGCCATCAGCGTGACATAACAATAAATGCCCTGGCCCTTGATGGCATGCGGGTAACCCACCACAGCCGCTTCCGAAACGAGGTGATGCGACACCAGCGCCGATTCCACTTCGGCCGTGCCAAGGCGGTGACCGGAAACGTTCAGCACGTCATCGACGCGGCCGGTAATCCAGTAATAACCGTCCTCGTCACGCCGGCAACCGTCGCCGGTGAAGTACTTGCCCTTGTAGGTCGAGAAATACGTATCGACGAAGCGCTGATGATCGCCATAGACGGAGCGCGACTGGCCCGGCCAGCTATCGATGATGCAGAGATTGCCGTCAGCGGGTCCTTCCAGCACATTGCCCTCGGCATCGACAAGCTGAGGCTGCACGCCGAAGAACGGCCTTGTGGCCGAACCTGGTTTCAGATCGGTCGCGCCCGGCAGCGGCGAAATGAGAATGCCGCCGGTTTCCGTCTGCCACCAGGTGTCGACGATCGGGCTCTTGTCCTCGCCGACCACATGGTAATACCACTCCCAGGCTTCCGGATTGATCGGCTCGCCGACCGTGCCGAGAAGCCGCAGGCTCTCGCGCGACGAGCGCTGGACGAACTGGTCGCCCGCCCCCATCAGCGATCTGAGCGCCGTCGGCGCGGTGTAGAAGATATTGACCTTGTGCTTGTCGATGACTTCCCAGAAGCGGCCCTGATCCGGGAAATTGGGAACGCCTTCGAACATCAGCGTCGTCGCGCAGTTCGCAAGCGGACCGTAGACGATATAGGAATGGCCGGTGACCCAGCCGACGTCGGCGGTACACCAGTAAACCTCGCCGTCCTTGTAGTCGAAGACATACTCGTGCGTCATCGACGTATAGACGAGGTAGCCGCCCGTGGTGTGCAACACGCCCTTCGGCTTGCCGGTGGAGCCTGAAGTGTAAAGAATGAACAGCGGGTCTTCCGCACGCATTTTCACCGGCGGGCAATCCGGCTTCACGGTGGCGATTTCCTGATGGTACCAGATATCGCGGCCGGGCGCCCAGCCGGTCTTGCCGCCGGTGCGGCGCACCACCAGAACCTTGTTGACAATGACATATTGTTTGGCGGCGATATCGATCGCCTTGTCGGTATTTTCCTTGAGCGGGATCGGCTTGCCGCCGCGCACGCCCTCATCGCAGGTGATGACGAAGGTGGACTGGCAATCGACGATGCGGCCCGCCAGCGCTTCCGGCGAGAACCCGCCGAACACGACGGAATGGATGGCGCCGATGCGGGCACAGGCGAGCATCGCGTAAGCCGCCTCGGGTATCATCGGCATATAGATGGTGACGCGGTCGCCCTTCTTGACACCGTGCTTCTTCAGCACATTCGCCAGACGGCAGACATAGTCATAGAGCTGGTTATAGGTGATCTTCTTGTCGATATAGGGGTTGTCGCCTTCCCAGATGATCGCCGTGCGCTCGCCATGCGTCTTCAGGTGCCGGTCGATACAGTTATAGGAAACGTTCGTCAGGCCATCCTCGAACCACTTGATCGGCACCCTGCCCTTGAAGGACGTGTTCTTGACCTTGGTATAGGGCTTGAACCAGTCGATCCGCCGGCCGTGCTTGTCCCAGAACTTTTCCGGATCCTCGACGCTCTCCTGATACCATTTCTGGTAACGCTCATTGTCGATGAGCGTGCGGGCCTTCGCCGATTTGAGAACCGGGTAGATTTTGGCAGACATAAACTCCTCCTGGAACCGATATGGCTTCTGACGTGGCCCGAGACTCCCACCTCAGGCATGTGTTGAATTCATAGCAGTTCAAATCCGCACGGCAATTAGACAAAGGTCATTTGTTTCGCAAAGAATTGCAATTATGATGCAATCCGGTTATAGAGCGGCAATATCCCGGAAATCAGTGGTTGATACCACGCCCGCGACACCGGCGCGGACGGACAGAAGGACTGTATCTATGGCTCAACAATTGCTCATGCCAAAGGCAACGGCTGTATGGCTGGTTGACAACACCGCGCTGTCGTTCGATCAGATCGCCACGTTCTGCAAACTGCATCCGCTCGAAGTCAAGGCGATTGCCGACGGTGAAGCCGCACAGGGCATCAAGGGTCTCGATCCGATTGCAACCGGACAGCTTTCCCGCGACGAGATCGCCCGCGCTGAAAGCAATCCCAACCACAAGCTCAAGCTTTCCGAGCCGAAGGTCCGCGTGCCGGAATCCAAGCGCCGCGGTCCACGCTACACCCCGGTTTCCAAGCGTCAGGACCGTCCGAACGCCATTCTCTGGCTCGTTCGCAACCACCCGGAACTGAAGGATGCGCAGATTTCGCGTCTCGTCGGCACCACGAAGTCGACCATTGAGCAGATTCGTGACCGCACCCACTGGAACTCGGCAAACCTGACGCCGATGGACCCGGTCACACTCGGCCTCTGCAGCCAGATCGATCTCGACCTCGAGGTCGAACGCGCCTCGCGCGGCCGTCCGCTGCCGACCGCCGAAGAGCTGGACAACACACTGCAGCCGGCGACGGCAACGGAAGGTCTGGATTACAACTTCCAGCGCGAAGAAGACGAGCAGATCGACGCAGATGCGGTCTTCAAGAAGCTCAGCTCGCTGAAATCCACGCAGAAGGACGAAGACGAGGACGATAACTACTGATCGGACGTCTTTTAGAGTTTGAAAACCCGGCCTCAGCGCCGGGTTTTTTATTTGCAGCCTTATCGCGTACCGAAGATCGCCGAGCCTACACGAACGCTCGTTGCGCCGAATTCCACGGCAGTTTCGAAATCGCCCGACATGCCCATGGAAAGCTTCTCAAGCCCACATTGTTTGGCAAGCTTCGCCAGAAGCGCAAAATGCGGACCCGGATTTTCATCCGCCGGCGGAATGCACATCAGTCCTTCAACCCGCAATTTCAGCTCATCCCGACAAAAGGCGACGAAAGCCACGGTCTCACGCGGATCGATGCCCGCCTTTTGCGGCTCAAGCCCTGTATTGACCTGCACATAAAAACGAAGGCTGCGCCCCTGTTTGCCGCATTCCTCGGCAAGCGCGCGGGCGATCTTTTCGCGGTCGACGCTCTGCACCACATCAAACAGCGCCACGGCATCCGCCGCCTTGTTGGACTGTAGCGGGCCAATCAGATGCAACTCGATATCAGCCGTCTTCTCTTTAAGCGCCGGCCACTTGCCCTGCGCCTCCTGCACGCGGTTCTCGCCGAATACGCGCTGGCCCGCATCGATGACCGGCTGGATCGCCTCCGCCTCGAAGGTCTTCGAGACCGCGACGAGGGCAACATCCGCCGCCTTGCGTCCGGATTTTTCCGCAACATCGGCAATGCGCTGCCTGACATCCTCAAGACGTGCTTCGATTTCCATCACAAGACCTTCATTTGAACCATTCGCAACGCTAACTAGACCCCGATTGCCTTGATGCCAAGCGGGTTTAGCACCATTTGAGGCACGCTGGCCAAGATTGAACGCCCGAATGCCCCGCCAAACTTGACGCCCCGTTCGTTTCATGGTGAAGGTCAGCGCAAATTTTTCCCCTCGATACCCGGAATTCTAAACAATGGCCATCGAACGTTACAATCCTCGCGACGCCGAGCCGCGCTGGCAGCAGAAATGGAACGAAGACAACGTTTTCGTCACCGACAACAGCGATCCGCGCGAGAAATATTACGTTCTGGAGATGTTTCCCTATCCTTCGGGACGCATCCACATGGGCCATGTCCGCAACTATGCCATGGGCGACGTGGTTGCCCGCTACAAGCGCGCCCGCGGTTTCAACGTCCTGCACCCGATGGGCTGGGACGCCTTCGGCATGCCTGCCGAAAACGCCGCCATGCAGAACAAGGTTCACCCGAAGGACTGGACCTATCAGAACATCGCCACCATGCGCGGCCAGCTGAAATCCATGGGCCTTTCGCTGGACTGGACCCGCGAATTCGCGACCTGCGACGTGGAATATTACCACCGCCAGCAGGCGCTGTTCGTCGATTTCATGGAAAAGGGTCTGGTCTACCGCAAGCAGTCCAAGGTCAACTGGGACCCGGTCGACCATACGGTTCTCGCCAACGAGCAGGTGATCGACGGCCGTGGCTGGCGCTCCGGCGCGCTGGTCGAACAGCGCGAGCTGACGCAATGGTTCTTCCGCATCACCGATTTCAGCCAAGACCTGCTGGACGAGCTGGATACGCTCGACCAATGGCCGGAAAAAGTGCGCCTGATGCAGAAGAACTGGATCGGCCGCTCCGAAGGCCTGTCGCTGCGCTGGCAGACGGTCGCCGGGACAGTGCCGGAAGGTTTCTCCGACATCACCGTATATACGACACGCCCGGACACCCTGTTCGGCGCCTCCTTCCTGGCAATTGCCGCCGACCACCCGCTGGCGAGAGAACTGTCCGCGAACAACCCGGCGATTGCCGAGTTCTGCGACGAATGCCGCCGCCATGGCACCTCGCTCGCAGCACTCGAAACGGCTGAAAAGAAGGGTATCGATACCGGCGTCAAAGTCGTCCACCCACTGGACCCCAACTGGGAACTGCCGGTCTACGTCGCCAATTTCGTGCTGATGGACTATGGCACCGGCGCGATCTTCGGTTGCCCCTCCGGCGACCAGCGCGACCTGGACTTTGCGCGCAAATACGGCCTGCCGGTCGTGGCGGTCGTCGCCCCCGAAGGGCCTGATGCTGCAAGCTTCACGGTCGATGACACCGCCTACACCGACGACGGCGTGATGATCAATTCCGGCTTCCTGAATGGTATGAAAACGACGGATGCCTTCGAGGCGGTCGTGCAGAAGCTGTCGGCGCAGACGCTGGGCAACGCGCCTCAGGCCGAGCGCAAGGTCAATTTCCGTCTGCGCGACTGGGGCATTTCCCGTCAGCGTTATTGGGGATGCCCGATCCCGGTCATCCATTGCGAAGTCTGCGGCGTCGTACCGGTCCCGAAAAAGGACCTGCCGGTCAAGCTGCCTGACGATGTGACGTTCGACGTGCCCGGCAACCCGCTGGACCGGCACCCCACCTGGCGCCATGTCTCCTGCCCGCAATGCGGCCATGACGCGCGCCGCGAAACCGACACGATGGATACTTTCGTCGATTCCAGCTGGTATTACACGCGCTTCACCGCGCCGTGGGAAGACGCACCGACCGATCCGAAGGTCGCCAACCACTGGCTGCCGGTCGATCAGTATATCGGGGGCATCGAGCACGCTATCCTGCATCTGCTCTATTCGCGCTTCTTCACCCGCGCCATGCGCGAAACCGGCCATGTCGGCGTCAAGGAACCCTTCAAGGGACTGTTCACGCAGGGCATGGTGGTGCACGAGACCTATAGCCGCGGCGAAGGCACCGCACGCGAATGGGTGCCGCCGGCCGAACTCAGGATCGAGGAAAACGACGGCACGCGTCGCGCATTCCTGCTCTCGTCCGGCGAAGAGGTGAAGATCGGCTCCATCGAGAAGATGTCGAAGTCGAAGAAGAACGTGGTTGACCCCGACGATATCATCGCGTCCTACGGCGCCGATACCGCACGCTTCTTCGTGCTGTCGGACTCTCCGCCCGATCGTGACGTCATCTGGTCCGAAGCCGGGGTGGAAGGTGCAAACCGATTCGTCCAGCGCGTCTGGCGCATCATCGGCGAAGCAGCGGAAGAACTGAGAACCGTTCAGCCGAAGCCTGCGACCGAAGGCGAAGGCTTGGCGGCCTCCAAGGCGGCCCACAAGACGCTGAAGGCTGTTCAGGAAGACTTGGACAAGCTCGCCTTCAACAAGGCCATCGCCCGCATCTACGAACTGGTCAACGCGCTGGCCGGCCCGCTCGCCGATGTTGCTTCTGGCGGCAAGTCTGAGGACGTCAAGGCGGCCGCGCGCGACGCCGTCGAAATCCTCATCCGCATCATCGCCCCCATGACGCCGCATCTGGCGGAAGAATGCTGGTCCGCACTGGGCAATACGGGCCTCGTGGCCCAGACGCCATGGCCGGCCTTCGTCGCTTCGCTTGTCGAGGAAAACGATGTGGTCATGCCCGTGCAGGTCAACGGCAAGAAGCGTGGCGAATTGACAATCGCGCGCGATGCGGATCAAGATGCGGTCCGAACGGCCGCCCTTGCGCTGGATGCCGTCAAATCCATTCTTGCCGGTGGCGAGCCCAAGAAAGTCATCGTGGTTCCGCAGAGGATTGTGAACATTGTTGTCTGACGTTTTTTCAAGATGGGGCCGCGTCGCGGCAGCGATTTCCGTCGTGACGATGGCTGGTCTTCTGGCAGGCTGCCAGGTGCGCCCGCTTTATGGGGAAGCTTCCGGAACCAAGGAGAGACTGGCGGCCGTCAGCGTCTCCGAGACCGGCGGCAGAGTTGGGCAGGAAGTCCGCAATCAGCTGATCTTTCTGATGTCCGGCGGTGCTGGCGAACCCGCCACGGCGCAATATAACGTCAAGGTTTCCGTAAGCTCGAGCGCGACGTCAACGGAAGTGCAGAATTACGACCTGACGACCCGCGCGAACAACAATTACGATGGCCCATACCCTGGTCGTGTCGTGATGAGCGGTCAATATGTGCTGACACGCGTTTCCGACGGTCAAATCCTTCGCTCTGCACGGCGTAGCGTGACGGCGCAGGTGGACCTGCCGCAGCAGGAATTCGCCAAGATCAGGGCAACCCGCGACGCCGAGAACCGTGCGGCCCGGGAACTGGCTGAAATCATCCGCACCGATATCGCCGCCACGCTCGGCCGCTGAGAGCGGCGGCCGTGACGGAGATAAAGTCCCATGAATTTGAGCGCTTCGCCGAAAATCCGGCGGAGCGCTTTCGCGTTTTCATGCTTTACGGCCCGGATCGCGGTCTCGTATCGGAACGCGCTGGCGTCATCGCCAAAAAAACCGGTATCGATCCTGATGACGCTTTCGCGTCGCTGAAACTGACCGCATCCGATCTGCAGGGCGACCCCGGCCGTCTGCTCGACGAGGTGAATGCCATCGGCCTTTTCGGCGGCGAAAAACTCGTCTGGGTCAAAGGTGCTGCGGCCGAAAAGGCGCTGGTGGATGCGCTGCAGATTCTTGCCGAGACACCGCCGGAAGCAAGCTTCCTCATCATCGAAGCAGGCGACATCAAGAAGGGTACGGGACTGCGCAAGATCGCAGAACCGGCGCGCTCCATCGCTGCGATTCCCTGTTACGCCGACGATGCGCGCTCATTGAACGCATTGATCGATCAGGAACTCTCCGCCGATAATCTGCGCATTGCACCAGCCGCAAGACAGAGGCTCATCGAATCCCTGGGTGGTGACCGTATCGCCTCGCGCAATGAAATCCGCAAGCTGGCACTCTATTGCCGTGGGGCCGACGTGGTCGAGGAAGACGATGTGCTAGCGATCATCGGAGACGCCAGCACGGTTTCCGCAGACGATGCCGTCGACGCCATTCTGAAAGGCGACAGAAACGCCTTTTTCCACGCGACGCAGAAGATCGTCTCTTCGAAGACCCCGATCTTTCTTGTGCTCCAGGGGTGCCTCAAGCAATTCCAGTTACTCGACCAGATGCGGGCCGAAATGGATGAGAAAAAACTGCAGGCCGGTCAGGTCATGCAGACACTCGGACGCCACATCCATTTCCGCAGAAAACCCATCATCGAAAGAGCCCTGCGAACCTGGCAGCCAGCGGCGATCGCACGCGAGATGAACCGCCTGCAGGCCGCCATCCTGCAAAGCCGTCAGCGGCAAAGCCTGGAGGAAAGCGCGGCCCTTCTGACATTGCTGTCGACCACGCTGCAATCCGGCCGCGGCGGATGAGGCCCAGCAAAAAGCCCTCGCGCTGCTGCTGCGAGGGCTTTTTAAATCATGGTTTCGCGGTCAGGCCGTAAAAACTCAGTCGCCCTGTCCGGGCTCGGCGGAGAAATAGAGCTCGAGCTTGCCTTCGACACCGTCCATTTCCTTGGCTTCCGGCATCGGGTCGCGCTTGATCGTGATATTAGGCCAGATTGCCGCATATTCGGCATTGAGCTTCAGCCATTTGTCGAGACCCGGCTCCGTATCGGGCTTGATGGCTTCGGCGGGACATTCCGGTTCGCACACACCGCAATCGATGCATTCATCGGGATTGATCGCGAGGAAATTTTCACCCTCGTAAAAGCAGTCGACGGGGCAGACCTCAACGCAATCGGTATATTTGCAGCGGATGCAATTGTCGGTCACGACATATGTCATGATGAACTCCAGAATATGCAGGCCGGGTCTGTGGGCTTCGGAACACAAGCCGTCGCCCGGAATTCAGACAGGGCAATTTCGCAAGTGACGTAATGCCTTTGCTTGCAGATAGCAAGGATAAACAATTCTGAAAAACGGGTGCGACCCGGAGGTTTATTCTAATCTTTGCTTCCGTCGCTGTCAGACAGAAACCTGTCGAGCGCCCTGCGCTCTTTTTTGGTGGGACGCCCGCTGCCCGGCTGGCGCAACGCCTGCTCGAGAGGTGTCAGCCTGTCGGAAGGTTCCCGTGGCGGCGTCTCGTCGTCATAGAGAAGTCTGGCTTCTTCATAGGGTCCACGCCGTGTTCCGCCGGACCTGACGACAAGCACCTTGTCCATCCGCTCGAAGCCGATCTCCAGCCTGTCGCCCGCCTTCACCACATGGCTGGACTGGCGAATGGCAATGCCGTTGACCTTGACGTGGCCAGACTGAATGTAGCTCTGGGCAAGCGAACGGGATTTTGCCATGCGGGCAAAGAACAGCCACTTGTCCAGACGCTGACGCGTGCTTTCCAGTGGCTGTTCGCTGCTTCCCATGGGCTTACTTCTTCAGTTGCTCCTTGAGAGCAGCGAGCTTTGCGAAAGGCGAATCCGGATCGAGCGGCTTTTCCTTGCGCGGCGGCTTGGCTTCGAAGCGCTGCTGACCCTGCGGCTTTCCGCCACGGTCATTGCGTTCCGGCCGGTCCTTGCGCTCCCCGCGATCGTGACGATCATTGTTGCGGTTGTTGCCACGGTCCGGACGGCCGCCATCGCGCTTGCGCTCGCCGTCGCCACTGCGATTGGCAGCTTCACGGTTTGCACCGTCACGATTGTCGCGACGGCCTTCGCCACGACGCTCGCCCTGTTCGCGCGCTCCTTCACCACGGCCCTGACCGCGATTGCCGGGACGACGGTTTTCGCCACGCTGATTTTCGTTACGACCACCCGGACGCCACAGAAGAACGGGCTTGGGCTCGGCGGCCTCGGCGCCTTCCGGCACGGCCTCGGCTGCGACAGCCTCTTCGCTGGCAGCTTCCGCAACCGGCGCCTCGACAGCTTCGCCTTCGACAGCAGCCGCCGTCTCGGACACCTGTTCTTCGGAAGCCGGCTCGTGTTCCTCGGTCTCGACGCTTTCCTCTTCAGCCGTCGCCGCTTCCGCGGCTGCCGGAGCAGAGGCACCGGCGTGGCTGGCGAGGAAGGCCTGCGCCTCTTCCGCCGTCACCTGATCGGCGCGGTAACCGAGGCCCTTCAGAATTTCTTCCATGTCATCAAGCGTCGCGCCGAGAATGGAAAGCATGGCGGTCGTTGTCGTGAAACGGCGACCGTCATAGGCGCCTTCCGGACGCGGCTGCTGACCGGGCTTCCACTGCAGCAGCGGGCGGATGAGATCGGCCAGACGCTCGAGAATGTCGATACGCACGGCGCGCTTTCCGAGGAAGCGGAAACCGGCGAGCTTGTAGAACATGCGCTCGAAGCTGGCATCGGTGACGACCGAGGTACGGCCTGCGGCCAGCACCGGAATGAGATCGCCGTAACCCGGCTTGCCGAGACCGTCATTCTTCAAAGCCCAGAGCAGCGTCACAAGCTCCGCCGGAGCGGGCTTCAGAAGCGCTGGCAGGAAAACGTGATAAGCGCCGAAACGAACGCCGTAACGGCGCATGGAGGCGCGCGCATCCTGATCGAGAGACTTCACGTCTTCGGCAACGTCGCGGCGGAACAGCACGCCTAGATTTTCCACGAGCTGGAACGCCAGACCCTTCGCCAGACCCTGAAGGTCTTCGGCGCGGGAAATATCGTCCAGCGGCTTCAGCACGGTCGCAATCTGATGATTGACGAAACGCTCGACGCGCGCCAGCGCGTGATCACGGGCATTGCCGTTCAGCTGCTCGTCGGCAAGCAGGATCACCCGCGGCTTCATGATGTTGTCGCCGGCCGAAAGGCGGGCAACCGGTTCGCCCAACCAGCGAACCAGACCATCGGAGCTCAAAGCGAGATCGCCATTTCCACTGGCATGCAGACGCGCGGCACGCGCCTCGAATTCGAGCGCAAGCGCCTTCTGCGCCGCAGCCTGCACGGCCTTCTGATCCGGCCCTTCCATTCCCGGCACCGGCGTGAACCGGAACCCGGCCAACTGGCCGACGTGATGACCTTCTACGAAGACATCACCATTTACACTGATTTCAGCTTCAAGCATCGCATTCTCTCTCAGGCGCCTCATGAGCACAGATGTCCTGCGATCAACAAAGCGTTTCGTCAACCTTTCATGTAGCGCATCGGACAATCGATCCTCGATTTCCCGAGTCTTTTCTTGCCAGTGTGTCGGATCGGCAAGCCATCCTGGGCGGTTCGATACATAAGTCCATGTTCTGATCTGCGCAATCCTCGCAGACAAGGTATCGATCTCTCCATCCGTCCGGTCGGCGCGACGCACCTGCTCGGCCATGAAATCCTCGTTCACCGCCCCGCGTTTGACGAGGTCGAAATAGAGCGTGGAGATCAGGTCCGCATGCTGGGCAGGAGCAATGCGGCGATAGTCTGGAAGAGCGCACGCCTCCCAGAGTTTTTCCACCCGCGCATCGCTCGTCGTCACATCGATGATCTCGGGATAACGCGACAGATATTCCAGCGCCTGCTGGTCGATTGCCGGCAGGGCGCGCGAAAGTCCCTGGATCGCCGGCGCGGCATCGAGGCTCAGGCGCAGATTGGCGATGGAGGAAAAATCGAAATTTTTCGTGCGCCACTGCAGAACCTTAACCGCATCGAACTGATGGGTTTCAATCCGCTCCACCAGCTCGTCATCGAACGGATCGACACGCCCCGTCACGCCGAATGTGCCATCGCGAAGATGGCGGCCGGCGCGGCCGGCGATCTGGCCGATCTCGCCGGGATTGAGATTGCGGAACTGATAACCGTCGAATTTTCGGTCCTGCGCGAAGGCGACATGGTCGACATCGAGGTTGAGACCCATGCCGATGGCGTCCGTCGCCACCAGATATTCGACGTCGCCGGACTGGTAGAGCCCCACCTGCGCATTGCGCGTGCGCGGCGAAAGCGCGCCCAGCACCACGGCAGCACCGCCGCGCTGGCGGCGCACCAGCTCGGCGATGGCATAGACCTCATCGGCGGAAAAGGCGACAATCGCCGTGCGCTGCGGCAGGCGGGTTATCTTCTTCTGGCCCGCATAAAAGAGCTGCGACAGGCGCGGCCGCTCGACCACGGTTATTCCCGGCAGCAGCTTCTCGAGGATAGGACGCATCGTGCCCGCGCCGAGCAGCAGCGTTTCCTCCCGCCCGCGCAGATGCAGCACCCGGTCGGTGAAGATGTGCCCGCGTTCGAGATCGCCCGCCAGCTGCACCTCGTCGATCGCAACGAAGGCGGCCGTCGTCTCGCGCGGCATGGCTTCCACCGTGCAGACGGAATATTTGGCTTTGGGAGGCGCGATTTTTTCTTCGCCGGTAATCAGCGCCACATTCGGCGCACCCACCTTTTCAACGAGGCGGGTATAGACCTCCCGCGCCAGAAGACGCAGCGGCAGGCCAATGACACCGCTGCCATGCGCGACCATCCGCTCGATCGCGTAATGGGTCTTGCCGGTATTGGTGGGGCCGAGAACGGCCGTGACACCGCGGCCGCTCAGGATCATGGGGCGAAAATTCAACGTACTATCCGCGAATCGACTTCATCTGCTTGCCGTGCGCCCAGCATTGCTGATGCGGGCCGCACGCACCACACATGGCAACGCCCGCCGACAAAGGCAATAGGCCTCACCCGCAAAGTGGCGCAGGGCGACCAGTCGACGGAATTTTCCGTTCAGATTCAGCTATTTGAACAAATAAAAAGAATCCGGCGAAAATGAAATCGATTCGGCTGCGGAACAGTCTGCGAACGAATCGAATACGAATCGCTGACTCTATGGGATTCAGCTTTTGTTCTCCGCAATATCTGGTTGGCCAAGGCGGAGATCGTACCAGATTATGAATCCGAATAAGTCCTTGGCCGGATTCAGCTTTACGGCAAAGCCGCCGGGCATGAAATCCCGGAATCGGCTGTCAAGCGGCAATACCGGAAAAGCCGATCAGAAACATACAGGAGGAGTCGGATCAGAGCGCCTCGCCGGCAAGCAGACGCGGCGCATTCGCATCCGTCGTGCCGGCGGCCTGACCGATGAAATAGGATTTGAGACCCGGCAAACGATCCACCACGCCGAGACCGAAATCACGCATGATACGGATAGGGCCAATATCGTTGGAGAAAAGCCGGTTCAGCACATCCGTCGTCACGCCCATCCGCAACGTGTCGAAACGCCGCCACGACTGGTAACGCTCCAGAACGTTGAGTGAGCCGATATCGAGGCCGAGCCGGTCGGCCTCGACCACGGTTTCGGCGAGAGCCGCCACGTCCTTGAAGCCAAGATTGAGGCCCTGCCCGGAAATCGGGTGAATGCCGTGGGCCGCATCGCCCGCAAGCGCAAAACGCGGCGCAACGAAAGAACGCGCCAGCGTCAGACCCAGTGGGAAGGCGCGGCGGGGACCAACCGGACGAAGAGGACCCAGCTTGTGACCGAACCGGCGCTCCAGTTCCTCCTCGAACACCAGATCGTCGGAGGCTACCAGCCTGTCGGCATCGGCCGTGCGTTCGGTCCAGACGAGCGAAGAGCGATTTCCCTTCAGCGGCAGGATGGCGAAGGGGCCGGATGGCAGGAAATGCTCTTCGGCGCAGCCCTCATGCGGCCGCTCATGCTCAACGGTCGTCACGATACCGGACTGATCGTAAGCCCAGTGCACGGTCTTGATACCGGCCATGTCCCTGAGCGCGGAGCGAACGCCGTCACAGGCAATCAGCAATCGCGCTTCGAGCGTCGAGCCGTCAGAAAGGCAAATGGCCGTCGACTGGGGACCCGCGGAAAAATCGGAAACACTGAGACCGTGACGGATTTTTATGCCAAGGCGCTCGCACAGGCCTCGCAATGCGCCCACCAGAGCGACGTTCGGAACCATATGGGCAAACGGCCTGCCTTCTTCCACGGCGCCGTCGAAAGTCAGGAACACGGGACGCACCGGATCGGCGGTCTTCGAATCGGTGACGATCATCTTGTGTATCGGCTGCGCTTCCGGCTCGATCTCGTTCCATATGCCGAAAACATCGAGCATCCGGGTGGCTGCGGCAATAATGGCGGAAGCGCGAACGTCCTTCGACCAGACATCCTCGGGAGAGGCCTCAACCACCTGCACATCAAGATGCCGGGCCGCCTGCTTGATTGCGACAGCAACGGAAAGACCGACATATCCGCCGCCTGCCACCACTACGTCCAGCATCGCGCTTCTCCTCGAATCTTGTGCACGCATCATCGGCGCACTATAGACCATGTGACGTCTTCCTACAGCCGGAGCAGGCCGAAAAAATGTCGCATCCCTCGCAAACGTCAGACCCGATGGCCAATCTCATCGCCACACTCGATCTTGAGAAGCTGGAAGAGAACCTGTTCCGGGGCGAAAGCCCGCAGATCGGCTGGCAGCGGGTTTTCGGCGGCCAGGTCATCGCGCAGGCCCTGATCGCCGCGCAAAGAACCGTGGATAACGACCGTTTCGTGCATTCGCTGCATGCCTATTTCATGCGCCCCGGCGATCCGCTGGTGCCTATCGTCTACCAGGTGGAGCGCATCCGCGACGGCGCGAGCTTCTGCACACGCCGGGTGGTCGCCATCCAGCATGGCAAGGCCATTTTTTCCATGTCGGCGTCGTTTCAGATTTTCGAGGATGGTTTCGACCATCAGATCAAAATGCCTGACGTGACGCCGCCTGAAAATCTGATGAGCGAAGAGCAGATGCAGGCGGCCTTTCTTGCCAAGGCGCCCGCCTCTATCCGCAAATACTGGAGCAACAAGCGGCCGATAGAGATACGGCCGGTATCGCTGACCCACTATATCTCCAGGGAAAAACTCGAACCGCAACAGGATATCTGGGTTCGCGCCGTCGGCGATGTGCCTGATGATCCGCGCCTGCAATCGGCCATTCTCGCTTATCTGTCGGATATGACCCTGCTCGACACCTCCCTCTACGCCCATGGCACGACCATCTTCGATCCGTCCATTCAGGTGGCGAGCCTCGACCACGCCATGTGGTTCCACCGCCCCTGCCGACTGGATGACTGGCTGCTCTACACACAGGACAGCCCCAGCGCTTCCGGCGCACGCGGTTTGACCCGTGGCAATATTTTCACCAGACAGGGTGAACTGGTCGCCTCCGTGGCGCAGGAGGGTTTGATCCGCAAAAGGGCAAATGATTAAATAATGTGCTTTTTCTGAAAATCGCACATTTAATAGACGCAAATTTTGGCGACAAATGCCCCTTTTTCAGACGCCCTTCATATAAGTTTTATATTTCAATACGTTAGATACACACTCAAAACTGGCACGCCCTTTGAATGTATGTCCGCAGTCGCTGTTACTGATCTGCCAGCGGCAGGAGAGTCGGCTCCGTGCCGAGGACAAAACAAAGGATGGGAAACCAGATGAAAATTGTGATGGCCATTATCAAGCCGTTCAAGCTGGATGAAGTGCGCGAAGCGCTCACCGGCGTCGGCATCCAGGGCCTGACCGTGACCGAGGTAAAGGGTTACGGACGCCAGAAGGGGCATACCGAGATTTATCGCGGCACGGAATATGCGGTGAGCTTCCTTCCCAAGCTGAAGATCGAGATCGCAGTTCCATCCGACGTCGTCGACAAGGCCGTCGAAGCGATCGCTTCTGCGGCAAAGACCGGGCAGATCGGTGACGGCAAGATCTTCGTCTACTCTATCGAACAGGCCGTGCGCATCCGTACCGGCGAAACCAACACAGAAGCGCTTTGAAGCACGGCTGACAGGGGAGTTTTCTAACTATGCAACTCAACAAGTTTTCAACGCTCGGCAAGCTGGGCGCCGCAGCGGCGGCCCTGATGGCTCCGGCCATCGCCTTTGCCCAGGATGCAGCGCCGGCAGTGGCCGCGGCCGCTCCCGTTCCGGAAAAAGCCGACACCGCATTCATGTATGTCGCGACGATCCTCGTGCTTTTCATGATCATTCCGGGCCTCGCCCTGTTTTACGGCGGTCTTGTCCGCACCAAGAACATGCTCTCCGTTCTCATGCAGTGCACGGTCGTCGGCGCAGTCATGATGCTCGTCTGGGTAATCTACGGTTACTCCTTCGCCTTTGGCGGCGGCACCGGCCCTTATTTCGGCGGTTTCGGCAAGCTGTTCCTGTCGGGCGTTTCGCTTGACAGCACCTCGGCAACCTTCTCTGAGGGCGTCGTGATCTACGAATACACCTTCATCGCCTTCCAGATGACCTTCGCGGCCATCACGCCGGCGCTGATCATCGGCGCCTTCGCAGAACGCGTCAAATTCTCCGCCGTCATCCTCTTCACCATCCTGTGGGCCACCTTCGTCTATTTCCCGATCGCTCACATGGTCTGGGATGCAAACGGCCTGATCTTCGGCATGGGCGCTCTCGACTTCGCTGGCGGCACCGTGGTTCACATCAATGCCGGTATCGCAGGCCTGATCGGCGCGATCATGGTCGGCAAGCGTACCGGCTTCGGCAAGGACATGATGGCCCCCCACTCGATGACGCTGACCCTCGTCGGCGCAGCCATGCTGTGGTTCGGCTGGTTCGGCTTCAACGCCGGTTCCAACCTCGAAGCATCGGGCGGTGCGGTTCTCGCAACCATGAACACCTTCCTCGCAACCGCAGCCGCCATCGTTTCCTGGTCGCTGGTTGAAAGCTTCACCCGCGGCAAGGCCTCCATGCTGGGCGCCGCTTCGGGCATGATCGCCGGTCTCGTCGCCGTCACGCCCGCCGCTGGCTCCGTCGGCCCGATGGGCGCCATCGTTCTCGGCCTCATCGTCTCGCCGATCTGCTACTTCTTCGTCTCCGTGGTGAAGAACAAGTTCGGTTATGACGACACGGCTGACGTCTTCGGCGTACACGGCATTGGCGGCATCATCGGCGCTCTTGGCACCGGCATCTTCACCTCGCCGCTGCTTGGCGGCACAGGCAAGGAAGACTTCTCCATCGCCTCGCAGGTCTGGACGCAGTTCGTCGCCGTCGCCATCACCATCGTCTGGTGCGCCATCGTCTCCGCGATCCTCTACAAGATCGTCGACGTGATCGTCGGTCTGCGGGTTCCGGTCGAAGCCGAACGCGAAGGTCTCGACCTCGCAACCCACGGCGAAGCCGCCTACCACTCCTGATATCCGGGAAAAGGGGTTCTCCATCCCCTCTCCCAAAAGAAGGCCCGCTCCGGCGGGCCTTTTTCTTTGCCGTAAATCTGAAGCGCTTCAAAAAACCGCATGGTTAACACGACATTAACCAGCAAGCGGTTAGTTTTCCCTGTCAATCCGGGATCAGGTCTCCTGCCGGATCTTGCCGAAACCATAAAACGACGGGTTCAGGGACATGGGCAGAATGCATTCTCCGACATTCGATGGTCGTCACACGCGCTTCGTGTTGACGGCGTTTTTCGTGCGTCAGATCATGGCTCTCGCCGGTTTCGCTCTGCTGGCCACGATTGCACTGGGCATCGCCGCGCTCGCGACATGGAATGTCGCGGATCCGAGCCTCTCCTACGCGACAGGAAACCAGCCTACCAATCTTCTGGGTTATGGCGGTGCGATTTTCGCCGATATCGTGATGCAGTTCCTCGGGCTTTCCGCAATCATCTCGCTCCTGCCCGTCATCGCCTGGGCGATCGCGCTGATCGCCGGCCGCAAATTCCACCGCATACCCGTTCGCCTTGTGGCCTGGGTCGCAGGCGCCATCGTCTGCGCCGCCTCGCTCGGCTGTTTTCCGGCCCCCGTGACATGGCCGCTGCCGAACGGCATCGGCGGCGTCATCGGTGACATGATCCTTCGTTTTCCCGCCCTTTTTATCGGCGCTTACCCCACCGGCACGATTGCCACGGTACTGGGCGTGATATTCGCGGCGCCTGCCGCATGGCTGATGCTGTTTGCCGCCGGTGTCGTTGGCGGTCTGGATGACGAGCTGGAACGCGAAGAAGCGGCTCCCGTCACCACCAGCAAGGCCCGCGCCGCCCGTGAGGCCGAAGAGGATGATGAAGACGACGGCGAGGGTTTCTTCGCCAATATGCTCGCCTTCGGCGCGCTGGCGCATTACTGGTACATCACCCAGGCGCGCCTGCGCCGCCTGTTCGGCCTGAAGTCGAAATCACTGCACGATGAATTCGAACATCCTTACGACTTCAACGAATATGAATTCGGCACGCTGAACGAACCGTCGCGCCTCAAGACCGCGATCAACCGCCTCGACCAGCGCGCAGAGCCGTCTTTCGAAGAACGCGCCGCATCGCGTCGCCAGATGTCACCTCCCTCCATCGCCCTCGATCATGACGAGGACATAGATGACGAACAAACCTTCGACGCGGATGGACGCCGGCTGCCGAACGGCATTCTCTCCGACGACGAGTCCGACCAGAAATTCACGGCCCGACAGGCGCCGGGACGCGGGCAGCCCAGAATAACCGCCCCTTCCGCACGCCCGAAGCCCAGTGAGCGCGTGGCAAGGGAAGCGCAGGCCTCTTTCATCGCCGCAGACGGTTTCCAGCTCCCCACCGTCCACCTTCTGGCGGAGCCGAAGAATGTCGTGCGCGACAATATGCTAAGCGAGGAAGTGCTGGAACAGAACGCCCGCCTTCTGGAAGGCGTTCTCGAGGATTTCGGCGTCAAGGGCGAAATCATTCATGTCCGCCCCGGCCCGGTCGTCACGCTCTACGAACTGGAACCGGCACCCGGCATCAAATCCTCGCGCGTCATCGGCCTTGCCGATGACATTGCCCGCTCCATGAGCGCGATCGCCGCCCGTGTCGCCGTCGTTCCCGGCCGCAATGCCATCGGCATCGAACTGCCGAACCAGACGCGCGAAACCGTGTTCCTGCGGGAACTGATCGGCAGCCGCGATTTCGAAAACAGCAAGGCCAAACTCGCCATGGCGCTCGGCAAGACCATCGGCGGCGAACCCGTCATCGCCGATCTCGCCAAGATGCCGCATCTGCTCGTTGCCGGCACCACAGGTTCGGGCAAGTCGGTCGCCATCAACACCATGATCCTGTCGCTGCTTTACCGCATGTCGCCGGAACAGTGCCGGCTGATCATGATCGACCCGAAAATGCTCGAACTGTCGATCTATGACGGCATTCCGCATCTGCTCTCTCCCGTCGTTACCGATCCGAAAAAGGCCGTCGTGGCGCTGAAGTGGACGGTGCGCGAGATGGAAGAGCGCTACAAGAAGATGTCGAAGATCGGCGTGCGCAATATCGACGGCTTCAACAGCCGCGTGCAGCAGGCGCTCGACAAGGGCGAGATACTCACCCGCACGGTGCAGACCGGCTTCGACCGCCAGACCGGCGAGGCGATCTACGAAACGGAAGAGTTCGATCTGAAGCCCCTGCCCTATATCGTCGTCATCATCGACGAGATGGCCGACCTGATGATGGTCGCCGGCAAGGACATCGAAGGCGCGGTGCAGCGCCTGGCGCAGATGGCGCGCGCCGCGGGCATCCATGTCATCATGGCGACCCAGCGCCCCTCCGTCGACGTCATCACCGGCACGATCAAGGCAAACTTCCCGACCCGCATTTCCTTCCAGGTGACGTCGAAGATCGACAGCCGCACCATCCTTGGAGAACAGGGCGCCGAACAGCTGCTCGGCATGGGCGACATGCTCTATATGGCAGGCGGCGGACGCATCCAGCGCGTGCACGGTCCTTTCGTTTCCGACAACGAGGTGGAAGAGATCGTCGCCTATCTGAAGACACAGGGCGCACCGGAATATCTGGAAGCGATTACCGAGGAAGACGACGAGGAAGGCAATGGCGGCGGCCCGACCGGCGCCGGCAGTTTCTCCGATTCCGAGGACCCGTACGATCAGGCCGTGGCCGTCGTGCTTCGCGATGGCAAAGCCTCCACCTCCTATGTGCAGCGGCGTCTCGGCATCGGTTACAACCGCGCCGCCTCGCTGATCGAGCGCATGGAGCAGGAGGGCATTATCGGCCCCGCCAACCACGCCGGAAAACGTGAAATACTCGTACCGACGGAAGCAGACATCATCGAGCGGTAACGTCCGCAACCAAGCGGGGCGAAGAAGCGTTATTACACGCTTTCAACGTCATGAAGCCGCCGCCTTTTATGCGGACAATCGCTGCGATGAAGGAGAATAGAATGAACGACCTCACCACCGGCGAAACGGCCAACGCAAACACACCGCAAAACAGCGTGACGCGTCGTGGCGTGCTGACGGCATTTTCCATGGCCGCAATCATGGCCGGCCTGTCGCCGCTTGACGCCTTTGCCCAGGCAGCCGGCAACACGGCGACAGCGCAGAAAATCGCCAATCACTTCTCATCGGTCAAAACCATGATGGGGGAATTCGTCCAGTTCGGCCCGCGCGGTGAACAGACCGGCGGCAAGTTCTACATCGAACGCCCCGGCAAACTCCGCTTCAACTACGAAGACCCCTCGCCCATGCGGGTCATCGCCGACGGCAAGAACGTCGTTATCGGCAATATGAAGCTCAAGACGTGGGATCTTTATCCGCTCTCCAAGACGCCGCTCAGCCTGCTTCTGTCCGACAAGATCGATCTCGGCAATCAGAAGGTTCGCAACGTCAAGGAAGAATCGGACCTGACCACCATCGTGCTGGGCGACAAGAGCGTCTTCGGCGATTCCACAATTACCCTGATGTTCGATCCGAAGACCTTCGATCTGAGGCAATGGACCACGACCGATGCCCAGAACAAGGACACGACCGTCATGATCTTCAACGTCCAGACCGGCGTGAACCTGGATGAACGCGTCTTCAACATCAATTACGAGGAAGTCCGCAAAGGCGGCTGAGGCTTCAAGCCCCAAGGAAATTCTTGGAAAGGCGACCCTGCGGTCGCCTTTTTCATTTTACCGCTAAAATACATTCCCGTTTTCGTCGCAATGTTATAAGCCTGCGCCCCGGAAACATGTCACGAGCCAGGCGGTTCGCGGCAGTAAAAGCGGAGCACATGCATGTCGTTTTCGATAACCACCTGGAACATCAACTCGGTCAGGCTCAGAATGCCGATTGTTGAGCAGTTTCTGGTACGTTACAAACCCGACATTCTCTGCCTGCAGGAAACGAAATGCCCGAATGGCGAGTTTCCGATGAAGCCGCTGAAGGCGCTCGGTTATGAGCATGTCATCATCCATGGCCAGAAGGGCTATCACGGCGTCGCCATCGCCTCGAAGATTCCGCTGATCGAAGACCATCGGCAGGATTATTGTGGCGTCGGCGATGCGCGGCATATTTCCGCGATTTTCCAGGTCGGATCGCGCCGCGTGCGACTGCATAATTTTTATGTGCCGGCAGGCGGGGACGAGCCGGATCGCTCGATCAATCCGAAATTCGGCCACAAGCTGGATTTTATCGAGGAAATGAAGGCGCTGCGCGCCGATGGCGTGCCTGGCACCTCGTCCATTCTCGTCGGCGATCTCAACATCGCACCGCTCGAAAATGACGTCTGGTCGCACAAGCAGCTTCTGAAGATCGTCAGCCATACGCCCGTCGAAACCGAAGGCATGCTTGACATCATGAAAAAGGGCAACTGGCTCGATCTGATGCGCCTGAACGTGCCGGAGACAGAAAAGATCTATACCTGGTGGAGCTACCGCGCCAAGGACTGGGAAGCGGCTGATCGCGGCCGCCGCCTCGACCACATCTGGTCTTCGCAGGATCTCGGTTCCTCGCTCGAAAAAATCGACATATTGCGCGAGGCCCGCGGCTGGAACCGGCCATCCGACCATGTTCCCGTCACCGCCCATTTCCGATTCTGAACAGGCTGAATTGTCTGGCGTCAGACGAAGCGGTTCTGCAAACGAGCCGCCCCTGCCGCCAGCGACGCGATATTGTCGCGAATACGCGCCGACACGATATCGGCAACCTCCGGAAACTCCTCCACCAGCCGGTGGAAGAGGATGCGCGTTATGCGGATGACTTCGGAATCCTCCACTGCCACGGCAGTAAACTTCCGTTCGCAGAGCGTGAAAAGCGCAAGCTCCGAAAGCAGCGCCCCCTTGCCCGGCGTCGCCTGCAGCACGGGCTTGCCATCCCGCCCTGCCGTGAAAAGCTCGAAATGGCCAGCCGTCACCGCAAAAGCGCATTCGGCCGGCGAGTGTTCCCGAAACAATGTCTGTCCGGCCGATACACGGCGGCGCTCCGCACCGAAGGCGATAAGCCGCAACTGGTCATCGCTGAACCCCGCAAATAACGGCACTTGCCCCAGCAGCATGATATCGTCCGTCAAGGCCATGTCGATCGTTACTCCGGAAAAACGCCTGCACCACTATAGCGGTTTTCCAATATCGGCCCTCAAAATACAAGCTGTTAGAACGCCGCGCGCCTTTTCGGACGCGCAGCGTGAGCTTTGGACACATAACAGGTAAAAAGAAGCACCTGCTCAGGGAACGATCTTGTATCCGCCGTTCTCGGTCACCAGAATCTCGGCGTTGGACGGGTCGCGTTCGATCTTCTGGCGCAGACGATAGACATGCGTTTCCAGCGTATGCGTTGTCACACCGGAATTGTAACCCCAGACCTCTTCCAGCAGGACGTCGCGGGTAACGACGGTGCTGCCGGCGCGGTAGAGATAACGGATGATCGCCGCTTCCTTTTCCGTCAGCCGGATTTTCTTGCCGTCCTCCGTCGTCAACAGCTTCTGGCTGGGCTTGAACTGATAGGGACCGACGGTGAAAACCGCATCCTCACTCTGCTCGTATTGACGCAGCTGCGCCCGGATACGCGCCAGAAGCACGGCGAAACGGAAGGGTTTCGTCACATAGTCATTCGCCCCGGCTTCCAACCCAAGAATAGTATCGGAATCGGTATCATGCCCGGTCAGCATGATGATCGGCGCCTTGAAGCCGCCCTTGCGCAACAGCTTTACCGCCTCACGGCCGTCCATATCCGGAAGGCCGACATCCATGATCAGAAGATCGACCTGGGCGGTCTTGGCGGTCTGCATCGCCTGCGCGGCATTGGCGCCGCTGAGCAGCGAGAATTCCTCATAGGGAGACAATTGCTCGGTCAGCGTCTCCCGAAGATCGTCGTCATCGTCCACCAGAAGGATAGTGCGAGCCGTCATTCGGATTCTCAGCCTTTCTTACTTTAGCGCATCGGCCCAAAAATCAGGCTCGATTTTCGAGAGACACGATGCGTAGTTTAAAAGAGTTAGAGCGTCCCTTATGCATCCCAAAAGATGCCTGGCGCTCTAATTACCAGCCAATTCAGCGGTTTGCCGATAAAAGGTCAACCCATTGCCATGATATAACGAAGTGCTATGACTTCACGTTGAATAACCTGCAAAGCAAAATCTCGTGAAAAACATGAGCACCCAGCCCGTAAGACAACGTAAACGCGCATCGACGCTCATGGTTCGGCCCGCCCCCTCGAAAATCAGCCGCGCCATCGTCCAGCTCGGGCATCTCACCTTTCCCGCCGCGATCGGACGCAATGGCCGCACTGCGCTGAAACGCGAGGGAGACGGAAAATCTCCCATCTCCACCATCGGCCTGCTGCACGGGTTTTATCGCGGCGACCGCCTTGCCGGCATCGCCACGGCACTACCGATGCAGCGAACACGCAAGTCCATGCTGTGGTGCGACGAGCCCCGTAGTCCCAGTTACAACAGACTGGTCAAGGCGCCCTTCGCCGCGAGCTATGAAGAGATGATGCGCAAGGACAGCCTCTACGACGTCTGCCTGGTGCTCGACTGGAATATCACCTCGAGACGCCGCAACCGCGGCTCGGCAATCTTCATGCATCTGATCAGACCGGGATATGAGCCGACGGCGGGCTGCGTCGCCCTCCATCCCCGTGACATGCGGCGCATCCTGCCGCATCTGCGCAAAGGCACGAAAATCCGCATCCTGTGAGTGAATTTCAGCCTGGAATCGGGCAACAAAAAACCCGCCATCAAGGCGGGTTTTTTTAGAGGGAAAAAGCCGGTTATTAAGCGGCTTCGTCCTGAGAATCGTCCTCTTCGACGGTCTTGCCGCGCTTGGGGCCCTTGGCAAGGTTCACTTCCACCAGGCGAACAGCCTCGGTTTCGGACATCTTGTTGACGGCGGCGATTTCGCGCGCCATGCGGTCGAGAGCAGCTTCATAAAGCTGACGCTCGGAATAGGACTGCTCCGGCTGATTTTCCGCACGGTAGAGATCGCGCACGACTTCCGCAATCGCGATGAGATCGCCGGAATTGATCTTCGCATCATATTCCTGCGCGCGGCGCGACCACATGGTACGCTTCACACGCGCCTTGCCCTGCACCACTTTCAGCGCCCGCTCGACAAAATCGCCTTCGGAAAGCTTGCGCATGCCGATGCTGACGGCTTTGGCGACGGGAACTTTAAGACGCATCTTGTCCTTTTCGAAATCAATGACAAAAAGCTCAAGCTTCATGCCGGCGACTTCTTGTTCCTCGATGGCAGAAATGGTACCGACACCATGAGCGGGATACACAATCGCTTCACCGGTCTTGAAACCGTGATGTGCTGGAGATTTCTTCTGCTGGGTCGTCATTCGTTCTAAAAACTCCCTGTTACATACCCGGGGATGCCGGGGTTGGGTCGGTCAGGCCCTGATGAGACGGGGGAACCGTCAGGTGACTCCGCACTGGTCCAGCCGTGCACGCAAAAACACACCTTCCCGTCTTGCGGGGTTCGATAACGTAAACGCTCGATATGTCACGGAAACCGCGTGCAAAAGAGGTGTTGCTTTCGTGGTGTTTTTGGGCACACAAATGCCACGCTGTGGATCAGTGTCGTTGGTGTACCACAAAAATAGGCGCAAATCAATAATTTGCTTCGACCGTGGCCGCAACATCACATGGCAGCCAAAGAACCGCCTAAAAATTAGCCGCAGAAATACTGTCAAAATGCTTCGAGACAGGCCTCACGGCAAAAGGAGCAAAAAAATTTCGTTTCCAAACTGAAGAAACACGAAAGCCTCTTAAACTCTTCGTAATTCCACGCCAATATCCGATTCGACTGAAAAGGCAAAATCCGCAAATTGGCGATGCTTTTTTATATTAAAGTGTGATTTTTGGAGGAATCCACGTCAAATGGGCTACAGAAACAATCCAAAACGCGAAAAACAGATCGAAAAAGCGCGCCAGCAGGCAATTGCCGAAAATGTCCAATTTCTTGATCCGGGTATTCTTTATGGAAGGGCGAGCGCCGACGATATAGAATATTATTCCGCTGAGATGCTGGCTGCGAGCGCCGCTCACAGCTTCGAGGCGCTTTCGCACTGGACCGGAGACGCTCCGTACATCGACATCTCCCAGGTGGAGGGCGTTTCGCCGCGGGATATTCCGGTAACGGTCCTGACCATTATCGGCCGCAATATGCCCTTCCTTTACGATTCCGTCATGGGCGAGGTCACCAGCAGCTATCGCGGTCTTTACCTCGCGGTGCACCCGATCCTGGTGCGCGACGAAAGCGCGCAGGCAGGCTACCGTCTTGCGGAACCCGAGGATGATCCCGCTGAAAATATCAGCCTCATCCAGCTGCATATCGCGCCGCTCACGCCGCAAGCCGCCGCAGCGCTGGAAGAAAGACTGCGCTTCGTGCTGACGCAGGTTCAGCTCGCCTATCGCGACTGGCGGCCCATGCTAGCGAAACTCGACGAGGCGCTGGATGAATTGTCCAAGCGCGGCTCGTCACGGCGCAAGACCGAGCGTATGGAAGCCGTCGAATTCCTCAACTGGCTTCGCAACGACAATTTCACCTTCCTCGGCATGCGTGACTACACCTATTCCGGTAAAGGAAAGAACGCGAAGATCGAGCGCGGTGACGGCGTCGGCCTCGGCAGCCTCAGCGATCCGGATGTCCGCGTGCTGCGTCTCGGCAAGAATGCCGTGACGACGACGCCGGAAATCCTTGCCTTCCTCGACGGCCCGGATTTCCTCATCGTCACCAAGGCCAATGTGAAATCCATCGTGCACCGCCGCGCCTATATGGATTACATCGGCATCAAGCGCTTCGACGAGGACGGCAATGTCATCGGCGAACTGCGCATCGTCGGCCTCTTCACCGCCACCGCCTATACGCGCTCGGTCAAGCAGATACCGCTGCTGCGCGCCAAGGTGGCGGAAGTCGAGCGGCATTTCGGCTTCGATCCGAACAGCCACTCAGGGCGTATCCTGCAGAACACGCTGGAAGCCTATCCGCGTGACGATCTCTTCCAGATCGAAACCGATCTTCTGATCCGCTTCGTCGAGCAGATCATGGAACTGAGCGACCGGCCGCGCGTGCGCGTTCTTGCACGTATCGACCGTTTCGACCGTTTCGTTTCGGCCATCATCTTCGTTCCGCGCGAGGAGTATAATTCTTATGTACGCGAGAAGATCGGCGATTATCTGAGCAGGGTCTATGACGGGCATATTTCCGCCTATTACCCCGCCTTCCCCGAAGGCGCCGTCGCCCGCGTCCACTTCATTGTCGGCCGAACGGAAGGCAAGACGCCGCGCATCGCCCAGGACAAGCTCGAAGACGCCGTCAGCGACATCGCGGCGCGCTGGATAGACCATTTCGTCGCCCTCTCCGAGCCGGGTGCACCCGTGCTGGAGGTCGATCAGGCCTATCAGGAAGCCTTCACGCCGGAAGAAGCGATCGGCGACATGCCGGATATTCTGGGCGCCGCGAAGGGCGAACCGGTCCGCATCGAATTTTACCAGCAGGAAGGTCAGTCGGCGGAGACGCTGTCGCTGAAGATTTTCCACCGGGACGGCCATCTGCCGCTTTCACGTCGCGTGCCGTTGCTCGAAAATCTCGGTTTCAACGTCATCAGCGAACGCACCTTCGATATCGGCGTCGTTTCGGATGGCGAAAAGCGCGACATCGTGCTGCACGACATGGAACTGTCCGTCGCCAAGGGAACGACGCTCGATCTGCCGCACTATGGACAGAAACTCGAAGAAGCTTTCCTCGCCGCCTTCTCCGGCAAGGTCGACAATGACAACTTCAACCGCCTGATCCTCGCCTGCGGCCTCACCGTGCGCGAAGTCTCCGTACTGCGCGCCTATGCGCGTTATCTCCGCCAGACCGGCATCGTCTATTCGCAGGAGCATATTTCCGAAACGCTCTATAAGTATCCGGCGATTTCCCGCAATATTTTCGCGCTGTTCAAGGCCGGCTTCGATCCGTCTGTCGATGAAAAGAAGCGGCTGAAGAAACTTGCCGAAATACACAAGGCAATCGAATCGGCATTGAGCGGTGTTCCCAATCTCGACGAGGACCGCACGCTCAGGCGTTACGTCAACGCCATCGACGCGACCCTGCGCACCAACTACTTCCAGAAAAATGCCGACGGCACGCCGCGTGACCTGCTGGCCTTCAAGTTCGATCCGAAACATCTGGACGGCCTGCCCGACCCACGTCCCTTCCGCGAAATCTTCGTCTACGGAACCGAGGTCGAAGGCGTGCATCTGCGCTTCGGCAAGGTCGCACGCGGCGGTCTGCGCTGGTCGGATCGCGGCCAGGATTACCGCACGGAGGTGCTCGGCCTCGTCAAGGCGCAACAGGTCAAGAATGCGGTCATCGTTCCGGTCGGGGCCAAGGGCGGCTTCTTCCCGAAGAATCTGCCGGCCGGCGGCTCCCGCGACGAGGTGTTCAACGCCGGCCGCGAGGCCTACAAGACCTATATCCGCACCCTGCTGTCCATCACCGACAATATCGTCGACGATGCCATCGTGCCGCCAGCCGACACGCTGCGGCTCGACGGTGACGACCCCTATTTCGTCGTCGCCGCCGACAAGGGAACAGCAACCTTCTCCGATACGGCAAACGGTCTTGCCCATGAGGCCGGTTTCTGGCTGGACGACGCCTTCGCATCGGGCGGTTCGGCCGGTTACGACCACAAGAAGATGGGTATTACCGCCCGTGGCGCCTGGGAAACGGTGAAACGCCATTTCCGTGAAATGGACACCGACATCCAGACCACCCCCTTCACGGTGGCGGGCGTGGGCGATATGTCCGGCGACGTTTTCGGCAACGGCATGCTGCTGTCGGAAAAGATCAGGCTTATCGCCGCCTTCGATCACCGCGATATTTTCATCGATCCGGATCCCGACACCGACAAGTCCTTTGCCGAACGCAAGCGGCTTTTCGAACTGCCGCGTTCCAGCTGGCAGGATTACGATCGTTCGGCCCTCTCCGCCGGCGCGATGATCATCTCGCGCTCCGAAAAATCGGTGACGCTGACACCGGAAGCTGTGGCCGCCATCGGCATCGACAAATCCGTCGCCACGCCCTTCGAGATCATGACGGCCATCCTGAAGGCGCCAACCGATCTTCTGTGGTTCGGCGGCATCGGCACTTACATCAAGGCGGCGGTGGAAACCAATGCCGAGGTGGGTGACAGAGCGAACGACCCCATCCGCGTCAACGCAACCGAGCTGCGCGCCAAGGTCATCGGCGAAGGCGCCAATCTGGGCATCACCCAGAAGGGGCGCATCGCCTATGCGCTTTCGGGCGGGCGATGCAATTCCGACGCCATCGACAACTCGGCTGGAGTGAACTCCTCGGACGTCGAGGTCAACATCAAGATCGCGCTTGCCTCCGCCGTTAACAGCGGTCGCCTGACGATGCCGAAACGCAACCAGCTTCTTGCTTCCATGACGCCGGAAGTGGCGCAGCTAGTACTGCGCAACAACTACCTGCAATCGCTGGCGATCTCGCTGACGGAGCGGCTGGGCCTTTCGAACCGCGAAGAACTCGGCCGCCTGATGAGCGCGCTGGAGGCGACCGGACAACTGAACCGCAAGGTCGAGACCCTGCCGAACAATGCCGAATTCAGCGAAAGATACGCCACCGGCAAACCGCTGACCCGGCCGGAAATCGGCGTGCTCCTTTCCTATGCCAAGCTCACCTTGTTCGATGCACTGGTGGCAAGCACGCTTCCCGACGAACCCTATCTCCAGCATCTTCTGGTCGATTATTTCCCGGCCAAGATGCAGAAGAACTATGCAGACGATATCAAATCGCATCGTCTGCATCGCGAAATCGTCGCGACCGCGCTCGCCAATGCCGTCGTCAATCGCGGCGGCCCGGGCTTTGTGCAGAAACTTGCCGATGCGAGCGGCCTTCTGGCGGCCGACGTTGTCAAGGCGGCGGTGATCGTCGAGGATGGTTTCGGTCTCAAACGCCTGTGGAGCGAAGTCGACGCGCTTGACGGCAAGGTTGGCGGTGAAGTCCAGAACGGGCTTTATGCCACGATCACGCGCATCTTCTCGGATGCGAGCAGGCTTTACCTGCAAACCGGGAGCGCCGGTGCGGCCGCAGGTGACATGGCGACCGAAATCGAGCGCCTGAAAACCGCCATCAAGACACTATCGCCGGCAGCTGCGAAGTATCGTCGCGAACTCGACGTCACGGAAATCGACGGCGTTCCTTCCGGTCTTCTGGAGGAACTCGATACGCTTTCCCTGCTCGTCTATGTGCCTGAGATCATGCGCATCGCCGAAAGCGCCGGCACCACGCTTGCCCGCGCCGCCGAAAGCTATGCCACGGTCTCGTCGACCTTCCGCGTCGCGCGTCTGCTGGATGCAAGCCAGCGCATCACACCGGCGGATCATTACGAGAGCCTGGCTCTCCTGCGCAGCCAGGACCAGATCTCCTCGTCGCGACGCCGGATCGTCATCTCCGCGCTGACCGAATATGCCAAGGAAAAGGATCCGGTTCAGGCCTGGTATGCGGCGGACCGCGTGCGGGTCAACCGCATCGTCTCCGAACTCGGCGCGCTCAGCGACAGCGGCGATACCAACCTTGCCCGTCTGACGGTCGCGGCCGGGCTGCTTGGCGATATTGTTCAGGCACGCTGATCGGCAGCCTCAAAAAACGCCATCCGGGTCTCCCCGGATGGCGCCAGACAAGACCGATGCACCCGCGTCGCGCATTTTATTTCCCGATTTTCCGATAGGACGATGAATGACTGTCCCTTCCCCAAATGCGGAAACAGTAGTTGCCAAACGCGGCATCTGGGGCTGGGTGATGTTCGACTGGGCGGCGCAGCCGTTTTTCACGGTCGTCACGACCTTCGTTTTCGGGCCTTATTTCGTCGCACGGCTTACCGACGATCCGATTTCAGCGCAGGCGACATGGAGCAACATGGCGACGGTGTCTTCGATCATCATCGCCCTCTTCTCTCCCATTCTCGGCTCCATCGCTGACCAGTCTGGCGCACGCAAGCCGTGGATCGCCTTCTTTGCCGTCATCAAGATTGTTAGTCTATTTTCCCTGTGGTTTGCCGCACCCGGTTCGCCGCTCATCCTGCCAATCGTCTGTATGATCCTCGCCTCCATCGCGGCGGAATTTTCCATCGTCTTCAACGATTCCATGATGCCGCGCCTGACCAACCCACAAAATGTCGGGCGCATTTCCAATCTCGCCTGGGGGCTCGGTTATCTCGGCGGTATGGTGGTGCTGATTGCCGTGGTGACGCTTCTGGCCGCAAATCCACAGACCGGGGTGACCATCGCCGGCATCAAGCCTCTTTTCGGCCTCGATCCTGCAACCGGCGAGGATGCCAGAATAACCGGACCGCTCGCGGCGCTCTGGTATCTCATCTTCATTCTGCCGATGTTTCTTCTCACTCCCGATGCTGAAAAGGGCTTGCCCTTCGCAGCCGCGATCCGCTCGGGATTGGGAGAACTAAAGATCACGCTGCGCGAGCTGCGCTACCGCCCCGTGCTGTTGCGGTTTCTGATTGCGCGCATGCTTTATCAGGATGGCGTCAATGGCGTTCTCATTCTCGGCGGGGCCTTCGCCGCCGGCATGTTCGGCTGGGCAACGATGGAAATCGGCCTCTTCGGCATCCTGCTCAATATCGTTGCCATCGCTGGCTGCTTTGCCGCCGGGCGCGTCGACCACAAGCTCGGGTCGCGCATCACCATCCTCATCAGTCTCGTGCTTCTGTTGCTGGCCACGCTCGGAATCGTCTCAACGGAAAAGGGCTCCACCCTTTTCGGGTGGATACAATTGTCGACCGCAGATAATGGCGGCATCTTTGCCACCGGCGCGGAAAAGG
This sequence comes from Agrobacterium sp. YIC 4121, assembly GCF_002008205.1. Lineage (NCBI taxonomy): Bacteria > Pseudomonadati > Pseudomonadota > Alphaproteobacteria > Hyphomicrobiales > Rhizobiaceae > Agrobacterium > Agrobacterium sp. YIC 4121. The sequence goes on along the minus strand of NZ_MRDI01000006.1, from coordinate 124,905 downwards.
CCTATCTGCTTTATGGCGTTTTGATCGGCCTTGCCTTCGGCCCCGTTCAGGCCTCGTCACGATCTTATCTTGCCCGCAACATCACCGTGGCGGAGGCGGGCCGTTATTTCGGTATCTATGCGCTCTCCGGACGCGCCACCAGCTTCATGGCGACGCTGTCGTTTTCCATAGCAACCACAATAAGCGGCTCAGCCCATATCGGCATGGCGACGCTCATCGTATTTCTGGGATCAGGGTTCCTGCTGTTGCTGCGCGTGCCGGAAAGAACGGCAGGCTGAAAATCTGAAGCAAAAGCCGATGCGGTTTGCTGAAACCGGGCATCGGCCCGACAGGATCAAAGCTGATCGAGCTTTTGCTGCAATGCGCGCAACTGCGCCTTCAGCTCATCGATTTCGGATGCATTCGGCTTGCGGGTTTCCTTGGGCGCCTGCGGCATTGCGAAAGGTGTAAAACCCTGCATCGCCTGCCGGAACAGTTCTGTATTGCGACGGATCTGCTCTTCCATCATTTGCAGCGGCGCCTGAAAATTGCGGGCAAGCGAGCCATCACCGAAAGCCTTGGCCATATGCTCCTGCATCTGGCTCTGCTGGTCGGAAAAGGTCTTCATCGAATGTTCGAGAAATGTCGGCACGACCATCTGCATCTGGTCGCCGTAATAGGAGATCAATTGCCGCAGAAACGCCGTCGGCAGCAACGTATTGCCGGTTTTGGCCTCCTGTTCGACGATGATCTGCGTCAGCACCGCATGCGTGATGTCTTCGGAGGACTTGGCATCCTGAACCTTGAAGTCCTCGCCGCGCTTGACCATCTGCGCCAGATCATCGAGCGTCACATAGGTGCTGGTGCCGGTATTGTAGAGCCGCCGGTTGGCGTATTTTTTAATGATTGTTTCGCCGTCGTGTTTCGCCATGCCCGCCTCCTCGCGATGATGGTATTTTCTTGTTTTTTGGTCTTCTTGCTCTTCCCGGCGCAAAGTGTATGCGCAAAACGAGCCCTCTGACAAATGTTTTGTGCATCGCAACAGTTTGTTTTTTGCGCAGCAATTTTCCGCAAGATTTCAGTGTGATTTAGCAACATCTTTTAAAGCAACTTTCGCCATTTGACTTGTATTGAAAGCTTTGCCAGTCTCCGCCCGCAAGTGAGGAGAAAACTGATGACCCTGCCTTCAATCGTGATTGCCAGCGCCGCGCGCACAGCCGTCGGCTCTTTCAATGGCCACTTCGCCAATACGCCAGCCCACGAACTCGGGGCGACCGTCATCAGCGCTGTGCTGGAGCGTGCCGGTGTCGCGGCAAACGAAATCGATGAAGTCATTCTCGGTCAGGTCCTGACGGCGGGCGAGGGGCAGAACCCGGCGCGGCAGGCTGCCATGAAGGCCGGCATTCCACAGGAAGCGACCGCCTTCGGTCTCAATCAGCTTTGCGGCTCCGGCCTGCGCGCCGTGGCCCTCGGCATGCAGCAGATCGCGACCGGCGACGCAAACATCATCATTGCCGGCGGCCAGGAATCCATGTCCATGGCGCCTCACTGCGCCCATTTGCGCGGCGGCGTGAAGATGGGCGAGTTCAAGATGATCGACACCATGCTGAAAGATGGCCTCACCGACGCCTTTTATGGCTACCACATGGGCATCACCGCTGAAAACATCGCCCGCCAATGGCAGCTTTCACGCGACGAGCAGGACCAATTCGCCGTCGCATCGCAAAACAAGGCCGAAGCCGCGCAAAGCGCTGGCCGTTTTGCAGATGAGATCGTGGCTTTCACGGTGAAGGGCCGCAAAGCCGATATCGTCATTGATACAGATGAGCATATCCGCGCCGGAGCTTCGCTGGAAACCATGGCCAAGCTGCGCCCCGCCTTCGACAAGGAAGGGACGGTCACGGCCGGCAACGCCTCCGGTCTGAACGATGGCGCCGCCGCCACGCTTTTGATGTCGGAACAGAAAGCAGGAAAGCGCGGCATCAAGCCGCTCGCCCGTATCGCCTCCTGGGCGACGGCAGGCGTTGATCCGCAAATCATGGGCACCGGTCCTATCCCTGCCTCCCGCAAGGCGCTGGCAAAGGCCGGCTGGTCGATCGGCGATATTGGCCTTGTGGAAGCCAACGAAGCCTTTGCGGCCCAGTCCTGCGCCGTGGTGCGCGAACTTGGCCTTGATCCTGCGATCGTCAACGTCAATGGCGGGGCGATTGCCATCGGTCATCCGATCGGCGCATCCGGTGCGCGTGTCCTCAACACCCTGATTTTCGAAATGCGCCGCCGTAACGTGTCGAAGGGTCTCGCAACGCTCTGCATCGGCGGCGGCATGGGTGTCGCCATGTGCATCGAAGCACTCTGAAACCGCCGCACGACTTGGCAAAAAGCAATTCCGGTTCAGCGCGCAATAGGGTAGAAGCGGCCTCCCATTGGCCGCATTTCTGTGGCCGGTGAGCACGACGAACAAGTTCTGCAAGATATGGAAGCATCCTCGCATATGCAGGCGCTTCAATGACAGGTCATGGAGGCCGATATGAGCCGGGTTGCGTTGATTTCCGGCGGGACGAGCGGCATAGGCGCCGCAATCGCCCGCGCCCTGCAGGCGGCCGGCTACCGGGTGGCCGTCAATTATGCCTTCACGACGGACAGGGCGGAAGCATTCCAGAAAGAAACCGGCATCCCCGCTTTTCAGTGGGACGTGCGCGACTATGACGCCTGCGTCAATGGCATAGCCAGGGTGGAAGAGACCTTCGGTCCCGTCGAGGTGCTCGTCAACAATGCCGGCATCACCCGCGATGCGATGTTCCATAAAATGTCGCCGCAGCAATGGCGCGAGGTTATCGATACCAACCTTACCGGCGTGTTCAACATGACCCACCCCGTATGGCCGGGCATGCGCGACCGCGGCTTCGGCCGCATCGTCAACATCTCCTCCATCAATGGCCAGAAAGGCCAGGCGGGACAGGCCAATTATTCCGCCTCGAAAGCGGGCGACATCGGGTTTACCAAGGCGCTCGCCCAGGAAGGCGCCAGCCGCAATATTACCGTTAACGCCATCTGCCCCGGCTATATCGGCACGGAGATGGTGAGAGCTATACCGGAGAAGGTTCTGGCAGAACGGATCGTGCCGCAAATTCCCGTTGGACGGTTGGGTGAGCCGGAAGAAATCGCACGCTGCGTTCTGTTTCTGGTTTCCGACGAGGCCGGTTTCATCACCGGTTCGACCATGACGGCCAATGGCGGACAATATTTCGCTTGAGGGCCGTCGATCCTGACTTCCCGGCCTCCTGAACCCAGTAAACTTTCCGTGATCTCGGCTTCAATAATCTTGCCGCGCACAAAAACTTGAAGATGAAACACTGGAATGACACGTAGCCTAAACTAATGAAAATACGATAGTTTTTGTATAGTTTAGAATGAGTCTAGAAAATCCTCAGCGACTCATTAAGAGGTTTTTCTTGACATTTGCTGTCCTGTTTTGGTTTAAGAACGAAAACAACGTGTTGCGTCATACAGGCAGTCCATCATGCTGGTTTGCAGCTGCAATTACATCACCGATCACGATATCCGGGACGTCATCAACGAGCTCCTCGACGAGGACTGTTGGCAGCTCATCGTTCCTGCAAAAGTGTATCACGCCATGGAAAAACGCGGTCGCTGTTGCGGCTGTTTCCCCACCGTTGTCGACCTGATCATCAAAACCACTGAAGAATATCATGCCCGTCGCCACTCGACTGAGGCCGATGTTTTTGATTTTATGTCCCGCCTGAAGCAATTCCATGAAGAGAACAGGAGAGCGGACATTGAAAGGCGACAAAAAAGTCATCGAGCGGCTTAACGAGGCCCTTTTTCTCGAACTCGGTGCGGTAAACCAGTACTGGCTTCACTATCGTTTGCTGGAAGACTGGGGCTACACGAAGCTCGCCAAAAAGGAACGTGCTGAATCCATCGAGGAAATGCAGCACGCCGACAAGCTGGTCGCACGCATCATCTTCCTTGAAGGCCATCCCAACCTTCAGACCGTCGCGCCCCTGCGCATCGGCCAGAACGTCAAGGAAGTTCTGGAATCCGACCTTGCCGGCGAATATGACGCCCGCACCTCCTACAAGAAATCGCGTGATATCTGTTATGAGGCCGGAGACTACGTCTCCATGAAGCTTTTCGAAGAACTGCTGATCGACGAGGAAGGCCATATCGACTTTCTCGAAACCCAGCTCGAACTGCTCGGCAAGATCGGCGAGGAAAAATACGGCCAGCTCAACGCCGATTCCGCCAACGAAGCGGAATAAGCACTGGCGACAAAACAGAAAAGGCGGCCTTGGCCGCCTTTTTTATTTTCCGGAAAGGTGCTGGAACTCCGCCACGACCTGCTCGTATACGGCGCGCTTGAACGGCACGATGAGTTCCGGCAGGCTTTCCATCGGCTTCCAGTCCCACGCGTCGAATTCGGCCGTGTGCCCGGTCGGCGGCGGATCGATCTGGATCTCGCTTTCGTCGCCTTCGAAACGGAACGCAAACCAGCGCTGTGCCTGCCCGCGATATTTGCCCCTGAGACCGATACCGATCAGTTCGGGTGGCAGGTCATAGTGAATCCAGTCGCTCGCCTCCGCAAGCAGGCTCACCGTTTTCATGCCTGTTTCTTCGTAGAGTTCGCGAATGGCGGCCGTCAGAGGCCGTTCACCGTCATCGATGCCGCCCTGCGGCATCTGCCACAGATGCGGTGAGCCGTCATATTCGGAATTGCCTTCCTTGATGCGCCTGCCGGCCCAGACAAGGCCCTCGGCGTTCAGCACCATAATTCCCGCACAGGGACGGTAAGGCAAATCTTCTGCTTTGATTGTCATGGGAAACCCGCACTGTCTGAGCGCCAGAAATGGCCGCACGCAAGGTTTACTGCCCTGCCTGCCCGGAAACAAGCGCAGAAACACCGACAATCTCGATGCCGCGCCCGCCAGCCTCGCGCGACCACTTGGAGATCGCGGCAACGCTTTCATCGAAAGCCGAAGCAACGCCGATCGCCTGGCCGTTACGCCGTGCAATTCGCTCCAGTTCGTCCAGCTTGCGCAGAATGGCAGCTTCGGTGACTTCACTGTCGAGCAGAATATCGGCAAAACCCTGTGGCGCGGAAATCGCCTTGGCAATGCCGCCGCTCAGCGACTGCGCCGAAGAACCATCATCCAGAAACAGCAGGCCACGCTTGCCGATGTCGCGCATTACCGGCTCCAGCGCCGCCTGCTCGGCAAGGAAACGCCCGCCGAGATAATTCATGATGCCAGTGTAATTGGTGATCTTCGCCATGGAGCGATGCAGCCGGTCGATGTTGACCTTGGCGAGATCACCCGCCAGCAGGGTGTCCGGGCCGGGATTGGTGCCGGGGTAACCGAAAGGCTCAAGCGGTATCTGCAGGAGGATTTCATGTCCCTGTCGGCGCGCTTCCTGCATCCAGCGCTGCAGGCTGTTGCCGCTGGCGGCAAAACCGAGCGTCACCTCCGGCGGCAGCTCCCGGATCGCTTTTTGCGACCCCGTCTGGCTGAGACCCAGCCCGCCGACCACGATCGCCACCCGGGTGCCGCGTGCACCAGACCAGGGCCGCGCATATTGCTCCATCGGCCGCAAACCATCCGCACCGACAACCGGCAATTTGCCAAACGCGGTTTCTTCCAGCAGTTCCTCATTGGGTCGCGTCGCCATGCGCGGATCCTGACCATAGGTCTGGCCGCTCATCAGCACGGGCCCGTCACTCTCGCGCGGGCGGGGAGAGTAAACCGATACGACATTGCCGTCAGGCATCGTCTCGCGATTGATATTGGCGCCCGAGCGGCCGCTTTGCGGCTGGAGACCGGCGGCGTCGCCGGGAGTCGTTACATCGGCCGGTGCGATTTCAGGCGTCTTTTCGGCAAGCTGAGGCTGTGCATCCGGCCCGTTCGCCGTCTTCTGCAAATTGCCGGGCGAAAGCGCCGTATAGACCGACAGGCCGCCGATTGAGAAAACCGCAAGCACCGACAGAGCCATAATGACGGAAAAGCGCCGGTTGATACCGGCGCTTTTTTTCTGACGACCCAGAAGCGGTTTTCGCAGGTCCGAAGGCAATGAACGATCCGTCCAAACGGTTGGGCAATAGATGAAATGCGCCGGCTGACCGGCGCACTATCTTACTGCTTGTTGACCACAGCCTTTTCCGGGTTCGGCGGGAAAGACGGATCCGTCTTTGCGCCGCGCAACAGGTCCAGAGCATAGTTGAGCTGGATGTCATCCTTGGCTTCCGGCGGAACATAAGCGGAGGAACCCGAACCTTCGTCGGTTTCGCTCTGACCCTTGATGTGGCCGGAAAGACCGGATTCACCTTCGGTGGTCACCTTGCCCTGCAACTCGGGCGGCAATGGCTGTTCGACCTTGATGTCAGGCTCAATGCCCGTACCCTGGATCGATTTACCCGACGGCGTATAATAGAGCGCCGTGGTCAGGCGCAACGCACCCGCCTCGCCGAGCGGAATGATCGTCTGGACCGAACCCTTGCCGAAGGAACGCGTGCCGACCACGGTCGCACGGCGCAGATCCTGCAGGGCGCCGGCAACGATTTCCGAAGCCGAAGCCGAACCGCCGTTGACGAGCACGATTACCGGCTTGCCATCGGTCAGATCGCCAGCCGTCGCGTTGAAGCGGCGGGTCTCGTCGGGGTTACGGCCACGGGTCGAAACAACCTCGCCACGCTCGAGGAAGGCGTCGGAGACATTGATCGCCTGATCGAGCAGACCACCCGGATTGAGGCGAAGGTCGAGCACATAACCCTTCAGCTTGTCGGCCGGCACATCCGCCTTGATCTTCTTGATCGCCTTTTCGAGATCGTCATAGGTCTTCTCGGTAAAGGAGATGACGCGCAGATAACCGACATTGTCGCCCTCGACGCGGGACTTCACCGCGCGAACGGCAATGACATCGCGCATAACGGTGAATTCGAGCGGCTTGTCGGCGCCCTGGCGGATGATCGTCAGCTTGATAGGCGTTTTCACCGCGCCGCGCATCTTTTCGACCGCCTGTTCCAGCTTCAGGCCACGAACCGGCGTACCGTCAATTTCCGAAATGAAGTCGCCGGCGAGAATGCCTGCACGGGAAGCCGGTGTATCGTCGATCGGCGTAATGACCTTGACGAGCTCGTTCTCCATGGTCACTTCGATGCCGAGACCGCCGAATTCACCCTTGGTCTGGGTGCGCATGTCGTTGGCATCCTTGGCATTCATGAAGCTCGAATGCGGATCGAGCGAGCTCAGCATGCCGTTGATGGCGTTTTCCACCAGCTTCTCATCATCCGGCGGCGTCACATATTGTGCGCGCACGCGCTCGAACACATCGCCAAAGATCGACAGTTCCTTATAGGTCGAAGGCCCGGCCGCCTGTGCCGGCATGCTCGCCGAATAAATCACGCTCATCGCCGTGGCGCCCATAAGCCCACCGATAAGGAGAAGCGAAACCTTACGAATCATTGTGCGCCCTTCCGGTATTTTTTGCGGTCCACCACGGTTGAGAATCAACCGGTACACCATCTTTCCTGAACTCAATGTAGAGCGTTGGCCTGTCGGTTTCCAGCGCCAATGCTGCTGCACTCGCTACTCTTTTTGCACCCATGGAGGCGATGGGCTCTCCGGAGAACACGAACATTCCCTGCCGCGTCCTCACATTGTCCATGCCCGTCATCACCACATGATATCCATCACCCGTATTGAGGATGATCATCCGGCCATAACTGCGAAAATCTCCGGCAAACACCACGAAGCCGTCTGCAGGCGCCGTCACGATGGCTTCCGGTCCGCTCGCGACGACAATTCCCTTGGAAAAGTGGCCCGTTCCGTCCGCATCGCCGAAGCGCCGCAACACTTCGCCGGTAACCGGCAGCTCCAGCTTTCCCTTCAAACTCGCGAAGGGATATGCGGGCGCAATACGGTTTTTATCGGGCATTCCAGCCTCGGCCGCGGCCCGCTCCTTTTCGCGTTCCGCCTCCGAAAGACGGGCCAGGCGCTGCTCTTCCGCCCGCGCCTTTTCCTTCGCCTCCCGCACCGAGGTAATCTCGCCTTCGAGCGAACTGACCAGCCCCTCGAGGCTCGTCGCCTTGCTTGCAAGCTCCTCAGATCGCTTGCGTTCCGCCTCCAGCTCCGCCGCCGTCTGAGTATTCTTGCGGTCATTTTCGGCAATCAGCAGGTCGAGGCGTTTTTCCTCTTCCAGACTTGCCGTCATCATACCCGTAAGATCGTCCTTTTCGCGAGCGATTGCCTGTCTCAGATCGGTCAATTCTTTGAGAGCGGCAACCAGCTTGTCGGTTTCACCGCGAATGCCGGGCACGACGGCGCCGAGAAGAATGGCGCTTCGCACCGACGCCAGCGCATCCTCCGGCGAGACGAGAAGGGCGGGGGGCGGGTTTCGGCCCATGCGCTGCAACGCCGCCAGAACCTCCGCCAGCACGCCGCGTCTTTCACGCAGCGACGCCTTGACGCCATCCTCCCGCACGGAAAGCTTGGCCAGGCGATCCTCACCGTCGCTGATCTTGGTTTCCAGCGCCTTGCGCCGGGCAGCCGATGCGATCAGCTCTTCCCGGATGCGGGCGCTATCCTGATTGAGGGAGGCGATGCTTTCCTCAAGCTTCCTTGTCTTGTCTTCCGAAAGACCGATGCTGTCGACCAGTTCCTCCAGATCCTGCCGGTTCTGGTCGCGGCGCTTCTCCAGCGTCTGCAGCGCATCCGGCGACGAATCATCGCCTGCGGCGGGAACGGCGCCCGCATCGTCGCGCGAATAGGTCGGACCGCTCCCCATGACGAAAGCAGCAATAACCGCGCCCGCAAGGGCAGCGTGCCGTTTTCGTTGAGGCCTGTTGTCCATGTGAACTTTCTTTGATGCCGAAGCAGAAGCGCCGATATTAGGGATTTTGCCGCGATCTTCCAAGAGGCCATGGAAAGGCCGCGGCCAGAGCCGTACGCTGTCAGTCGTGTCGCGGAGCTTCATGTTGAAATTGAGACAATTATCCGAATCGAAACCCGATCAAACGCGATGATAGGGATGACCGGAGAGGATCGTCACGGCACGGTAAAGCTGCTCTGCGATCAGGATACGAACGATCTGATGCGGCCATGTCAGCTTGCCGAGATTGAGAACGGCCGCCGCCTTGTCGTAGAGCGCGGGATCGAGCCCATCGGCTCCGCCTATGGCGATCACGAGGTCTCGCTTGCCGCTATCGCGCAAATCGCCAAAGAATGAAGCAAAGGCGGGACTGTCCAGCGCCTTTCCGCGCTCGTCCAGCAGCACGAGGGCAGCACCATCGGCCAAATGTTTTTCCAGCATCGCGGCTTCTTCGCGCTTGCGGGTCTCCGCATTGGAAGCGCGGCTTTCGGCAACCTCGATCACCCGCGAAAACTCCAGCCCGATCGCCGGGCCGGTCTTTGCCAGGCGCTCGATATAACGGGCCGCAAGATCCTTTTCGGGGCCGGATTTCAGCCGTCCCACCGCAAAAATTGAAATCCGCATCGCAAACCTGCATTCGTCGTGACCCAACAGGGTCACGCTCTTAACAGCATAGCCTGCGGATTCCTATGCGGCCGGCCTGATTTCCGGCCAGAGGCACCGTTTCCGAAGTCAGATATGATCTTCGGCAAAAGCGATGCACTCGCTCAAAGGCTCACCGCATCAATGCAGCGTCTCTTCCGGCATGTCCGGCGTCGCCCACATTTTTTCAATGTTGTAGAAGGCGCGGATTTCCGGTCGGAACACGTGAACGATGATGTCGCCGGTATCGATCAGCACCCAGTCTCCGGTCTCGAGACCTTCGACGCGGGCGTTTCCGAACCCTTCATCCTTCATGTCCTTGAGAAGATGCTCGCAAATCGCCGAAACATGCCTGTTCGACCGCCCGGAGACCACGACCATGTAGTCCGCAAGCGCCGATTTTCCGGCAATGTTGAGAGAGACGATATCTTCAGCCTTGGAGTCCTCGAGGCTCGCGAGGACGGTTTCGAGGGCATGGCCGGCGGCATCGGCGCCACTGTCCTGGCCCTTCGGGATAGCAACAAATGCTCTTCCCTTGGCGTGTACTGTTGTCAGAGGTTTTCCTTTCCAAGAGTGACAAAACAGGTACTGGCGACGCGATTCTCTGCGTCACACAATAAAGGTGGCATCAAAGCATTAACTTTTCAAGATATGGACCCATCGACACCCGGCACATACATCATTTGTGATCGAAGGCGTCATTTACGACCGTTGCGCAGCGCCGTGGAGCTGAGCGTCGAGCGCGGACCGTGAATGAAGACCCAGGCAGGGGCCGCTTTTTTCCACAAAACGCCGGCATCGTCCTCATCCACCCGTGCATGGCTGAAGGCCTGCGCCATGGTGGAGGAAAGATAAGAGAGCGTGGAACCTGGCCGATCGATCACGGCAATCGGAAATGTCTCCGCGATCCGCCGCCATTTCTGCCAGCGATGGAAGCTTTTCAGATTATCCGCTCCCATGATCCAGATGAAACGGACATGCGGATTTTTCGCCTTCACCTTGGCGAGCGTATTGGCCGTATAGCTCATCCCCAGTGATTTTTCGAACGCCGTCACCTTGATGCGCGGGTCGTGAACCAGCTTTTCGCAGGCGGCGATGCGCTCCTCCAGAGACGCCAACTCCGAACGGCTTTTCAGCGGATTGCCTGGCGTCACCATCCACCACAGCTGATCGAGACCGAGCCTGCGCAGCGCAATCTCTGCAACAAGCGCGTGACCGGCATGTGGCGGATTGAAAGAACCACCGAACAGGCCGACAACCATGCCGCGCTCCACATGCGGCATGGTGAGATAACGTCTGTCGAGGCGCTTGTCAGCCGGCAAATATCAGGTCCGTGTCTGGCCGGTGCCATGCACCCGGTATTTGAACGAGGTGAGCTGCTCGACGCCGACCGGGCCGCGCGCATGCATCTTGCCCGTGGCAATGCCGATTTCAGCACCCATGCCGAATTCGCCGCCGTCCGCGAACTGCGTCGAGGCATTGTGCAGGAGAATGGCCGAATCGAGTTCGTTGAAGAAGCGCGCGACTACATCGGGATCCTCGGCGATAAGCGCCTCGGTGTGGTTGGACGAATAGGTGCCGATATGCTCGATCGCGCCTGAAATACCCTCCACCACGGCGACCGAAATGATCGCATCGAGATATTCGGTGCGCCAGTCCTCTTCCGTTGCCGGTGCGAGACCCGCCACCACATCGCGAACGGCCTGCGAACCGCGCACTTCGCAGCCGGCTTCGATCAAGGCCTTGACGAGCGGCGCAAGATGGGTGGACACGGCAGCGGCATCCACCAGCAGCGTTTCAGCCGCCCCGCAAATACCGGTGCGACGCATCTTGGCGTTGACGACGATACGTTTCGCCATGTCGAGATCGGCCGATTTGTCGATGTAGACATGACAAATGCCTTCCAGATGCGCGAAAACCGGTACACGGGCTTCCGACTGCACCCGCGCCACGAGGCTTTTGCCGCCGCGTGGCACGATGACGTCAACCGTGCCGTTCAGGCCGCTGAGAAGCGCGCCGACAGCGGCGCGGTCGGTCACCGGCACCAGCTGAATGGCATGCTCGGGAAGACCGGCTATCTTCAGACCTTCCACGAGGCAGGTATGGATAGCACGCGATGAATGTTGCGAATCCGAGCCGCCGCGCAGGATAACGGCATTGCCCGCCTTCAGGCACAATGCGCCGGCGTCCGCCGTCACGTTCGGGCGGCTTTCGTAGATCACGCCGATGACGCCGAGCGGCGTGCGCACGCGCTCGATCTTCAGCCCATTCGGACGATCCCAGGCGGCGATGACTTCGCCTACCGGATCGGGCAGCGCCGCCACCGAACGGATGCCTTCGGCAATACCGGCGATCCTTGCATCGTTGAGGGTCAGCCTGTCCACGAAGGAAGCGGCAAGGCCTGCACTTTCCGCCGCGGCCAGATCTTTCCTGTTGGCGGCGAGGATCGCATCCCTGGATGCCTCGATGGCGGAGGCCATGGCAAACAGCGCGCGGTTCTTCTGGTCTGTGCCGGCGATGGATAACGGTCGCGAAGCAGCTTTCGCCTGAGCGCCGATGGTGATCATCAGCGCGTCAATATCATGGCTCTGCTTCACGGCCTGTTCAGGCATGGACCTCATCCTTCTTTGCATTTTTAACTTTGACGGCAGCGCCCGTCATCACCAGATCGTCACGATGAATCATGGCCGCCCGCCCGACATAACCGAGGATCGCCTCGATCTCGTTGGACTTGTGACCGATGATAAGACGCGCCTCTTCAGCATCGTAACCCGCAAGACCACGAGCGACTTCACGGCCTTCCGCACCGATAATGGCGATTGCATCACCACGGCCGAAATTGCCCTTCACCAGTCGCACACCCGCCGGAAGCAGGCTTTTTCCGGCATACAGAGCCTTTTCCGCACCGGCATCCACATGGATTTCGCCGGCCGGCTGCAATTGCCCGGCAATCCAGGTCTTGCGCGCCGTCACCGGCGTGCCCGAAGGCGCGAACCATGAGGAGCGCGCGCCGTTTTCAATAGCCTTCAAAGGATTAAGCGTCTTCCCGGAAGCGATGATCATGCCGCAGCCGGCAGCCGTCGCGATCTTGCCCGCGTCGATCTTGGTGCGCATACCGCCGCGTGAAAGCTCGGATGCCGCACCGCCTGCCATGGCCTCGATATCGGGCGTAATATCGGCAATCGTCTCAAGGAATTTCGCATCGGGATCAAGATGCGGTGGAGCCGTGTAAAGCCCGTCAATATCAGAAAGCAGCACCAGAAGATCGGCGCCCGTCATGGTCGCCACACGCGCCGCCAGACGGTCATTGTCGCCATAGCGGATTTCGGTGGTCGCCACGGTATCGTTTTCATTGATGATCGGGATAGCGCCGATCTTCAGCAACTGGTTGATGGTGGCGCGCGCATTGAGATAACGGCGACGCTCTTCGGTATCGGAGAGCGTCAGAAGAATCTGGCCGGCGACGATCTCATGCCGCGACAGGCTTTCCGACCATGCCCGCGCCAGCGCGATCTGGCCGACAGCCGCCGCCGCCTGGCTTTCTTCCAGCTTCAATGCACCGGAAGGCAGGCCAAGCACGGTGCGGCCAAGCGCGATGGCGCCCGAAGACACAACCTGCACATCCGCGCCATTTTTCTTCAGCGCGGCGATATCCTCGCAGATGGCGTCGAGCCAGTCTTTCTTGAGACCGGTCTTCCGGTCCACCAGAAGCGCCGACCCGATCTTGATGACGATTCGGTGATGGCTCGCCAGCGGCTTGCGCGTCAGGCTCATAGACGGTCGTCCTCTTCCTCGGCCTCGTTGTCCTCATGCGGCATCGACCGATCGGGCAGGGCGGTTTCGCCGCCATTGCTCACCGAGACGATGACATCGCGAAGGGCACGCAGCGCTTCCGTCATGCCGATATGGGCGGCAGCGGAGAGAAGTAGCGGGGGACGGCCGCAGGCCTTCTCCAGTTCCTTGGCTTTCTTTTTCAGCTCTTTTTCATCAAGCACGTCGATCTGCGACAGCGCCACGATTTCCGGCTTGTCGGTCAGCCCGCCGCCATAGGCGTCCAGCTCGGCCTTAACGGTCTTATAGGCCTTGCCGACCTTTTCTTCCTGCGCGGAAACGAGATGCAGAAGCACACGGGTACGCTCCACATGGCCGAGGAAACGGTCACCGATGCCCACACCCTCATGCGCGCCTTCGATGAGGCCGGGAATATCGGCCAGCACGAATTCACGGCCATCGATTGTCGCGACGCCTAGGTTTGGATGAAGGGTGGTGAAGGGATAATTGGCAATCTTCGGCCGCGCACGGGTGACCGTTGCAAGGAACGTGGATTTGCCCGCATTGGGCAGACCGACGAGACCGGCATCGGCGATCAGTTTCAGGCGAAGCCAGACTGTCTTTTCCTCGCCCGCGAGGCCCGGATTGGCATGGGTGGGCGCCTGATTGGTCGACGACTTGAAGTAAGCATTGCCGAACCCGCCATTGCCGCCGGCGGCAAGACGAAAGCGCTGACCTTCCTTCGTCAGATCGACGATCAGCGTCTCGTTATCTTCCTCGAAAATCTGGGTACCAACAGGCACCTTCAGCACCACGTCCGAACCCTTGGCGCCGGTGCGGGTCTTGCCCATGCCGTGCTGCCCGATCGAGGCCTTGAAATGCTGCTGGAAACGGAAATCGATCAGCGTGTTGAGGCCGTTGACCACCTCAACCCAGACATCGCCGCCGCGTCCGCCATCGCCACCGTCAGGGCCGCCGAATTCGATGAATTTTTCGCGCCGGAAGGAAACGGCGCCCGCGCCACCGTCACCGGACTTGATATAGACTTTTGCTTCATCGAGAAATTTCATCGGACTGCCGTTCTGTCGGTTTGCGGACGCAACAATCTTGCCATTGCGTCGAACAAAAATATCGTCGTTTCGAATACAAGCGCTTCTCCGCAAGGTCAAAGACTATCGTGCGGGAAGCCCATGCGTGAGACAAGGCCGGTTTGGGACAAACCGGCCTTGTTTGGGTTGCTAGCGATGCGGCGGAATGAAATCCTCAGCCGTGATCATCGTATCGATATGCGCCACCATGGCGGCGCGCGCCGTGGCATAGATTTGGTGACAACCGGTCACCCGGAAGCCGAGTTTTTCCTGCACGCGCAGCGAAGCGGGATTATCCGCAAATACGCCGGAGTGAAGGGTCATTCCGGGCATACGGCGGAAGAACCGCTCGACCACGGCGGCCACCGCCTCGGTCATGTAACCCTTGCCCCAGTAGAAGCGGTTCAGCCAGTAGCCGAGATGCCACTCGCCGTGCCGCAATTCCACCGAGACGACGCCAATCAGGGTGTCGTCACCGCTGGTGATGGCGAAATCCCAGTCGGGCAGCGTGCCAGAGGTACGCAGCACCAGCCATTCCAGCGCATCCTGCTTGTGGTAGGGCGCGGGAACGCGGGCCAGCATCTTCGTCACGGCGAAATCGCCAAGCGATTCCGCAATGCTGCCGGCATCGGAAAGCCGTTGCGGACGCAACACCAGACGCTTTGTTTCGATGACAGGGCAGGGGCCAGGCGGTGCTACTGTCGTTGCCGTCCGCCGTCGGGTCAGTTCGAGCGCACTCATCCCATGTCCCCCCAGCTCTTCAGCGAAACCCAGGTCTTGCGGTCCAGCCTGTACCATTCGACCGGTACCATGCCGCCAAGCGCCAGCGAACCGACCATGCCGGAGCCCTGGAACTGGAAACCGCATTTCTGGATGACGCGGCGCGACGCGATGTTGGTGACCCGGCAACGGGCATCGATCTGGTCGATTTCACGCGTGCGGAAGGCCATGTCGATCAGCGCATGCGCGGCTTCCGTCATGTAACCCCGGTTCCAGTAGGGTTCCCCCAGCCAGTAACCGATCTCCAGCGTCTTTTCATCTTCCTGGGGTTCGAGCGCGCAGCAGCCCAGAAACTCGCCATTGTCCATGCGGGTAATCGCATAGACGCACTTGCCAATCTCGCCAGCTTTGGAGCGTCGCACAAAATCCGCGGCGTCTTTGGCCGTGTAAGGGTGCGGCATACGCGACACCATGGTCGCGATATTGGCATTGTTGGCAAGATGGGCAAGGGCGTCGATGTCTTCTTCGTGAGGCTTACGCAAAACCAGCCTCTGCGACAGTAAAACGGGGCAATCGCTCCTCGACCGATCGGGCCTCGGCCGCTCTTCGGGTGACCGTGATTGGTCAACCCTCAACAATTCAGCTTGCATGGTTCAGTCCCTCCATGAGGTTAAAGAAAAAGGGGAGTTGGGTGGTGCCCCATCTCCCCTGTTTTCTTGACTGGACCTGATACGTCTCAGCCGGGTCGATGGGACACCGGCTGCATATGACGCTTACCGGCTTATTCTGCGGCTTCCGCTTTCGGGGCCACGGATACGAATACGCGGCCGTTGGCCTTCGTACGGAAGTTCACGTTACCTGCGGTCAGTGCGAAAATCGTGTGGTCCTTGCCGATGCCAACATTGGCGCCCGGATGCCACTGCGTGCCGCGCTGACGCAGAATAATGTTGCCTGGAATGACAGCTTCGCCGCCGAACTTCTTTACGCCAAGGCGCTTGGATTCGGAATCGCGACCGTTACGCGAGGAACCGCCAGCTTTTTTGTGTGCCATTGGAGTTCTCCTTTAAACCTTGTTTCCCGTGTCGCGCCGATCAGGCAGCAACGATGTCCGTGATGCGGACGACAGTGTGATGCTGACGATGGCCGCGCGAACGCTTGGAGTTCTGACGACGACGCTTCTTGAAGGCGATGACCTTCTTGCCGCGATTGTGCTCGACAACTTCAGCCTTGACGATGGCGCCCTTGACGAAGGGAGCACCGAACTTGGCGTCGGCGCCTTCGCCAACAACGAGAACTTCGGTGAATTCTACAGTTGCGCCTGCCTCTGCTTCCAGCTTTTCGATGGTCAGCACGGCGTCGGCCGCTACGCGGTACTGCTTACCGCCGGTCTTGATGACTGCGAACATTTTTTATCCTTTCATGTTCGTTCCGGCTCTGCCCGCAAATGCAAGCTGGCCGTCTTTTTATCAGTCGGAGTAGCGGAAATCCGTCAGGACTGAATGCCCCTTTGAATGTCTGCCGGTGAAGCCGCCTTTTGAGGGGCGGAATAAACAGAAGGCGCACTACGCCATCAATTTGGGTGCCGATTACGCGAGACGCCCGTTTATGTCAAGATGACGACGGCTTGAAAAGTAACTGTAACGCCAAGAATTTCATGCTTTTTCGGCGGGTGAAGCAGTCGGGTCTCGAAATTTGTCCAGCAAGTGTTTATATGGGCCTTCCAACAAGGAGCAGAAATGGCCCGCATAGACCAGACCGACGATTGGCGGGACCGCCATGCGCCGACACTTTCCGCCTTCGAGTCGCTTGCGATCGAGGCATATGGCCACCTGCCGGAAGAATTTCGCGCGCTGACGAAAGATCTCATCATCGAGATCGCCGATTTTCCGACCGACGACGTGTTCGAAGACATGGCGCTCGAAACACCCTTCGATCTTCTCGGACTGTTCGAAGGACGCGGCATCTCCGAACGGTTCACCATGGAAACGGGTGAGATGGTGAACCGCATCACGCTTTATCGCCGTCCCATTCTCGACTACTGGGCCGAGAATGAGGAGACGCTGGGCGATATCATCACCCATGTCCTCATCCACGAAATCGGCCACCACTTCGGCCTGTCGGACGACGACATGGAACGGATCGAAGAAAGCGCCGACGAGGCCGCCGCCGATCGCTGATCGGGGCGGCTACTGCCGCTCACTGCTCGCCGAGCTTCATATCCGGATGGTATTCCTTGCCCTCGACCACCTTGGTCACGGCCTGGCCGCAATGCATGACGCCGCTTGCGGCGTTGAAGGCGTAGCTTGGCGAACCCGCGAGTTCCCATCCCTTGTTCAGCGCCTCGGTGACCCGGTGACAGAATTTCGCGTCGTCGGGACCGGTTATGAAACGATAGACCTTCACGTCTTATTTGCCTCTCTTTGTGCGATGATATCGGCCATGGCGACCAGCCTTTCGGCCTGCCCCACATGCAGCCGCTCGATCATGCGGCCGTTCATGTTGATGACGTTCAATTCCACAGATTCGGGTTTTGCGAAAGCGGCAATGATCTCGCGGGCTTCCGCAACCGCTGCCTCGTCCGGGGCAAAGCGCTGATTGGCCGGCTCGATCTGTGCCGGGTGGATCAGCATCTTGCCATCGAACCCCATGGCGCGACCCTGCTCACATTCGGCTTCGAAAGCGGCGATATCGCGGAAATCGTTCGAGACGCTGTCGATGACATCCAGACCATAGGCACGGGCGGCAAGCACCACCTGCATCATCCAGGGCACGAGATAAGTGCGTCCGGGAAGGGCCGACACCCTCGTTGCCTTACGCAGGTCGTTGAGCCCGATGACAAAAGCCGAAAGCCGCGCATCCGGCGTATGGGCCGCGTCAGCAATCGAGGCGGCATTCAGGACAC
This sequence comes from Agrobacterium sp. YIC 4121, assembly GCF_002008205.1. NCBI lineage: Bacteria > Pseudomonadati > Pseudomonadota > Alphaproteobacteria > Hyphomicrobiales > Rhizobiaceae > Agrobacterium > Agrobacterium sp. YIC 4121. The sequence goes on along the minus strand of NZ_MRDI01000006.1, from coordinate 106,923 downwards.
CAAGCGGCGTTTCGATCATCGCCCAGATTTTCAGGTGCTCAGGCGCATCCGCCTCGGCCAGAAGATCGGCCACATCGTGAATATCGGCCGGCTGCTCCACCTTCGGCAAAAGAATTGCATCCGGCCGGCAGGAAAGCACAAGCTGCAAATCCGCCTTACCGTCGGGCGTGGAAAGCGGGTTGATGCGGATAATGATCTCGCCCGCTGCAAAGGGCGCTTGCGAAAACAGCTTTTGCAGATTGTCCCGCGCCTCGTCCTTCATCCCGGGCGCGACCGAATCCTCCAGATCGAGGATCACTCCGTCACAATCGAGATAGCGGATTTTTTCCAGTGCCCGGACATTGATGGCCGGCACGGAGAGCAACGAACGACGTGGTCTCACAAGAATATTTTCGGAAAAGTTGACCATGCCGCACTTGTGTCAAGCTTTTGTGACATCTGCAAGCTGACAATCCACTGAATCCTCTTGCAAGCCGGAAGAAGAAGGCCCACATTCGTCTGGATAGAAAGGTTTGGATCATGCAAGGCATACGTTCGTTTTTCATCGCCGCATCCGGCATTGCAATTCTCGCGATAGTCGCCCTTTTCACCGCGTCGCTCACGGTCGCTTTTATCGGCGTGCTCGCGGTTCTCAGTGCTGCCCGCCTGCTTTCCGCGCGTCTGAAGCCGGCCCCCATTCCGGTCAAGCCCCGTAACCAGCGCGATATGCGCGTCTGGAACGACGGCAAGGGCACGATTATCGATCTCTGAGATCGTCTCGAATCGGCAAAATGCCAGAGCGCCGCGCGCGGCGTACCAAAGAACGCGGGTTTGCGCTTCTAAAGTGATGAGTTTTGCAGTATTTCCCGGCAGAACACGTCCGGTGAGCTTTAACCAGCCCCGGATTTTGTTGAAGGGAAACACGGGAAGCGACAGATGGAAAAATTCACCAAGCTGACGGGCGTTGCCGCGCCCATGCCGGTGGTCAATATCGACACCGATATGATCATTCCGAAAGACTATCTGAAGACCATCAAGCGCACCGGCCTCGGCAAGGGCCTCTTCGCCGAGTCGCGTTATCTTGAGGATGGTTCACCCAATCCGGATTTCGTACTGAACAAGCCCGCCTACCAGAACGCCCAGATTCTTGTCGCCGGTGACAATTTTGGTTGCGGCTCTTCGCGCGAACATGCGCCATGGGCGCTTCTCGATTTTGGCATCCGCTGCGTGATCTCCACCAGCTTCGCCGACATCTTCTACAATAACTGTTTCAAGAACGGCATCCTGCCGATCGTCGTCAGTCCCGAGAACCTCGAAAAGTTGCTGGACGATGCGTCGCGCGGATCGAACGCCGTTCTCTCCGTCGATCTGGAAAGTCAGGAAATCAGCGGCCCCGATGGCGGTACGATCACCTTCGAGATCGATGAATTCAAGCGCCATTGCATGCTGAACGGTCTGGACGATATCGGCCTGACGCTCGAACATTCGGGCGCCATCGACACGTTCGAAAAGGCAAACGCCTCGGTCCGCCCCTGGGCCTGACCACATTTCGCTCTTCAAAAAAGCCGATCCCGTACCAAACAGTACCGGATCGGCTTTTGCTTTGCTTGAAAAGCCCTTGAGGCGGAGATAAGAAGCCTCCGATCCCGTCCGGCCACGATACGACTTCTCATGTGCAGGAGGGAAACGAGTTTGACGCCGCGTTCGCCGCAATCGAAAACCCTTCAGGATGTTTTCCGGCGCACCGCCCAAGGAGGGTTCTCATGACAGTCCGTTCGCTTTTCCTGCTGCCCGGTGACGGTATCGGCCCCGAAGCCATGGCCGAAGTTCGCAAGCTGATCGATTATATGAACAGCGCGCACAATGCCGGCTTCACCGTTGCGGAAGGTCTGGTCGGCGGCTCTGCTTATGACGCCCATGGCGTGGCGATTTCCGATGCGGATATGGAAAAGGCGCTTGCCGCCGATGCGATCCTGTTCGGCGCCGTCGGCGGCCCGAAATGGGATGGCGTCCCCTACGAGCACCGCCCGGAAGCCGGTCTGCTTCGCCTGCGCAAGGATCTCGAACTTTTCGCCAATCTGCGCCCGGCCATCTGCTACCCGGCACTTGCCGCGGCCTCTTCGCTGAAGCCGGAACTGGTCGAAGGCCTCGATATCCTCATCGTCCGCGAGTTGACGGGCGGTGTTTATTTCGGTGAGCCGAAGCAGATCATCGATCTCGGCAACGGCCAGAAGCGCGGCATCGACACGCAGATCTACGACACTTTCGAAATCGAGCGTATCGCCAGCGTCGCTTTCGAACTGGCCCGCACCCGCGACAACCGCGTCTGCTCGATGGAAAAGCGCAACGTCATGAAATCCGGCGTTCTGTGGAACCAGGTGGTCACCGAAACCCACGCCGCCAAGTTCAAGGATGTTCAGCTGGAACATATGCTGGCCGATGCCGGCGGCATGCAGTTGGTGCGCAAGCCTAAGCAGTTCGACGTGATCGTCACCGACAACCTCTTCGGCGACATGCTCTCCGACGTCGCCGCCATGCTGACCGGCTCGCTCGGTATGCTGCCGTCCGCTTCGCTCGGCGCGCCTGACGCCAAGACGGGCAAGCGCAAGGCCATGTATGAGCCGGTCCACGGTTCGGCCCCGGATATTGCCGGCAAGGGCATCGCCAACCCCATCGCCATGATCGCGTCCTTCGCCATGTGCCTGCGTTACTCGTTCAACATGGTGGATGAGGCAACGAAGCTCGAAGCAGCGATCGCAAACGTGCTGGACAAGGGCATCCGCACCGCCGACATCATGGCCGAGGGCAGCCGTCAGGTCGGCACCTCCGAAATGGGCGACGCGGTTCTCGCCGAATTCAAGGCGCTTTCGGCGTAACGCTCGACGAAACCGGCTGGGCAGGCGGCACCTTTGCCTGCCCATCTTCCTTCGGCAGAAGATGCTCATATCTTTTGTCAGTCAGCGTCTTCAGAAAGGCGACGATGGCGTCCACACGCTTGTCGTCCAGCGCCGGAGCGGATGTCAGTTCCGCCATGGCGATATTTTCAGGCACTTCCGGCGCATCCCACGTCTTGCCCGTTTCCGGATTGATCTGGCGGCTCGGCTTCTTGCTTTTATATTTCACATAAAACAACACTACCGTACGCAAATCCTTGAACACGCCATTGTGCATGTAAGGACCGGTGACGGCGACATTGCGCAGCGTCGGCACCTTGAACTTGCCACGCTGGGCGGCATCGCCAGCAACTTCCGGATTTTGCGCCAGACCCAGATCGACCGCGCCCGGTTTGGAGCCGTTCACGGCCCGAACCGATGTATTGGCGGGAACGCCGATGTTGAAATATTTGTGGTTGGTGAAGAGGCCGTCTTCCAGACCCCTAGCGCCACGGATTTCATGGCAGGTATTGCAATTGGTGAATTGCGTCGAGGAGATCAGAACCCGACCCAGCTCTTCCTGATCGGTCAGCTTCTCCTCACCGCGCAGGAAGCGGTCATATTTGGAATCGAAGGTGGAGAACTCATCCGAACGCTCAAAGCTCGCCAGCGCCTTCGTCATCGCGGCATAGGCGGTGTCGTCGCTTTCAAAAACATCCTTGCCGAACTGCGTGCCGAAAGCCGCGACATAGTCCGGGTTTTCCCTGAGCCGTTTGACGACCGAGGCCTTGTCCGGCATGCCCATTTCGAGGGGATTGAGCGGCGGACCGCCCGCCTGATCTTCAAGCAGGGAGGCGCGGCCATCCCAGAACTGCCCGCCGACATACTCTCCCGCCGCATTCCTGCCGAATGGCGGCGTGAAGCGAGCATAAGCTGCAGTCGGCGCGTTGCGGTCGCCCAGTGAAATGCCGTCATCGCCAAGCGATACATCCCGTCCCACCTTGTCGCTCTCCCGCGCATCGGAAAAACCGGCGGCCTGCATATGGCAGGTGGAACAGGCCATGGTGCGGTTCATCGAAAGACTGGGATCGTCGAACAGCGCCGCACCCAGCTTTTCCAGCGTCGCATAGTCTTCACCGCCATGAGCAGCCATACCATCGACACCGGTGCCCAAGGGGGCCAGCAGAATGGATGCGGCAAGAGCAGCGGAGAAAAAAAATCCGGGTTTCATCATCGGTAGGCACGCTCGATATAAATGCGCGAGAGCGGGTTCGGACCGGGAGATAACTCCGCGCGTCCATGCCCTATAAAGAAATCTATAGCACTTTCCCGTGATCCAGGCCTACAAACTTTCGCAGCTTGGTCCACTTTGCCGCAGGTCCACGGGCAACACCCGGAAACGATCAACCACCTCTGGCGATGGCGTGGAAAAAAGTCCCCGAGACAAGACCTCTCCTGCCACCGGATGGCCCGAGCGGACGACCCTGCCCGTCCGCAATCTGGGCGAAGGGCTCATCGCGACCGGGATCGGTAACCCGCGCATAATGGAATTCATGGCCGCGCAGAACATCTCCCACCGCGCCGAGCGGTCCGCTTGCCGCGATTGTTGCCTGCCGGTAGCCGAGATTCATCTTGCGCGTCGCAAAGCTGGTGGCATGCGACAGAAGCCCGGTCATCGCATGGGTCACACCATCCGCATCTTCCAGCGCCTCTCCGAGCACCATGTAACCGCCGCACTCGCCATGAACAGGCTTTGTCGCAGCAAAGCGGGCAATACCAGCCTTGAAACCAGCCGCATCCGCAAGCTTTCCGGCAAAAAGCTCGGGATATCCGCCCGGCAGCCAGCAAATATCGCAGCTCCCGTCGGGCGCCTCATCCGCGAGCGGCGAGAACGGCACGATCTCGGCTCCGGCCGCCTGCCAATGCTTTCTGAGATGCGGATAAAGGAAAGTGAACGCCGCATCCTCTGCCAGCGCGATGCGCTGGCCGGGCGATGCAATCGCCGCATCCACCGAGCCGGAAGGCACATTCACCGGCGCGGCGAGTGAAAGCAGGGCATCGAGATCGATGGATTTTTCCATCGCATCCGCGAGCCGTTCGATATGCGCATCGATTTCCGGATGTTCGCTGGCCTGCACCAGCCCCAGATGCCGTTCAGGCAGGATGAGCGAGGGATCACGCAGCACGCAGCCGGCAACGGGAAGGCCGATTTTTTCGATGGCTTCCGTGCACAGCGTCCGGTGTCTTTCGCTGCCCGCCCGGTTCAGCACCACCGCCGCCATGGTAACGGCCGGATCGTAGTGGGCAAAACCATGGGCGACGGCAGCGGCCGTCTGCGATTGGCCGGACACATCCAGCACCAGCAACACGGGAATGCCGAACAGCCGCGCCAGATCCGCCGCCGAACCTGTGCGATTTTCCGCAACCGGAATGCCGTCGAACAGGCCCATGGCGCTTTCGATCAGAACGAGTTCCGCGTCCTCGGTCTGCTGCAAAAACAGATGCCGCAGCAATTCCGGCCGCATGGCCCAGCTATCCAGATTAAGACCCGATGTGCCGGTGGCGAAGGCATGGAAACCGGGATCGATGTAGTCAGGCCCGGTCTTGATGCCGCGCACCTTGATACCGCGTCGGGCAAAGGCCCGCAGCAGGCCGATGGTCACGCTGGTCTTGCCAGAACCCGAACGCGGTGCACCGATGATGATTGCCCGCGCCGTCATGAGCCGGAAACTCCAAGACGCGCCCGCATCGAAACAATCTCGCCGATGACGATCAAAGCCGGCGCCTCGAAATTTTGCCTGATTGCATCGTCAGCTATGCTTTCCAGCGAACCGATGAAAATCCGCTCCTGCGCCGTCGTTGCCGACATGATGACGGCGACCGGCGTTTCGCGGGAACGCCCACCCTGCATCAAAAGGCTGGCAATCGTGCCGATATTCTTCAGCCCCATATAAACGACGATGGGTTCGCGTGTTTTCGCCAGCGCCAGCCAGTCCAGATCCTCTTCGGTGCCCGCCGCGTGGCCCGTGGCAAGAGTTATGGCGCGGCTGATGCCGCGCATGGTGGCGGGGATGCCGGCGGAAGCGAGCGCGGTGAACGACGAGGTCATGCCCGGCAATATGCGAAATGGAATGCCGGCATGGACAAGCGCCTCCGCCTCTTCGCCGCCGCGCCCGAAAATAAAGGGATCACCGCCCTTCAGCCGCAGCACCTTTTTGCCTTGGCCGGCGAAATCGATGAGCGAAGCGGTAATATCATCCTGCGTCGCGGAGGGCTTGCCACCCCTTTTGCCCGCAAACACAATCTCCGCCTGCGGACCAAGCGCTATGACTTCGTCGCTCACCAACGCATCACGCACGATGATATCGGCCTGAGACAGCGCGAGCGCCACTTCCAGCGTCAGATAACGCACATCGCCCGGCCCTGCGCCCGCGAGCCAGACGTGACCGGCCTCGAAGACCGGACCTTTTGCGGCGATGCTGTTCAAAATCTGCGCTATCGACATTCTTCTTGGCTGCTTTTTAACGATGACGGAAAAAGCCGTCCCGGCTATAGAAATTCATATGGATACGGATGGAAAGACCCTTCGCCGCGGCTGGACCACGGGCACATGCGCGGCAGCCGCCACGAAGGCGGCCTGCGCCGCCCTTCTGACCGGCGAGTTTCCTTACCCTGTCGAGGTCGAACTTCCAAGCGGCGCAAGGCCGGCATTTTCCCTCGCCACCGAGGAAAAGGGCGAAAACTTCGCCCGCGCCGGCGTCGTCAAGGATGCCGGAGACGATCCGGACGTTACCCACGGTGCGCTGATCGAAAGCACGGTCAGACGCGGTCAACGGGGAAGCGGCATCACCTTCAAGGCCGGAAAGGGCGTCGGCACCATCACCCGGCCGGGCCTGCCCCTGCCGCCGGGAGAACCCGCCATCAACCCCGTGCCGCGCAAGATGATCGAAACCGCCATTCGCGAAGTGGCTGGCGAGGAGGCCGATTTCGAGGTCGAGATTTCCGTCCGCGACGGCGAAAAACTGGCGGAAAAAACCCTGAACGGCAGGCTCGGCATCTTGGGTGGCATTTCCATCCTCGGCACCACCGGCATCGTCATTCCCTTTTCCTGCTCGGCATGGATCCACTCGATCTGGCGCGGCATCGATGTGGCGCGTGCGACCGGATGCACCCATGTGCTTGGCGCTACCGGCAACACCTCCGAAAAAGCCGGGCAGACGCTTTACGATCTGCCGGAAACCGCACTGATCGACATGGGCGATTTCATCGGCGGCATGCTGAAATATCTGCGCAGCCACCCCGTCGAGCGGGTGACGATTGCCGGCGGCGTCGCCAAGATGACCAAGCTCGCCCAGGGCATGCTCGACGTGCACTCCAAGAAGGGGCTGGCCGATCTCGATGCGCTGGCGGCATTGGCGACGGAGGCCGGAGGAGATGAAAATCTCGCCATTGCCATCCGTCAGGCCAACATGGTCGCACACGCCTTCGAATTGGCCGAGGGCGCGGGGATAGACCTCGGTGCGATCGTTGCGGAAAAAGCCTGGGTAACCGCAGCGGCGGCGCTGAAGACGCCGGCCATTGCGCTCGATATTCTGGTGTTCGATCGTCAGGGCGCGCTCAAGGGCCGCACCACCTCCACGCCGTCGCATCAGCCCTTTGCATCTTCCTTCGGAGAGCGGAACCGCCGGACATAGTCGGTGCTATAGAGCGCGCTTTCGCGAAAATCTGTGGACGCAAGTCCACGCCCGACGAAGATCAGGGCGGTCCGCTCCACCGGTTCGGCGGCGAGCTTGTCCTCAATGTCGAACAGCGTGCCGCGAATGACCCGCTCATCCGGCCAGGAGGCTCGAACGACGATGGCGACCGGGCAATCCGAACCGTAAAGCGGCATCAGCTCTTCCACCACCTTGCCGATGGCATGAATGGCGAGATGGACGGCGAGCGTTGCGCCCGTCGCACCGAAAGCCTTCAGCGTCTCACCGTCAGGCATCTTCGATGCGCGCCCGGAAATGCGTGTTAGCACAAGGCTCTGCGCCACCTCCGGCACCGTCAGCTCCCGCTGCAAAGTGGCGGCCGCAGCGGCAAAGGAGGGCACGCCGGGCGTGACGGTATAATCGAGACCCAGTCGCTCCAGCCGGCGGATCTGCTCGCCCATGGCGCTCCAGACGGAAAGATCACCGGAATGCAGCCGCGCCACATCCTTGCCGGCCTCTGCTGCGGCCACGAATTCCGCCTCGATCTCGTCAAGCGAAAGCGCTGCCGTATCGACGATACGTGCGCCCGGCGGGCAATAATCGATGAGCGCCTTTGGAACCAGCGAGCCGGCATAAAGGCACACCGGGCAGGCGGCGATAAGATCGCGCCCGCGCACCGTAATGAGATCGGCAGCACCCGGGCCGGCGCCGATGAAATGAACCGTCATTGTTGTTCTCCATGTTCGATGGCGCAGCCGCTGTCGCGTGGGGCATCGTCAGTCGTTGCGATGGCCACCGTCACATCGCCAACCACAAGACGCGGCGCGACCAGCCTTGCATTCTCTCCGGCGGCGGCAAGCGCCGCCGCTTCACTGACACTTGGCGAGCCGGCATGATCAAGGCTTGCCTGTGAAAATGTCGTTGTTTTCGAAGCAACCGCCTCAAGCCGTTCCTGCGATACGATTTCAAGCGACAGCGACAAGCTCTTCGCCGCCTCCACAAGACCGGCTTCATCGGCCTTGAGCGGCGCAGTCGCCAGGCATTCCGCCATCATGCCGAAAGCATGCTCCGCAGCGCGCACGGCGGCAATAATAGCATCTGAACCCGTGCCTCTGCGACAGCCTATGCCAGCCACGGTCACCATGGCTTGTTCCAACTCCACTGCGTCACCGGCATTGCCGGACGCCAGCCCGACATGGAGCCAACGGCCGTCACTCGCGACACATCCAGGCGGATCATCGATCCGCCGTGCCGCGCGTGGGCGGCAAGCAGCACGGCCTCCATTTCCAGTGTCACCGCATTGGCAACCAGCCGCCCGCCCGGTTTCAGGGCCTCCATAGCCCCCTCAAGCACGCCCGCTTCACTGCCGCCGCCGCCGATGAAAATCGCATCCGGCTGGAGCAAGCCTTCAAAAGCCGCAGGGGCCGCGCCGATCATCACCTCAAGCCCCGAAACACCGAAAGCTTCGGCATTCCGGGCGATACGCTCCGCCCTTTCCGGGTGTTGCTCTATGGCGACGGCACGGAGCGAGGGATGGGACAGCATCCATTCGATGCCAATCGAACCCGAACCGGCACCGATATCCCACAGCAACTCGCCCCGCCGTGGGGCAAGAGAGGAAAGTGTCACGGCTCGGATTTCACGTTTGGTGATCTGCCCGTCATGCTCGAACAGTCTGTCATCAAGCCCACATGTGAAAGGTAGAATACGCGCACCTTCATCAGCCACGACATCAATCGCCACCACATTCAGTGCATCAATATCAGCAAACGTAAAATCAACCGCCTTGACCTGCCGCCGCTTCTCCCGCTCTCCGCCCAGGGCTTCGAGCAAAATGAATTCCGACTGGCCGAAACCCAAATCGGACAACAATTCCGCGATCAAGGCCGGGGCGTGGGCATCCGAGGTGAGCGCGATGATCCGCGCACCGCCATGAAGATACGGCCGCAGGAGATCGATGGAACGTCCGTGCAGCGAAACGCAGTCGACCGCTTGCAGCGCCCAACCGAGCCGTGCGGCAGCCAGCGAGAAAGCGGAGGGCGAGGGATAACAAACTGTCTCACCCGCATCGATACGTCCCAGAAGCGTAACACCGACGCCATAAAAGAACGGGTCGCCGGAAGCCAGCACACAAACCCGCTTGCCACGCAGCGCTACGACATCGCTCATATCCGTATCGAACGGCACCGGCCAGCGTTGTGCTTCACCACGAATGGCCGCGGCCGCCAGTTCCAGATGGCGTTTGCCGCCGAAAACCACCTCGGCCCCTTCTATCGCCTCTATCGCATTCCGGCCCAGCCCCTTAACCCCATCCTCGCCAATGCCGACGATGGAAAGCCAGGGCTTCTCTTTCTTTTCTGTGGAAGCATCGCCCGTTCCAGAATATTCAGACGTCATGACACGCTCCATACTCATCCTTGGCGGCACGGCGGATGCCCGCATTCTGGCCGGCAGGTTGGCCGAAGAATCCGGCTACCGAATTCTGCTCTCCATGGCCGGTCGCACGCTCTCGCCGGTCGAACAGCCGGTGCCGATGCGCAGCGGCGGTTTTGGCGGCGCGGGCGGTCTCGCGGATTTCATTCGCGCAGAGAATTTCGATATTCTGGTGGACGCCACCCATCCCTATGCGGCGAAGATTTCGGCCAATGCCATTGAGGCCGCAGGGCTTGCCAAAGTTCCGCTGGTCGTCCTTTCGCGTCCTGCCTGGCAGCGCCAGCCGGGTGACAGGTGGCGTGAGGTGGACAGCGTCGAACAGGCTGTCACCGCGCTCGGCAGCGAAGGCAGGCGCGCGTTTCTGGCGCTCGGCCGACAGGAGCTTCTTCCTTTCGAAGCCGCGCCCCAGCACAACTATCTCATCCGCAGCGTCGACCCGGTGGAGCCGCCACTGAAACTGCCGCATGCGCGCTATATTACCGCGCGCGGCCCCTTTGCGCTGGACGACGAAATCCGCATGCTGGAAGAAAAACGCATCGAGACGGTGGTCTCGAAAAACTCCGGCGGCAGCGCGAGCTATGGCAAGATCGAAGCAGCGCGACGGCTCGGCCTGCCGGTCATCATGATCGACCGGCCGCAACAGCGGAACGACGCGTCGCTGGATGGCGCGACCGTGACGGATATTGCAGCTGCGCTCACCGCCATCCACCATCAGCTCTCTCTTCTCGAAAAACGCGGCGAATAAACCAGCGGTTCTTTGCCTGAACGTTCGATCAGACGGGTTTCAACCGAGCCGACGATAATGCAGGTAGCCATATCCGCCATATCGCTCGAGGCTTCCGAAAGAGGAACGACCCGAATACGCTCATCCGACCGGCCTGCCGCACGACCAAAAATCACCGGCACCGAACCGGGCAAATGCGCCCGCAATAGATCAAAAGCGGTACCGAGCTGGTGCGGCCGCGACCTGCTGACGGGATTGTAGAAAGCCATCACAAAGCGTGCTTCCGCCGCCGCGATCAGCCGTTTTTCAATGATGCCCCAGGGTTTCAGATTATCCGACAGCGAAATGGCGCAGAAATCATGGCCAAGCGGCGCGCCGGCCTTTGCTGCCACGGCCAGCATGGCAGTCACACCGGGCACGACGGAGAAATCGATATCGCGCCATTCGGCCGGGCCACTTTCGATCGCCTCGCAAACCGCAGCCGCCATGGCGAAAACACCGGGATCGCCGCCGGACACCACACAGACTCTGCCGCCGGAAGCCGCAAGCCGCAGCGCCTGTTCGGCGCGTGAGATTTCCTCACGATTGTCCGAAGCATGGCGGCGTTGATCGGGTCTCAGCGCCAGCCGCTCGAGATATGGAATATAGCCGAAGAAATCCTCCGACGCCTCGACGGCGACAAGCGCCTCCGGCGTTACCTGCGCCGCACTGCCGGGGCCAAGGCCGACAACGACCAGCCTGCCGGTCATGGCTTTTCACCTGCAGAGGGTCTGGTTTTCCAGCCCGGCACCAGAACCAGCGAAAAATAGGGGGCAGGCGATGTATCGCGTTCGATGAGCCGCACCGCATGGCTGTTGGCCATTGTGCCACGTTCGACATAAAGCGCGTCTTCAAGCTTACCGGCCTTTTCCAGCGCCCGGCGAATCTTCGGCAGGTTGCGCCCCACCTTCATGATCACCGCACCATCCGTGCCGGACAGACGTTCCGTCAGTACATCTTCACCAAGCGTGCCGGGAAGCACGCTCAAAATATCATCGCCCTGCACCAGCGGCAGACCGGCCATGGACCAGCAGCCGGACATGGCCGTGATGCCAGCAACGACTTCCGCCGGGTAAGATGGCGCAAGCCGCAGATGAAGGTGCATATAAGAACCGTAAAACAGCGGATCGCCTTCCGACAGCACGGCGACGTTGCGCCCGGCTTCGAGATGTGCAGCGATGTCTTTCGCCGACTGATCGAAAAAGGCGGCGATGGCATCACGGTAATCGTTGCCGTTTTTATCGCTTTCGACTGTTACCGGGTAGACCAGCGGCATTTCCAGCGTTCCGGGCCGGATGAAAGCTTCGACAATACCGCGACCATTGCCGCTGCTGCCTTTCTTGCAGAAGAAGGCAAGCACATCGGCATTTTCAATGGCGCGGACAGCCTTCAGCGTCAGAAGCTCGGGATCTCCGGGGCCGGTGCCGACGCCCACGAGTTTACCCTTCGGATGTTCAAAAAGAGCCGCACTCACAGGCCAGCCCTCGCAACGGCATTTATAGCGGCAGCCGTCATGGCCGAACCGCCCATGCGTCCCTTGACGATGGCATAGGGAATGCCAAGCGAACTTGCCTCCAGCGCGTCTTTCGATTCCGCCGCACCGACAAAGCCGACGGGCATGCCGATGATGGCGGCCGGGCGCGGGGCGCCTTTTTCCAGCATCTCGAGCAGATAGAACAGTGCAGTCGGCGCATTGCCAATGGCAACCAGAGCGCCGCCCAGCTTCTCTGCCCACAGATCGAGTGCGGCGGCGGAGCGGGTGTTGCCGATCTTTTTCGCCAGCTCCGGCGTGCGGGCATCGCGAAGGGTGCAGACCACCTCATTATCAGCCGGAAGGCGCGCGCGCGTCACGCCATGGGCAACCATTTCCGCATCGCAGAGAACAGGCTTGCCGGCTCGTAGAGCACCACGTGCCGCGGCAACAAAATCCGGTGAAAAGCGGAAATGGCTGGCCGCCTCCACCTGCCCGCAGGCGTGGATCATGCGAATGGCGATATCCGCCTGCTCTTCGGTAAAGGCGGATAAGTCCGCTTCTTCGCGAATGATGGCGAAGGAGCGCTCATAGATCGCATTACCGTCGCGAATATAGTCATAGTCGGTCATCGGTCATCCTGTCGAAGCGCCGCACCGATCGCCTGTTTGCCCAGCCGGGCAAACAGGGTGGCGGCGTTTTCACCGGGCTTATGTTCTTTTTCGTAAAGACGGGCAAGCCGCGAAAGCGCCGTCCTCTGCTGCTGGAAGGGTAAAATGCCATCCGGCAGGTCACCGGCGCGGCCCGAAATCGAAAAGGCCAGACCATCAGCGGTGCCGGAAAAAGTGAGAAGCGACGGCGCGGGGTGCGCGCAACCTTTGCCGCAGCCGGAAATATGCAGCGTGAAGGAGCCATCCAGCAACGAGGCGCATTCCTTAGACGCAAAGGCGGCCAACTCATGGGTGGGAAGAAAAGCCGAAGCGCAGCCCGACGCGCCGGTACAGGCGGCAATGGAAGAGCGCGCGTCACCTGCCGTCGTGATGAAACCGGCCGCCCTTGCAATCTCAAGCAATCCGCCGCAGGCAGATGACGATCCAAAGAATAGCAAGCTATGGTTTGGTGCCGGCCGCAGGGCCGTGATGCCGAGGGTACCGGCCGCTTCGCAGAGATGCGACAAATCGCAGCCCCGGATTTGCCCGAAAGCAGGCGCGACACTAATGGCGAAGCGATCCTTTCCCGTCGCCATCAGTCCCAAAGGGGCCGATGCCGCTGTGGCTTCGCCCACAATCACCCGATCCAGGAGGCGATCACCGCAAATCGCTTTTATCGTTGAATGGTCCAGATCGCGGCCACGGGCAAGCGGCCCTTCGCCGGCCAGATAGACGAGCAGCGACAGGACGACACCCGCCGCTATGTCCGTCTCGACCAATCCGGCATTCAGCGATTTACTTTCCGACCCACCCACGAATAGCCGCCAGAAGACCCGATCATCCAGAGAGACCGCTTTCAGGCGAATATCGGCCAGCAAATCTTCCATGGAGAGGCGCCCGCCGCCATCAATGACGACAGACATTTTAGCGGCAAGCTTTTCATGGAGAGCGAGCCTGTCGGCCTCTTTTCGAATCTCCGCGGCGAGAGGACCACCATCGGCAATCTCCGCGTCATCCCGACCGGCGAGAGGCGACGTCTCGACCGCGAGCCCCGCACGCAGCGGCAAATCCAGCGCCAGCACATCTTTTTCCAGAGCACAGGCGCTTTCCGGTGTCAGGCCGCGAAATTGCAGGCTGCCGCGGGCGGTAATGTCGATCAATCCGTTGCCATGCCGCTCGGCAAGCTGGCAAAGCACCACCGTGTCGCGCGGGTCGATATCCGCCTCGAAAGCGATCCGCGACAAAAAACCGTCGCCGGTGCGCATGGGAGCGGACAGGGCCGGGCAGAGGCCACGGCGGCCGAATGGCTGAACTGGATCGGCAGCGGCCATCATCACGCCTCCACCCTTTGGGGGCGCGGAAGGACCAGCATTTCAAGTTCCGTATCCACCGCGTTGCGGCGGCTGTGCCACAGGCCGCGACGACGGGCGGATAAAAAGCGTTCGGCCATCACCTGCGCCGCCTTCGGGTTTTCCCGCAGAATGAAATCGCGCACATCCTCATTGCCGAAATAGGCATCGTAAAGCGCCTCGATCAACGAGGAGGACACCGCATGGGTGGTTTCGGCAAAGCCGATCAACCGGTCCACCGTCTCGAGGAATTCCGCCGCCCCGCGCGGACCGTGCCGCATCTGACCGGCAATGAAGCGGGGATTGACGGCACGCGCGCGCACCACCCGCGTCAGCGCCTGCGTCATCGACCTTGCACGCGGGCGGGCCGGATCTGTCGTATCCAGCGCAACAATATCGGCGACGCCGCCAAGCACAGCCTTCGCGGCGGAAAAACCGCCGATGAAGGCGACATCCGAAGAACCGTCCAGAAGATCACGGCCCGGATCGTCACCGGTATGAACCAGAAGATCGGCGCGCCTGACCAGCTCCACGAAACCGGTATCTTCGAAAATCTCCAGCCCGTCCGCACCGCCAAAAGCGTGGCTCGCCGCATCGAGATAGGCCTGCCCCAGCTCCTCGCGTTCGTCCCATTTCCCGCTGGCAAGCTTTTCTTCGATACCGGCACCATAGGTGCCGGGCGCGGAGCCGAAAATGCGCGCCGGAATATGCCCGAGCGTGGCGGCCTCTTCCGCAAGCGGATTGTCGCCGGGCGCTTCCTCCCGCCGCGCGACGGCCTTGGCGGCGGCGTCGAGAAGCGCGATCAGCGCAGGGAACATGTCGCGGAACAGGCCGGAAATGCGAAAGGTGACGTCGACACGCGGCCGCCCCAGGCTCGCCGGCGGCAAAACCTCGATGCCGGTGACCCGGCCGGTGGCGGGGTCGTGGATCGGTCTCGCCCCCATCAGATGCAGCGCCTGCGCCACATCCTCACCGCCATTGCGCAGGCTGGCGCTGCCCCACAGATCGAAAACCAGATGTTTCGGCCAGTCGCCATGGGACTGAAGATGATGGCGCAGCACCTCTTCGCCCGCCATGCGGCCCAGCTCGAACGCCGTCGGCGTCGGCATGGTGCGCGGATCGGCGGCATAGAGATTGCGGCCCGTGGGCAGCACATCGAGCCGCCCGCGCGCAGGTGCGCCGGAAGGGCCGGGGACGATATGCCGGCCATCGAGCGCGGCAAGCAGGGCAGCTTTTTCCGATTTGGCGCTTTCAAGCCTCAGAAGATCGGTCTCGTCTTTTGCACAGCGGCCAAAAACATGCTGGCCGTCCTTGATGGCGAAATCCTTGAGGTCGCAGAGAAAGGCGTCGATGCGTGAGAGGGCCGCATCGGCATCATCCTTCGCAGCCACGCCCGCTTCCGCCGCGAGCCCGGTCTCCAGCGCCTTTTCGACGATCAGTTTCGCCAGCCGGTCACGCCGGCGACGATCCAGACCATCCGCCTGCGCATATTCATCGACCAGCTGCTCCAGCGCCGACTGTTCAGGCGAAAGACCGGCATTGACCAGCACCGGCGGGACATGGCCGATGGTCACGGCCGCGATCCGCCGCTTGGCGACCGCCGCCTCGCCCGGATTGGAAACGATAAACGGATAGACCACCGGCAGCGAGCCGGTGACGATTTCGGGAAAACAATTGCGGGAAAGCGCCACCGTCTTGCCCGGCAGCCATTCCAGCGTGCCGTGCGCGCCCACATGCACAATGGCATGTGCGCCCGCAATCCGCTGCATCCATGCACCGAAGGCAACAAGCGCGTGACGCGGCGGCAGCGCAGGGTCGTGGTAGTCCACCCGACGATCCTCATTGCGGCCCCTGTCCGGCGCCAGCGCCACGAACACTTCGCCGAAACGGGCAGCGCGGAACCTGAATGCGCCATCGACGAGTGCATCGTCATCGGTTGCCACACCCCATGTCGCTTTTACGGACCCGGCAGGTGCCGACGGCAAGGCGGAGAAAAAAGCCTCGTAGGTGGAAAGATCAATTGCCGCTTCCTGCTGTTCGACACAGTCGAGCAGCGCCCGCGCGGTCTTAGGAATATCCTTGATCGTATAACCGGCCCCGGCAAGATCGTGCAGCATTTCGAGAACGCTTTGCGGCACATCGAGACCGACGGCATAACCGGTTCGCCCGGGTGCCGCACCGGGATAATCGGGCATCAGAATGACGATACGGCGATCCCGTAGGGGGGCATTCCTCAGCCGCAGGAAAGCGGCGATGAGATTTGCCACCTGCTCGACGCGATCAGCCTCGGGTACATTGAGCAAACTCGCGCCGCCATCCACGCGCGCCTGTTTGAACGAGATCGCACCGGCGAGAATCCGGCCATCCAGTTCCGGCAGGACGACATGCATGGCAAGATCGGAGGGATTGAGACCCCGCGCGTTTTCCGCCCATCCGTCCCGCCGCGTCGTCGCCATCACCACCTGAAACACCGGCACGCCGAGACGGTCGAACAGCGTTGTGTCATTGTCATCCGTCTGGCTGGCGAAGGCGGTGGCGGCAATGATGGCGGCGGGCTTCAGATCGGGCAGAACCGTTTCGAGAAAACGGATCGCCTCGCCATCCTTCAGACCACTGACAAAAATCGGCAAGGGTGCAAAACCGCGCTGCGAGAGCGCCTCGAAAAGCGCGTCCACCGGTGCTGCGTCTGCCGCCAGCAGCATGGAACGGTAAAAGAGGATGGGCAGAAGGGACGCACCGTCGGGAAAACCCGCGCAAGCTTCTGCCCTATCCACAACGCCCCTGCCGGGCCGGTAGAAACCGGCTTTCGGCAGCGGTTCGGCTTCGATATCCGGCCATGCCTCGCCCCTTGCAAGAGCGGCGAGACCAAGGGCAAGCCGATCCATATTCTCCTGCCCGCCCTCACGGAAGAAGGAGAGGACCGAGGCCAAAATCCGCCGATCGACGGTCGAGGCCGCTTCCAGTTTCTCGTCCCTTTCGCTGCACTCACCCGGCAAAAGCAGAAGCTTGATGCCGCGCCTGCGCGCAAGAATGGAAAGCTGATCGACACCGTAACGCCAGCGTTCCGCACCACCGAGAATCCGGATAAGAATAACCCTGGCATGTTCTGCCGTCTTTTCGATCCAGAGATCGACCGACATGGGATGTCGAAGCTCGGAGAGGTTGGCGGCTGACACGGAGGGGAGCGCAACCTGTGTTCGCCGCCAGGCCTGTTCCAAGCCGGCCAGATCGCTTGCCGAAAAAGACAGCACCACCACATCCGACCGGGGCTGGTTGAGATCAACCGGCTCGATCAGGTCGTCCAGAGACGAGGATGTGGTGGCGAGGATGTGCATCGTCAGGCGGCCAGCATCTGTTCGATCTTTTCGCGGTTGATGCCCTTTTCGCCGATGACGACGAGGCGGCTGCGGCGTTCCTCACCCGCGGCCCAGGGCCGGTCGTAATAATGGTTGACGCGGCTGCCGACAGCTTGCACCTGCAGGCGCATCGGCTTTGCGGAAACCTCGATGAAGCCCTTGATGCGCAAGACATTTTCCGCAGCCGCCGTCTCGGCGATACGGGCTGCCAGCGCGTCCGGATCGGTCACGGCCGGCAGATCGATGACGAAGCTGTCGAAATCGTCATGCTCGTGGTCGAGTTCACCGTCATGGTGGGTACGGCGGTTTTCGATGTCCTCTTCTACCGCAAGGCCAAGGCCGATCAGCACGGCGGGGTCGATGGCGCCATTGGAGGCCACGACGATCTTTGCCGCCTTCGGCAGATGTTCGAGAACATGCGCCCTGGCCTTGTTGAGGCCGGCATCGTCAAGAAGGTCGGCCTTTGTCAGCACGATAAGATCGGCGCAGGCGACCTGATCTTCGAAAACCTCTTCGACCGGGTCATCGTGATCGAGCGCCTCGTCATTGGCCCGCTGGGCGGCGAGTGCTTCCATGTCGTGCGCCACCTGTCCTTCAGCAAGGGCGGCGCCATCCACCACGGCCACGACGGCATCCACCGTCACGCGGCTCTTGATCGCCGGCCATTGGAAGGCCTGCACCAGCGGCTTCGGCAGGGCGAGGCCCGAGGTTTCGATGAGGATATGCTCCACCTTCGGCTGACGGCTCAGAATCTGTTCGATGGCGGGCTGGAAATCATCCGCCACCGTGCAGCAGATGCAGCCATTGGCCAGTTCGACGATGTTTTCTTCCGGGCAGCTTTCAATACCGCAACCTTTGAGAATCTCGCCATCGATGCCGATATCGCCGAATTCGTTGACGATGATCGCCAGCCGCTTGCCGTCCAGCTTTTCGAGAAGGCCGCGCAGCAGCGTGGTTTTGCCAGCCCCCAGAAAGCCGGTGACGATGGTGCAGGGAACGCGGTCCAGAAGGGTGCTCATGATCTCTCCTCGGTAAAATCGAATGGGGGAATGCGCGCCACCATGCCGCGCTTTAAGGGTTCGGGGCGGCCGCGCCAGGGCATCAGGCCGTCGGGGGCGGCAGCCAGCAGCCGCGCACCGGTCAGCAAATCTTCCGCATCACCGGTCGTCAGCCCGCCGAAGACATAGGACCAGCCATTGGCGCTGCGCAGCACGGCGCTAAGCCCGCGCTTGCAATTGGCGAGGCAGTTGACGGAACGAACGGTGACGCCCGTTTCCTCCGCCTTTGCGAGGACGGCATCGGCGAAACGCGAACCGGGGCGCGGTTCGGCATTGGGATCGGCTTCATCGCGACAGCTTCTGCAAACGAAGACGGTCACGCCGGACGCCGTTTCGTCCTGCGTGTTTCCGCCTGCACATGAAGATGTCGCTGAAATATCCAAACCGTATCGTTTCCCGCGCCTTGCAAAAAATCTCGGGGGTGCGGATGTCGAATACGGTATGCGGACAGGCGCAAACCGGATGTTCGATCTAACCGACTGACCGGAGCACCCCGCCCGGCAGACGTTTTTCCTGAAACGGCAGGTCTCCTGGCTCGCGGCTTTACACCCTGACACCGCCTTCCCGAACCCTTGAGGTGTCCAGTGGCTTTACGGTGCGGGCTTACCGCTTACAGTTGCGGGGGCAGCCACGGAATGACCCGGTAGTCGGGCTGGAACCGTGTTCCCTCTTAGCTTTTCCCGTTGCCGGGAAAAGACCGTCAGTTCGTTACCCTTAGGCTGAACGGGCGTGGGGGTCAATGCCGCGGCCCTGTGGCCCGCACATTGCCGGGTGCGGCAAATTGGGTATAGTCGCCGCTCCGAATGGCGGGGGCACCGGGTCCCGCGCCGCTGGATGAAAAGGAAAACGCGATGACACGCGACATCAGCGACAGCGAAGCCGAACGTCACCGGCAGAAAATGGTCAACCGCAAGACGGTGCAGGACGCCGAAGTTGCGGAAAAGACCATCGAAAAAGGTCTGCTGATGATCAATACCGGTCCCGGCAAGGGCAAATCCACCGCCGCATTCGGCCTTGCCCTGCGCATGCTCGGCACCGGGCGGCGGGTCGGCGTCGTTCAATTCATCAAGGGCGCATGGTCGACGGGAGAACAGCAGGCGCTGACTTTGTTCGGCGACAGGGTCGTGTGGCGCACCATGGGCGAGGGGTTCACCTGGGACACGCAGGATTTGAAACGCGACATCTCAGCGGCGGCAAAGGCCTGGGAAGAAGCCCAAATCCTGATGGCCGACGAGACCATCGGCCTGCTGATCCTCGATGAGCTGAACATCGCACTCCGTTACGATTACCTGCCGCTGGAGGACGTGGTCGAAACGCTTTCCAGCCGCAGGCCCGATCTGCATGTCATCGTCACCGGCCGCAATGCCAAGCAACCGCTCATCGACGCGGCCGATATGGTGACGGAAATGACCCTCGTGAAACATCACTTCAAGGCGGGCGTAAAGGCGCAGGCAGGGATAGAATTCTGATATGGCTGCACGCGCGCTGATGTTTCAGGGAACCGGCTCGGATGTCGGCAAATCGCTGATGGTGGCCGGCCTTGCCCGCGCCTTCGTCAGGCGCGGCCTGTCCGTCATGCCGTTCAAACCGCAGAACATGTCGAACAATGCGGCTGTGACCGCCGATGGCGGCGAGATTGGCCGCGCGCAGGCGCTGCAGGCTCGCGCAGCGGGCGTGCCGCTTTCCGTGCATATGAACCCGGTGCTCCTGAAGCCACAGAGCGAGACCGGCGCCCAGGTGGTGGTGCAGGGCAAGATTGCCGGCAATGCCAAAGCGGCCGATTATCAGCACATGAAGGCCGGGCTTATGCCGCGTGTGCTGGAAAGCTTCGAGCGCCTGAAACAACAGGCCGATCTGGTGCTGGTGGAAGGCGCGGGCAGCGCCTCCGAAATCAACCTGCGTGCCAATGACATCGCCAATATGGGTTTTGCCAGAGCTGCGGACGCGCCTGTGATCCTGATCGGCGATATCGACCGGGGCGGCGTCATCGCCAGCCTCGTCGGCACGAAAGCCGTACTCGAAGCTGAAGACGCGGCGATGATCGAAGGTTTTATCGTCAACCGCTTTCGCGGCGATCCGGCCCTGTTTTCAGACGGCATGCGAATAATTGCGGAAAAAACCGGCTGGGCCTCTATCGGGCTCCTGCCGCATTTTTCCGATGCCGCGAAGCTGCCGGCTGAAGATGCTCTCGGGCTTTCCGGCCCGGCTGAACGGAAACCTGGCGCGAAGATCCGCATCGCCGTACCGATCCTGCCGCATATTTCCAATTTCGATGATCTCGATCCGCTGGACATGGAACCGGATGTCGAACTGATTCGCGTGCGGCCGGGCGAAACCATTCCCGCCGATTGCCGGCTGGTGCTGCTTTGCGGCTCGAAAGCCACCATCGCCGATCTTGCCGTGCTGAAAAATACGGGGCTCGACATCGATATCAAGGCGCATGTGAGACGCGGCGGCCATGTTCTGGGCCTTTGCGGCGGCTACCAGATGCTTGGAAAAACCGTTGCCGATCCCGAAGGCATCGAAGGACCGCCGGCAACAGTCGACGGGCTCGGCCTGCTGGATGTCGACACTGTTCTGACGGGCGACAAAAGGCTGGTTTCCGTTACAGGGAAAAGTTTCGACGGAATTGATTTATCCGGCTATGAAATGCATGTCGGTGAAACCACGAGCGGAACCGACAGCTTACCGTTTTCGAAAATTGATGGGCATGAAGACGGCGCTGTGTCGCCTGACGGCCGTATCTTCGGCACTTATATTCACGGTCTGTTTTCGGATGACCGCCAACGCGGCGCGTGGCTTGAGCGGCTTGGCGGACACAACACGGAACTGAACTACGATGCGCGGTTGGACGCCGTTCTTGATCGCCTCGCGGCGCATATGGAACAGCACCTCGATCTCGACCGTCTGCTTGCTATAGCGCGATAAGGATCGCCAGAAGTCCCAGCAGGCCGATCAACAACAGGTCGGCAACCCGCGCAAGCCGCAGCGCCCTGCGAATATCGCCGGCGACCAGCGCCGCCCTGCCGCCTTCACCCATGAAACGCGCCTCGATCATCTGCCCGCCATAGGAGCGCGGCCCTGCGAGCGCAAAGCCGAGGGCGCCGGCCAGCGCCGCCTCCGGCCAGCCGGCATTGGGGGAACGGTGATGATGGGCATCGCGACGTATCGCGGCAATGGCCCCGCCGGGTGATGCACCCTTAACAAAAAACGCGGCAACCACGAAAAGACCGCCGCTCAGCCGGGAGGCCGGCAGATTGACCAGATCGTCCAGCCGGGCGGAGGCCCAGCCGAAAGCCTCATGGCGGGGCGAGCGATGGCCGATCATGCTGTCAGCCGTATTGATCGCCTTGTAGGCCGCGCCGCCCGGCAGGCCCAGGAGGGCGAGCCAGAAGGCGGGAGCGACGATGCCGTCGGAAAAATTCTCTGCCAGACTTTCGATCGCCGCGCGGCAAATTGCCGCCTCGTCCAGCTTTTGCGGATCGCGCCCGACGATCATCGATACCGCCTTGCGGCCGCCTTCCACACCCTCGCGTTCCAGCGCAGTGGCGACAGCCTCCACATGCTGCTCGAGACTTTTCTGCGCCGGAAGCGAAGCGCCAAGTACAGCGACCAGCAAAAGGCCGAAAGGCAGGAAGAGGAGAACGGATTGCACTAACCATGCAACAAGCAGCGTCAGCCCGACGAAAACAACGAGCGCCGCCACGCCTGCCCCCTTGCGCTGTGAAAATGACGCGCTCTCCCGGTTCCATTTTTTGTCCAGCAGCGCGATAAGCGAACCGATCCAGGTGACGGGATGGCCGATGCGTTTGAACAGCGAGTCCGGATAGCCGGTCAGGCGTTCGATGACGAGCGACAGGAAAGCGAGAGCAAAGAACATGGGCGAGACAGTACCAGAAAAGGCGAAAGCTGCGATCCGTCACGGCGGCAATCTCGGCAGGGCGCGTCTTATGTTTCCTGAAGCGCCGGAACCATGGATCGACCTTTCGACCGGGATCAATCCGCACTCCTATCCGCATTCGCCGATCCCTGCCAGCGCATTCGCGCGCCTGCCGGAAACGAACGCTGCCGAAGAATTGAAACATCTGGCCGCAACCCATTTCGGTGCGCCCTCCGCCCGGCATGTGGCGCTCTCTCCCGGCACCCAGATGCTGATGCCATTGCTGGCCCAGATCGCTATCGCCCGCGGGGCCAAGAGCGGCGCAGTACTTTCACCAGCCTACGCGGAACATGCCCGGACCGCACGCATGGCCGGGCTGGCTATGACCGAGGTGGAAAACATTGACGCGATGTCGGCTCACGACTATGCCGTGGTGGTCAATCCCAATAATCCCGATGGTCGCATCACGAATCGCGCCACATTGTTGTCGCTGGCCGAAGCCATGCGCCGCAAGGGCGGGCTGCTCGTCGTGGACGAAGCCTTTATAGAGACGGGGCTTGTCGAAAGCCTCGCAGATGCCGCCGGTCAGGAGGCGCTGGTGGTCCTGCGCTCCTTCGGCAAATTTTACGGCATGGCGGGCGTTCGGCTGGGTTTCGCGATTGCGCAGCCCGATATCGCTGCCGACCTGGAGGCAAGGCTCGGCCCCTGGGCGGTTTCGGGCCCGGCGCTGCACATCGCGATGCAGGCTCTGGCGGATGGGAAATGGCAATCATCCATGCGTCTGCACCTTGCCGAAGACGCCCGGCGCATGAACGCCATGCTGGAGAAAGCGGGGCTGGCAATTGCCGGTGGCACCTCGCTGTTTACTCTGGTGCGGGATCCCCGCACCGCAGACCTGTTCAGCCATCTTGGCCGACATGGCATTTTGGTCCGCATTTTTTATGAAAGGCCGAACGACATGCGTTTCGGCCTTCCCGGTAGCGAAACGGAGTGGCAGCGGCTCGAGGAGGCGCTGTCATCCTTTGACTATTCCTCGAAGGTATAGGTCTCA
This sequence comes from Agrobacterium sp. YIC 4121, assembly GCF_002008205.1. Lineage (NCBI taxonomy): Bacteria > Pseudomonadati > Pseudomonadota > Alphaproteobacteria > Hyphomicrobiales > Rhizobiaceae > Agrobacterium > Agrobacterium sp. YIC 4121. The sequence goes on along the minus strand of NZ_MRDI01000006.1, from coordinate 83,366 downwards.
ATCGACTCCGGCTTCATTTCGATGGAGAAGCCCGGCAGTTTCGGCGGCATGTAAGCGGCGTTTCTGATATCGCAGGGTTCGATGAAGTGCTCGTGCAGGTGGTCGACATATTCGATCACGCGGCCTTCCTTCGTGCCTGATACGACCAGATAGTCGATCATCGACAGATGCTGCACATATTCGCAAAGGCCGACGCCGCCGGCATGCGGCCAAACCGGCAGATTGTATTTGGCGGCGATCAGCAGCACCGCCAGCACTTCGTTCAAACCGCCCATACGGCAGCTATCGATCTGCACCACATCGATGGCGCCTTCGGCGATGAACTGCTTGAACATGATGCGGTTCTGGCACATTTCACCGGTCGCCACCTTAACGGACCCGATGGCCGCGCGGATCTTGCGATGGCCGGCGACATCGTCCGGGCTGGTCGGCTCTTCGATGAAGAATGGCTTGGCGAAAGCGAGCTTCTTCACCCAGTCGATTGCCTGATCCACTTCCCATACCTGGTTGGCGTCGATCATCAGGTAACGGTCGGGACCGATCACCTCACGGGCAATGGTGAGGCGGCGGATGTCGTCTTCCAGATCGCGGCCAACCTTCATCTTCACATGGTTGAATCCGGCATCGATGGCTTCCTGGCAAAGGCGGCGCAGCTTGGCGTCGTCATAACCGAGCCAGCCGGCAGAGGTCGTGTAGCAGGCATAACCTTCGCTCTTCAGCGTCTCGATACGTTCCTTCTTGCCGCTTTCGGCTTTTTTGAGGATCGCAAGCGCATCGTCCCGGGTCAGCACGTCAGTCAGATAACGATAGTCGACGATATCGGCGATTTCTTCCGGGCTCATATCGGCAACGAGCTGCCAGACCGGCTTGCCCGCCTTCTTGGCCAACAAATCCCACACGGCATTGACGACGGCGCCGGTTGCGAGATGCATCGCACCCTTGTCCGGCCCGATCCAGCGCAGCTGGCTGTCGCTGGTCAGATGCCGCCAATATTTGCCGGGGTTCTCGGTGACGGTGGCAAGATCGGTGCCAACGACCAGATGACGCATCGCTTCGATGGCCATGCAGCAGATGTCGTTACCGCGGCCGATGGTGAAGGTCAGCCCGTGGCCTTTGAGACCCGGCTCATCGGTATCGAGAATGACATAAGCCGCCGAATAATCCGGGTCGGGGTTCATCGCATCCGAACCGTCGAGGCTCTGAGAGGTCGGAAAACGCAGGTCGAAAACACGCAGATCAGTAATTTTGGTCATGGCCGTTCACTCGCGGTCAGTGTCAAAGGAAATCGTTCAATCGTGGTGGAAGGTTTCTTCCATCATCGCCCACCACTCGCCTTCCTTCCGGCTTTCGAGCGGTTGCTGGCAGGGAATGGTGAAGGACCACCATTCCTGGTTCTTGGGGCTTGCGGCCATCTTCGCCATGTCGGCGCTGATATCGCTGCCGTGATATTCCCAGTAGCCGAAGAGCAGATTTTCCGGCTCGCGCAGGAAGATCGTGTAGTTGTGTATATTGCAGTCGCTGATAAGCGCCAGAACTTCAGGCCACACAGCCGCATGCAGCCTTTTATACTCCGCGATCATCTCCGGTTTGACGCCTATGACCATGCCCATGCGCTGCATGAAAAACTCCGTTATTGCTTGATGGTGGCGAGCGCAGCGCGCAGCTTCGACTGTGGCAGGCTCAATCCCAGCCGTTCCGCTGCGGCAATGATCGGGGCGAAGCGGCGGCGTTTCTTTTCATCGTGGTTGCCGGCGATATCGGAGAGCCGATGGGCGAGAAAGGGATTGCGCAAACGCTCCCGCAGCACGCCAATATAGGCCTGCGCATCATCCCCCATGCCTTCAGCAGCAAAAACCGGCAGAACCTCGTCCCGCCAAAGCGTCTCAAGATCCGTAACGAGAGCATCGTCGGCCATTGCCTGACGCACCGTCTCGTCCTTCGCACGCGCATCCTGCAACCAGCGTTCCGCCAGATAGGAATGGCCGAGATTGAGCAGGAAAAGCTTCAGCTTTTCATAGTGATCGAGATCGTCCGTCAGCACCACGGCAGGGTGCGTGCAGGGAAGGACAAGCCCGTCCTGCTTCTCTATAGCCCATAGCGCATAGGGTTCCGCCACCGCACCCACCGGGTCGATAGGCTCGGAGACGATGCGATCCACCAGACTATTGGCAAAACGGCACTTCTCATTCAGATAAAAGGCAAAACCAGCCGGCAATTGCCACTCATCGGCAAGCCGGCGAATGACCTGTTTCAGCTTTTCGCCATTGCGCGGCACGAGTTCGCAGGGGAAGATGGATACAGGTGCTTCCGGATTGCGCTGAAAACGCTCCAGCAGCAACATGCAGAGTTTCGCCGGAAAGCTTTTCGGTACAACCGTGAAATCGCCAGCAAGCCCAGCATTATCCGCCGAATCCAGCTCATAACCGCGATCGCCCGTATTGGACAGAATAACCTCGGCCTCGCAGGCAAGGCGGCGCACATCCGCCCATTCGGTCGCAGCCGTCAGCGCCCGCGCGACAGCTCCGCCCCGAATTTCCTCATCCACTTCCTGCCCATCGCGGATGCCGCGAATGCGCACGGGGTAGGGTGCCCCGCCGTTCAGTGCCGCAACACGCTTCAGGCTCTCCGCATTGCCGGTCGTCTGGACAATCGCGATGCGCCCGAGAGCCTCGCCCTTGTCCAGCGCCTGCGAAACAAAGAGATCCGCATGCGCCAGAAGAAAGCGGCTGGTGCCGAATTGCAGGATGGGCGTATCGGGCGTCATGCGACCTCCACCATGCCCTTGATCACTCCGGCCTTCGGATCGGTCAGGCCGGCGAATCTGGAGGGCACATCGGCAAGCGTCATGCGATGGGTGATCAGCGCTTCCGGTACCTTGCCTTCCCGCAGCGCCTGCAGGACGCGCTCGAAATCCTGAGGCGTGGCATTGCGGCTGCCGAGCAGCGTCGTCTCCCGCTTGTGGAATTCCGGATCGTTGAAGCTGATATCGCTGGCAACGATGGAGACCAGCACATAGGAACCACCATGGCCGACAAAGGAAAAGCCGCGCTCCATGGCTTTCGGATTGCCGGTCGCATCGAAGACCGCATCGAAAAAATCGCCGCCGGTGATGTCGGAAAGGCGATCCCTGTCGCCCTCGCCGAGCGCCACCGTGTGTGCGACGCCGAGATGTTCCCTGCAGAACTCCAGCCGGTCGGTGCGGCCGTCGATCATCGTTACTTCGCCGCCATCGAGAACCGCGAAAACCGCAACAGCCATACCAATCGGCCCGGCGCCGACGATCAGAACCTTCTGCCCCTTCTCGACAGCGCCACGACGCACCGCATGCGCACCGATAGCCAGAAATTCGGTCATCGCCGCTTGGTCGAGGCTCAGCCCCTCCGCCTTCAGCACGAATTGCTGCGGCACGCTCAGATATTCGACCATGCCGCCATCGCGATGAACGCCCAGCACACCGATATTGCGGCAGCAATTGCTCTTGCCCTTCAGGCAGGCGCTGCATTTGCCGCAAGAGATATAGGGAATGACGGTGACTACGTCGCCGGCGGACAGATGGCTGCCTTGCGGCGCTTCCTCCACCGTGCCGGAAAGCTCATGGCCCATGATACGGGGATAGGAAAGATAAGGCTGGTTGCCGGTGAAGATGTGCAGGTCCGTGCCGCAAACCCCGATGCGGCGAATACGCACCAGCACTTCACCGTCGCCACGGACTGGTTTCGGCAGTTCCTTGGAGACGAGTTGACCTGGGGTTTCGCAGAAAATCGCCAGCATGCATCACCTGTGGGAAAGGGAATAAAAACGGATGGCGTTACCGCCGAAAACTGCCGCATGGTCCTCTGCCGGCACGATATCGCGGCAGAAATCCAGCCATGCCTGATAATCGCCCGCCAGCCGCAACACCGGCCAGTCGCTGCCAAAAATCACGCGGTTGCCGCCAAAGAGTTCCAGGATGGTCTCGGCATAAGGCCGTACCGCTTCCGGCCGCTGCTCACCGCGCTCGGTCAGCAGACCGGAGAGTTTACAATGGACGTTCGGGAGAGCCGCCAGAGCGGCCATATCCTTACGCCAGTCGCTGTAGTGACCGGTAGCAATCAGGGGCTTCGCGCCATGGTCGATGACGACAGGCAATTGCGGATGGCGGCGGGCAAAGGCGAGAAGATGCGGCAGATTGGGCGGCAGGACCAGCGCATCGAACGCCAGACCATGTTTTACCAGCGCCGCCACGGCGGGATCGAGTGCCGGATCATCGATCCAGGCGACATCCTCCATGCCCTGCAACATCGGGCGGACACCCTTGAACGCCGGATGTTTTGCCCGACGGGCGATTTCACTCGCTGCATCGGCGGATTTCATGTCCACCCAGCCGACCACACCCTTGATGAAATCGGTCTCTTCCGCCAGTTCCAGCATGAAATCCGTGTCAGCCGCCGTCTCCATAGTCTGGACCAGCACGGTGCCGGAAACGCCGGCAGCGGCCAGCAAAGGCGAGAGGTCGGCGGGGAGAAAATCCCGGTAGATGGCGGCGAGCGACGGCGGCGGCCATTGCCCGGCGCGATCTTTCATCAGCCAGAAATGCTGGTGAGCGTCGATGAGCATTGACTCAGGCCTTCCCACCGGGCACCGGCGCGCCTTCAGCAATCAGGCCGCGCCTGTGCAGTTCGGACCAGAATTCATCCGGGATAGACTGCTCGAACCACTCGATATTGGAGGCGAGCTGCTGCGCATTGCGCGCACCCGAAACGACCGTGACCGACGCCGGATGGGCAAGCGGAAATTGCAGCGCGGCCGCCTGCAGCGATACGCCGAGTTCCTCGCAAACACCCTGCAACGCATCGACACGCGTGAGAATATCGGCAGGCGCGTCGGCATAATTGAATTTGCGGTTGCCGGCCAGAATGCCGGAATTGAACGCGCCGGCGACAACGAGGGCGGCACCGCTTTCAGCGCAACGGTTCATGAAAGCAAGGCTCTGCTGCTCCAGCAGCGTATAACGGCCGGCGAGCATGGCGACGTCGATATCGAAGACATCCATGGCGTCGCTGACGATTTCCCACTCATTGACGCCGAGGCCGACGGCCCCCGTCGATCCTTCCTCGCGCAGCTTGCCAAGCGCGCGGAAGCCACCGCCGGTGGTCAGCTGCTCCCAGTAATGCTGGTGCTTTTCGCCATGGGTGAAGGAGCCGATATCATGCACATAAAGAATATCCGGCTTCAGAACACCGAGCCGCTGCTGGCTTGCCTCGAAGGAGCGCAGGATACCGTCATACGAATAATCATAGACCGGGCGGAACGGCAGGGGCGCTATATAGGCATCCTCCTCCGGACCGACGGTCTCGTCAGGTACCATCACACGGCCGACCTTGGTGCTGAGCGTATATTCGTTCCGGTCATGCTCCGTCACCATAGTGCCGAGGCGACGCTCCGACCGCGTATAGCCATAAAACGGCGCGGTATCGAAATAACGCATGCCGCTTTCCCATGCCTTGTCGAACGCACCCTTGGACTCTTCATAGGGCGTGACGCGGTAGAGATTGCCCATCTGGGCGCAACCGAGGCCCATGACGGTGACGTCGACGGCGCGGCGCGGCAATTTACGTGTATCGGAGACTTTCATCGCAGGGACTTTCCAGCTTGTCTTTGGAAAGACGCGCCGCCGCAAAGCGGCGCGTCATCACGCAATCAATAAAGAACGTTCTTGGCTTCCGGCTTTTCGATATTGTCTTTGGTGACAACAACGACGCCGGTGTCGACGAACTTTTCGACCTTTTCCTTGCCGATGAGCTTGGAAATGGTCTCTACGCCCTTTTCACCCATCTGATAGGAACCCTGAACCACGATACCGGCCAGCGTGCCATCCTTGACGAAGCCCTGAAGGTCCTGATTGCCGTCGAAGCCGATGGCGACAACCTTGCCGGCCTTACCGCTCTGGGCGAGCGCGCGACCGACGCCGATTGCCGTCGGCTCATTGGCGCCGAAAATGCCCTTGAGGTCGGAATTGGCGGCCAGAACGTCGGTCGTCTGGTTCAGCGCGGTCGCCATCTGCGACTGCGAATAGAATGGGCCGACGATCTTCAGGTTGGAGTTCATCTGGATGTAATCGGTGAAACCGCCGACACGGCCGATTTCAGAACCGGCACCGGCGACATAGGACATGACGGCGATCTTGCCTTCCTTGCCCACCTTGTCGATCAGCGCCTGCGCTGCCAGTTCACCGGCTTTCTTGTTATCGGTCGCCAGAAACGACTGGTAATATCGCTCCGAGCCCTTTGCGAGCTGCGAGTCGATCAGAACCACCGGAATACGGGCTTCCCAGGCCTTCTTGACGGCAGGCACCAGCGCGTCCGGATCGGAAGGTGCCAGAACAATGCCCGCGACCTTACGGTTGATGGCGTTTTCGACCATGTTGACCTGGTCGGCAATGGCGGACTCGGCAGCCGGCCCCTGGAAGGTCATGGTATTGCCGGAAGAGTTCTTCATCGCCGCATCAGCGCCCTTCTGGACGTTCTGCCAGAAGGTGGAGTTGACGGTTTTGACGATGACGGCGATTTCACCGGCCTGCACGGTGGAAACGCTCCACAGCGCAATTGCGGATGTCAGAAGGGCAGTCGCAATTTTCTTCATTTCTTCCTCCGTGATGTCGGCATACCGGGCCTCCCCTTGCCGATCTTTTTTGCGGAAAGGGTCCGCAGGCCCTTGATCAGCGGCGGTTGCGCAACTGGTCGATCCAGACGGTGACCAGAATGACGAGGCCGATGATGATCTGTTGTGTGAAGGCGGAAACGCCATTCATGTTGAGACCGTTGCGCAGGATGCCAATGACGAAGGCACCGATGGCCGTACCGGAAATCGTTCCCACGCCGCCGATCAGCGATGTGCCGCCGATAACGGCGCTGGCAATGGCGTCCAGCTCATACATCACACCCTCGTTCGGCTGGGCGGTGACGAGGCGAGACATCAGCACGCAGCCCGTCAGCCCGGCGAGCGTGCCGGACAGGATGTAGGTGAAATTTGTGACGCGGGCGACATTGACGCCGGAAAGGCGCGCGGCTTCGGCGTTGGAACCGACAGCGTAAATGTGACGGCCGAGGATCGAGCGGTTGAGCATAAAGGAAACCGCAAGCGCAATCACCACCATCAGGATGACGGGGTAGGGAATGCCGGGAAACACCACATTCGGAAAGCCGTCGTCACCGATAGTGACGATGCGGAAGAGGGCGCCATTGCCGAGTTCGCCGAAAGATTCGCCGAGGCCGGAGACGGCGCGCGCACCGGTGATCTGCAGCGCTACGCCACGAGCGATCAACATCATGCCGAGGGTGGCGATGAAGGGCGGCAGCTTGAAACGGGTGACCAGAAGACCGTTGATGAGACCGCAGAGCGACCCCGTCAGAATGCCGAGCAACATGCCGACCGGCACCGGCATGCCGAGTTCCTTCACCGCAAGGGCGGCGACGACACCGGCAAGCGCAAGCACAGAACCGACGGAAAGATCGATGCCGCCGGTGATGATGACACAGGTAGCCCCGATGCCGAGCAGCGCGATGGACGTGACCTGCAATGCAATCGTCATGCCGTTATTGACGGTGAAGAAGGCGCTGCTGGTGGCGGAAAAGACCGCGACAAGCGCAAAGAGGCTGCCAAGTGCGGCAAACTTCTGGATAATATCCTTCTGGCGGTCGCTGACTGCGAAGCTCTTCTTGGGTTCTGCAATATTGGCCATGTCGTTCCTCACTGCGCGGTCCGGCCGTAACCGGACGCATACCGCATGATTTCTTCCTGATTGGTCTTGGCGGTTTCGAGCACGCCCGTAATCCGGCCCTGGTGGAAAACGGCGATACGATCCGTCAGCCCAAGAATTTCCGGCAGTTCCGAACTGATGAGAATGACGCCGATGCCCTGCGCGGCGAGCTCGTCCATGATCTTGTAGATCGCGAATTTCGCGCCGACATCGATGCCGCGTGTCGGCTCGTCGAAGAACAGCACGCGAGATTGCCGGAACAACCATTTGCCGATGATGATTTTCTGCTGATTGCCGCCGGAAAGCAGCCGCACCGTCTGCCCGATCGAGGGAGTACGGATATTCAGGAGATCGACGTAGCGCTTTGCCACATCGTCATGTTTCTTGAAATCGATCAGGCCGAAACGGTTGGAAACCTCGCCGAGATTGGCAAGCGTCGTATTGGCCGCCACCGACATCTTGATGGCGAGACCATCGCTTTTACGGTCTTCCGAGAGATAGGCGATGCCCTCCTCAATGGCGTCCTGTGGCGAATTGATCGAAAGTTCGCGCCCGTTGAAAACGATCTTGCCCGCATCGAGCGGATCGGCGCCGAAGATCGCCCTGGCGACTTCGGTGCGGCCGGCGCCCATCAGCCCGGCAAAACCGAGGATTTCACCACGTCGCAGCGAAAAACCGACGTCGTGGAACACGCCGCTGCGCGTCAGGCCCTCGACGGAAAAAATAACATCTTCCGTGGGGCGCGATGTACGCTCGGGGAATTTGTCTTCCAGCGAACGCCCGACCATGCGCGTGACGATGTCGTCAACGGTGATCGAAGCGAAATCGTCGGTCGAAATATAACGTCCGTCACGCAGAACCGTCACACGGTCGACGATTTCGGCCATTTCATCGAGACGGTGGGAAATATAAACGATCCCGACACCGGATGCCTTGAGATCGCGGATGACCTTGAACAGGAGCCGCGTCTCCTGCTCGGTCAGCGAAGAGGTCGGCTCATCCATGATGAGCACTTCAGCGTCAAGAGAAAGCGCCTTGGCGATTTCCACCATCTGACACTGGGCGACCGAAAGGCCGCGGACGATCTGGTCGGGGTCGATATCGACACCCAGCCGGTCGAGACAGCGCTTGGCATCGAGGCGCAGCTTCTTGCGGTCAACGAGGAAACCGCGACGCGGTTCTCGCGCAAGATAGATGTTTTCGGCAACGGAAAGATGCGGAACGAGGTTGAGTTCCTGATGAATGATGGCGATGCCCGCAGCTTCGGATTCCAGCGGCGATGCATATTGCACCTTCACGCCTTTATGAAGGATGGTGCCGTCGCTCGGCTGATAGACGCCGCTGACGATCTTCATCAGCGTCGATTTCCCCGCACCATTTTCACCGCAGACGGCATGTACCTCGCCGGCGCGCAGATCGAAATGCACGTTCGACAGTGCTTTGACGCCGGGAAATTCCTTGCTGATGTTATCGAGGCGCAGGAGCACCACGCGCTGTCCATGCGCCATCTGTTCAGGCGAAAAATCGCCTCGAATTATCGATGCGCCCTGCGACATCTGGAAACCTCCCACCCGTATCCCCGCTCCACCGGGGTCATGAACAGGCCAAATGGTTAGGCCGGTTTTTCAGAATGGTCAAGCCAATTAGGCCAAAATTTGCGAAGCCATATCCAAAGCAGGAACAACACATGAAAAGGTAATCAATAATAAATAGGTAATTTCATATACTTAAGTAATTCCTTGCGTATTGATACGCTTGGCGTTACGGTAAGGCCAAATACGAATTGCAGACAGGGCTCGTCAAAAAACACATGAGTGGTCAGGCCAAAATAGCGGAACCGCGCAGGCTTTATCAGCAGATTGCGGACCAGATACGCGAACTCATCGATATGGGTGAATTCCTGCCCGGCACGCGGCTTCCCGCCGAACGCGAACTAGCACAGAAGCTCGGCGTATCGAGGCCTTCCTTGCGCGAGGCGCTGATTGCGCTTGAAATCGACAACACCGTCGAAATTCGCATGGGTTCCGGCGTTTATGTGTCGGCGGAAGCGTTGCAGACGACCCACCATACCAAATCGCTGGGTGACAGCCCCTCCGAACTGATGCAGGCGCGCGCCGCGCTGGAGGGAGCGACCATCGTGCTGGCGACAAGCCGGATGACCGATGAGACAATCGCGACCCTCCGCCAGATACTCAATACCATGCAGCGGGAAATCGAGGCCGGCCGCAAGCCTCTGGATCAGGATCGGCTGTTTCATGTCACCATCGCCGAGCAATCCGGTAACAGCGTTTTGGCCCGAATGGTGGCCAACCTCTTCGATGAGCGCCACAGCCCCATTTCGGCCCAGCTTCGCGTGAAATTCGAAGACCGCGACACCTGGACCCATGCGCTTCAGGAACACGAGGCCATTCTGGCAGCGCTTGAACTGAAAGACCCGCTACTGGCGCAGGCCGCCATGCATACCCATCTGGAAGGTTCGAAGAGACGCTGGGTCGAAAACTGATCTGGAAACATAGCAGGCAATATACCGGGAGGAGGAAAACCCGTGAGTGAGAATTCCGAGGCAACCATTTTGCTGAACGCCAACGACAATGTTGCGGTGGCACGTCGGTCCATTCCGGCCGGCGGCGCGACGGGCAGGGGCGATCTGGCGGCGCTCGAGCTGATCGGGCGCGGGCACAAGGTGGCCCTCAAATTCATCAAATCGGGCGATGAGGTGCTGAAATACGGACAGGTCATCGGTATCGCAACCCAGGATATCGAGCCCGGCCGCCACGTGCACCTGCACAATCTCGCCATGGTGCCTTCCGAACACGCGCATCAGTTCAGCGTTGATATCGAAGAAAAGGGCATGGTCCCGGAAGCCGAACGCCGAACGTTCAAGGGTTATGACCGTGGCCTCGGTGGCGTCGGAACACGAAACTATATCGGCGTCATCGCTTCGGTGAACTGTTCCGCCACGGTCTCGCGTTACATCGCGGATTATTTCAACAAGCAGGGCGGCCTTGATGGTTTCGACAATGTCGATGGCGTCGTGGCGCTGACCCATGGCGGCGGCTGTGCGCTGAATACGAAATCGGAAGGTTACCGCCTGCTGATCCGAACTATTCAGGGCTATGCCCGCCACCCGAATTTCGGCGGCATTCTGCTGATCGGCCTCGGTTGTGAAACCAACCAGATCGCGCCCATTCTCGAACATTACAAGATGGAAGAGGGTGAGCGGCTGCGCACCATGACGATCCAGCAGCATGGCGGCACCCGCAAGACGATCGATGCGGCGATTGCCGAGATCAAGGCCATGCTACCGATGGTCAATGCCGCCCGCCGAACGGAGCAACCGCTTTCCAAGCTGAAGGTGGCACTGGAATGCGGCGGCTCGGATGGTTATTCCGGCATTTCCGCCAACCCGGCTCTGGGTTATGCCTCCGACCTCATCGTCCGCAACGGTGGAACCACGGTCCTCTCCGAGACGCCGGAGATTTACGGCGCTGAACACCTCCTGACGAAGCGCGCCGTCACACCTGCCGTCGCCGAAAAGCTGCTACAGCGTATCGACTGGTGGCGTGATTATACCGCCCGCAATGGCGACGAACTGAATAACAACCCCTCCCACGGCAATAAGCTTGGCGGCCTCACCACCATTCTGGAAAAATCGCTGGGCGCGGTCGCCAAGGGCGGCTCCATGCCGCTGAAGGCGGTTTATGAATTCGCCGAAACCGTAACGGAGCAGGGTTTCGTCTTCATGGATACGCCCGGCTATGACCCCGTTGCGGTCACCGGCCAGGTCGCCGGCGGCTGCAACGTCATCTGTTTCACCACCGGCCGCGGCTCGGTTTCGGGCTTCAAGCCGTCACCATGCATCAAGATCGCCACCAATTCCGAAATGTATGAACACATGAAGGAAGACATGGATATCAATTGCGGTGAGATCGTCACCGGCGCTGAAACCATCGAGGAATCCGGCAAACGAATTTTCGAGCATATTCTGGCGGTGGCCTCCGGCGAAAAGACCGTCAGTGAGATCTACGACTACGGCGACAATGAATTTGTACCGTGGCAGGTCGGCGCAGTGACCTGAACCCGTCGCACCAAGACTGTCCCACGTGAAACAAAGGCCCGGAAAGTGTTTTCCGGGCCTTCGTTATTCCTAGCTGTTTCCGCGTTTAGTGGCGGAAGTGGCGCATGCCGGTAAAAACCATCGCCACATTGTGCTCATTCGCGGCGTCAATCACTTCCTGATCGCGCATGGAGCCGCCCGGCTGGATGACGGCGGTGGCACCTGCGGCAATCGCGGCGAGCAAACCGTCGGCAAAGGGATAAAATGCTTCCGAAGCGACGGCGGAGCCGCGCGTCAACGGTTCGGCAAGGCCAAGAGCCTTGGCGGCATCTTCCGCCTTCTGGGCAGCGATACGGGCCGAATCCACACGGCTCATCTGGCCCGCGCCGATGCCAGCCGTCTGCCCGTCCTTGGCGTAAATGACGGCATTGGACTTCACATGCTTTGCGATCTTGAAGGCAAATTTCATATCTTCAAGTTCCTGCGGCGTCGGCGCACGCTTGGTGACGACCTTGAGGTCGAGATCCTCGACCATGCCATTGTCGCGGCTCTGCACCAACAGGCCGCCCGAGACGGTCTTCGCGGTAATGCCCGCCGCGCGGGGATCAGGCAGGCCGCCAGCGGCCAGAAGGCGCAGGTTCGGCTTGCGGGCAATGATGGACTTCGCTTCTTCGGTAACATCAGGCGCGATGATGACTTCAGTGAAGAGTTTGACGATTTCTTCCGCCGTTTCCGCATCGAGCGTGCGGTTCAGGGCGATGACGCCGCCAAAGGCCGACACGGAATCGCATGCCAGCGCCCGCCGGTAAGCTTCGGCAAGTGTCGGACCCGTCGCCACGCCGCAGGGATTGGCGTGCTTGATGATGGCGACTGCCGGCGCATTTTCCGGCAGGAATTCCGCCACGAGCTCGTAAGCTGCATCGGTGTCATTGATGTTGTTATAGGAAAGCTGCTTGCCCTGAAGAAGCGTGGCCGTTGCAACGCCCGGACGCTTTTCGCCGGTGAGGTAAAAACCAGCGCTCTGATGCGGGTTTTCGCCATACCGCATCTTTTCCTTCAGCGCGCCGCCGATGGCGCGGTAATCCGGTGTTTCGATCGCAAGCGCCTCGGCAAACCAGTTGGAAATCACCGCATCATAGGCGGCGGTGCGGGCATAGGCCTTGGCGGCAAAACGCTGGCGCAGCGCATAGGATGTCTGGCCGTCATCGGCCTGCAGGGCTTCAACCAGATCGGGATAGTCAGACGGATCGGTAACCACCGTGACATAGGCATGGTTCTTGGCGGAAGCGCGGATCATCGCCGGGCCGCCAATATCGATGTTCTCCACCGTCGTCGGATAATCGCCGCCCTTGGCGCGAACTTCCTCGAAGGGATAGAGATTGATGACCGAGAGATCGATTGCCTCGATGCCGTGCGCCTTCATCGCCTCGACATGCTCTGCATCGTCCCGGATGGCCAGAAGCCCGCCATGGACATTGGGATGCAGCGTCTTGACGCGACCGTCCATGATCTCGGGAAAATTCGTTACGTCGGAGACATCCGTCACCGGCAAGCCTGCTTCGGCAATGGCCTTCGCCGTTCCACCGGTCGACAGAAGCTTGACGCCAAGCTTCGACAGAACCGTCGCCAGCTCGATAATGTCAGTCTTGTCGGACACGGAAAGAAGCGCCGTGCGGATTTTGACCTTATCGGGGGCGGGGATTTTTTTGGACACGACGGCCATCAGGCATACTCCGTTTAACGGGGAGGACAGGCTGGAATGGGATTGATCCAGCAACTGCCGCCGCGTTAACACAGCTTACCGGATTAATAAACAGCGGGGATGCCGAACGGTGAAAACTATGGTGGTTTTTGACCGGCACCGCCGGAAATTGTCTAAGCCTGGCGTTCGATGAGCCAGCGGATTTCCCGCGTATTTGCGAGATTGAAGGGGAGTTCGATCTGCTGCGACGGGCGCATACCGGACGCATCGGCCATGAAGACATCCTCGGTGACGAAAAGCTCCAGCCCCGGTGCGGAAAACAGCCAGACGGTTCCATCCGCTGCCTCCAGATAGGCGGACTCCTCATCCCGCTGGTGTATCTGAATGTGGGGATGAATATGGAAACGTGAAACCGCCGTGACCGACTGCAATTGCGTTTTTACCGCACTCGCATCGGCCCGAAGCAGATCGCGACCCTTTATCTTGGTGCCGGCCGCATTCAATTCTATTTCCCGCTCATGGTGGCAGCCGAAATTCTGCAAATAGCCGTCATGAGACGCCCACAGGATGTCATTGCCGTTCGCATCCGTTCCACGCCGGCTGTCGACGTGGCTGACGCCTGATACCATGATCGGACCAAGCAGCCGCGAGCGCGACAGTCTGCACGATGATGTATCCGCAAGCGTGACGGTGGAATGCGCCGCCGTGGAACGGCTGGCCCGCTGATATTCCGGCGCGGCGTTGCGTGGAAAGCCGGAATTGACGATGAAGCGGTTCTTGCCACAGGACATTTCGAAAGACAGGCAACCCGAATGGGCATTGCGTGAAAGCTCCGCCGAGCCGGGATAGCCCGTATCCACGATGATGACCGTATCGTCCGTCGCAAGCCGGTGGTAATTCACGTCCGGCAGAACCTTGGAGGGCCGGCCGGCCGTTTCATCATAGCGCAGCACCGAAACAAGCTCATTGGCGAGCGTCGCCGTAGCGCCGTTGAACAGCGCGAGATCGCCGCCCTGATGCCGGAAGAACCGGATCGCCGGGAACATGCGGTCTATCGCCGGCACCAGGCCGGAGGGCAGATCGTGGCCGAGATTGATATAACTTTGCCGAAGCGGCAGGAGATCGAGCAGCAGGTCCAGCATGACGCGTGGATTGCGGGAAACATGCCCGCCATCGGGCAGAATCTGGCGTTCCATTTCCTGAGCCAGCTTCATTCCATTCCGCGTGATCCGCGAAAGGCGCGTTGGCATGGCGATGGAAGCCATGGCCAAGGCAATCCTGATCCTCAGCCGCGCTTCGCCATCCGGCGCATGTCGGACGATTCTTTCGAGATAACGCACATGAAATGCGAGGCTTTTCAGGAACCGGCGATAAAAACCGGCATCGGCCTCGTATAAAACCACGGGAGAGTGCGAAAGCCAGGCAATCAGCCTTTGTGCGGCGATTTCCGGCGACCAGGCAGTGCCTGCAAGCCGTTTGCCATGAAGCACCATCCATTCCGCAACAATACGACGCGCCCGTTTGCAGGCCTCGCTCGATTTATCGGAGCGAATATGCCGTAGCCAACTGAATGCATGCAGCCGTTCTTCAAAGACCGCCGATGGATATTCCACCTGAAATGGCGAAGCTCCGCCGGTTTCGACGACACGCCCGGCCAGCGCGATGCGGCCCCGCAACAGTTCCTCGGCGAAATAGGGATCGATGGCTCTGAGATCGGTCGGCGCCGCCACCAGACCGTCTGGTGCACGGGTGGCAAATCGCGACATATGCAGGCGCAAAGGGGTGAGGCCGACACACAGATGACGATACGCCATCCGCGACAGAAGACCGGCGGCATTCATGCTGCCTGCAAAGGACCCTAACAAGCTGTGTTTCCCGTTTCACATGTTTTGTTTTTATCAGTGAACCGCGACGACCGGAACGTTTTCGATAAATATCTAATGATTCGCGAAAGCTTGGCTTTTTTCTACTTCTTACGCAAGACACTGCTAAAAAACCCATCGACGCCGCCGAACATGTCCGGTGTCGTACGAAGATCGCCATTGGGGCTGATAGCCGCTTCCATTCCAGGCCAATCCTCGCGGCGGACGGCAACACGCTCCACACCCGGATATTCCGCCAGAACCTCGGCAATCATCGCTTCTCCTTCGGAAGGATCGAGCGAGCAATTGGAGAAGACCACAAGGCCGCCGGGGCCAACAAGCGTCAGCGCATGCCGCAGCATCTGTCCCTGAAGGGCAGCGAGTTTGGCAATGTCGTTCTCATCCTTGGTCCAGCAGACATCGGGATGTTTGCGAAGTGTCCCGGTGGAAGAACAGGGCGCATCGAGGAGGACCGCGTCAAAAAGCTGTTCCGGCTGGTACTTCAGCATATTGGCTTCCACCGTTTCGGCGCGGAGGCCAAGCCGGTCGAGATTTTCCCTGAGGCGACGAAGACGGTTACCGGACTGATCCAGCGCCGTCACATTGGCGCCCGCCAGTGCAAGCTGCGCGGTCTTGCCGCCCGGAGCAGCACAGAGATCTGCGACACGTTTACCCGCGATGTCGCCCATAAGGCGAACCGGCATGCTGGCGGCGAGATCCTGCACCCACCACGCACCTTCAGCGAAGCCTTCAAGCGATGGGATCTGCCCCTCGAATTCACCCAGGCGCACGCTGCCATTCGGCATGAGCGTACCGCCCAGTTTTTCCGCCCAAAGAGCAGGATCAGCCTTGATCGTCAGATCAATTGAGGAGGGTGTCAGCTGCGCCTCCGAAATCCTTTGCGCAACCTCATTGCCGTAAGCGGAAACAAGCCGCGCATGGAACCAGTCCGGCAGTACCGGAACGCCGGCGACAGCCTTCTCGATATCCGCTTTTTCACGACCGAGCCGTCGAAGAACGGCGTTCACCAGTTTGACGAAACGCCGGTTGCGCGGATCGCGGTGAGCTTGCTCCACGGCGAGATCGACAGCGGAATGATCCGGCACATCGAGGTAAAGCATCTGCGCCGCACCGACGACGAGAACGTGATGCAGCGAACGCGCGCCCTGCGGCAGCGGCCCATCCAGCAGCATCGACAATGCCGTTTCAATCCGCGGGAGGTGGCGAAGCGCGCTGTTGACGATGGCTCTCACCAGCGCCCGGTCCGCAAGCGACAGGGCTCGATAGACGGGATTGCCGTTTTCGCTATCGAGCATCCCATCCAGCGAGGTCTTCTTTTCCAGAACGGCCGCCAGAATGCGGGTCGCGGCGATGCGCGCGGCGAGACCCGGCTTGTCCTGGAAAGACGAAGGGCCGTCTTCACGGCCCCTCCCATTTGCTGGTCTCGGTTTTCTGGACCGCGCCGGCTTATTCTGAATATCGGATGTCAAGACCACGGCCCCTTGCGCTCGTTTTCATTGCCGCGTCCCCAGCCTGTTTTGGGAACGGAGCCTAATTTGCGCAGAGGTCTATCACCCGATGGCGGCGGCGTCGATCCTCGCGGGGAAAACTCCTGTGCCATGGCATGCAGCGCGGCCACGCGGTTTTCCGTATTCGGATGGGTGGAGAAGAGATTGTCCATGCGCTCGCCGGAAAGCGGATTGATGATGAACATATGTGCCGTTGCCGGGTTACGCTCGGCATCGTCATTGTGGATGCGCTGCGCCATGCCCGAAATCTTCTGCAAGGCGGAAGCAAGCCACAGAGGGTTGCCGCAGATTTCCGCGCCGCGCCGGTCAGCGGAATATTCCCGCGTGCGGCTGATCGCCATCTGCACCAGCATCGCTGCCAGCGGCGCCACGATCATCGCGACCAGCACGCCGATAAATCCGAGCGGATTATTGTTGTTCTCCCGGTTGCCGCCGAAGAAGAAGGCAAAATTGCCGAGCATGGAGATGGCGCCGGCCAGCGTGGCGGTAATTGTCATGGTCAGCGTGTCCCGGTTCTGCACATGCGCAAGCTCATGCGCCATGACACCGGCCACTTCCTCGGGCGTGAGACGCTCCAGCAGTCCTGTCGAAGCGGCAACAGCGGCATTCTGCGGATTCCGCCCGGTCGCGAAGGCATTGGGTTGCGGGCTATCGTAAATATAAACCTTCGGCATCGGCAGACCGGCATTCTGCGACAGGTCGCGGATCATGTGAAAAAATTCGGGCGCATTCGCCTCGTCGATCTCCCGCGCATGATAGGCGGAGAGAACCATCTTGTCAGAGTTCCAGTAGGAAAAAATATTCATACCGGCCGCGATGACCAGGGCAATCATCATGCCGCCCTTGCCGCCAATCAGAAAACCGACACCCATGAACAATGCGGTCATGAAGGCCAGAAGCATTGCCGTGCGCATCATGTTCATCCGTTAAACTCTCCTTGTCACTCACCGGGAATATTCCGGGGTTTATAAAGCCCCTCGGATTATATAATCTGGTAAGCGGCAAACGTATTTCAATATCCCGTCATAGGGAGGATTTCATGCAGAATGCGGATAATGACAACGCCACAGACAGTGGCGCGGAAAGTGTAAAGCGACTTTCGCCGGCGGCGCAGCGAGCGTTGAAAGAAGCGGAAGAACGGCGCAAGCAACAGGCCGATCTCCAGTTGCCGCCGGAAACCGGCGGCCGCGGCGGCGCGGAACCCGTGCGTTTCGGCGATTACGAAATAAAAGGCCGGGCCATCGACTTTTGAACGCCGTAAATAAAAATACCCGCCAAAGGCGGGTATTTTATATTTTAAAACAAATAGTTACTTATTTCTGCTCCAGAAGCCGGCATACCGCTTCAAGCTGTTCCAATGTCCGATAACCGATACGGATTTGCCCCGATCCGCCCTTGTGGCTGATCTTCACATCCAGCCCGAGAGCATCGGACAGGCTGCGTTCGAGCGCGATCGTATCGGAATCCTTTTCCGCCGCAGGTCGCTTCTCCGCAACATCGCCCTGCGATTTGATATCGTTCTGCGCCAGGCGCTCGGCATCACGGACCGAAAGTCCCTTGGATACGATTGTTTTCGCGAGCGTCGCCGGATCGGAAGTGGAAACAAGCGCGCGGGCATGACCTGCAGAGAGCGAACCATCCGCCAGCATATCCCGTACCGGATCGGGAAGCTTCAAAAGCCGCAGGCTGTTGGCAACGTGGCTTCGGCTCTTGCCGATGATTTCGCCGAGATCATTCTGCGTATAGCCATGTTCGGCGATCAGCTGCTCATACCCCATCGCTTCTTCAAGCGGATTGAGGTCGGAACGCTGTACGTTTTCGACAATTGCCAGTTCCAGCGCCGTGCGATCATCCACATCGCGAACGATGACGGGAACATCGGTAAAGCCCGCCAGCTGCGCCGCACGCCAGCGCCTCTCGCCCGCAATAATCTCGTATCGGTTGACTTCAACCGTTCTTACGACCACAGGCTGAACAATTCCATGCTGACGAATGGAGGCAGCAAGATCCTGCAGCTCGTTCTCATCGAAATGACGCCGCGGGTTCCTCTGGCTGCGAGCGATGAATTCGATGGGAATGGTACGATCGGCGTTAACAGCGCGCTGAGGCTCACCCACAGGCACAGGCTGGTCCATTTCTCCAATCAATGCGGCAAGACCGCGCCCCAGCCGACGCTTGGAAAGATCATCACTCATAAGATATTACTCCATACATTCCGGCAAACGTCAGGCGGCTTTACGCAGACGCTCTCTCTGAATCACTTCGGACGCCAGTTGCAGATAGGCCTGGCTGCCGGCACATTTCAGATCATAGAGAATTGCCGGCTTACCATAGGACGGCGCTTCGGAAACACGCACATTGCGTGGAATGAGCGTGTGGTAGACCTTTTCGCCCAGATGCGTGCGCACATCCGAAACAACCTGTTGTGCAAGATTATTTCGCGCATCGAACATCGTAAGAACGATGCCCTGTATATCGAGCTGCGGGTTCACCGATCCACGAATCTGACTGACCGTATCCAGCAACTGGCTAAGGCCCTCCAGTGCAAAGAACTCGCATTGCAGCGGCACGAGCACGGAATGTGCGGCCGTCATGGCATTCATGGTCAAAAGATTGAAAGAAGGAGGGCAGTCGACGAGAATGTAGGAGTAGCCTCTGGCTTCCTGTGTCTCCATGGCCGCACGCAGCAGGAAAACGCGGTTGGAAACATTCGCAACCTGCATTTCGAAACCGAGCAAATCCATCGTGGAGGGTACGATGTCGAGATTGGGAACGGCGGTGGGAACAGCAACTTCCGCTACCCCATGATCTCCGACCAGAAGATCATATGACGAAAGCTTGCGCTCCTTGCGGTCGATTCCAAGCCCGGTACTCGCATTACCCTGCGGGTCCAGATCCACAATCAGCACGCGCTCACCAATAGCCGCCAGCGCGGTCGCCAGATTGATGGCGGTTGTCGTTTTACCAACGCCGCCTTTCTGGTTTGCAACTGCGATAATTCGGTTTTTTTCCAAAGTCATGCCGCACCTGGTCAGCTCATCAGCGCCTCAAAGCGAGGTTGCTGATTTCAAGAACAACAGAATCTGCCTCAATGGCACTCTGATGTTTTACCAGATCAAACTCCCAGCGACCATGTGCTTTCTGCACTTCAGAATCATAATCCCGGCCTTTATTAAAATAGGCCTTTAGATTTGGATTATTCTGCGCCCAGGGATGGATATAATCGAAAAGCAGATCCAGTTCGGCGAGCGCGCGCGCTGAAACAGCGTCGCAATTTTTGATGATTTCCGGTGCCGTCTCGATCCTGACAGGGTGGACTGCACCTCTTGCACCGGTTTCCTTCAGTGCAATTCGCAAGAATGCCGCCTTTTTATTGTTGCTTTCGACCAGATCAACCCAACCTTCGCCAAGCTCCGCCAGAAAAATCGCGGTGACGACCCCGGGAAATCCGCCGCCGCTTCCAAGATCAATCCACTTTTTTGGCTGAGGAGAGAGCTGGAATATCTGCGCGCTGTCGGCCACGTGCCGGTTCCAAAGCTCGGCCAGAGTGGAAGGCGCTACCAGATTTGTGGTTCTGTTCCACTTCTTAAAAAGCTCGACAAAACGCTCGAGCCTTTCCTGTGTTTCACGTGAAACACTCTGGCCGTTTATCTTCATAATCCGACTCGCTATTGGTGCATGCGTAATTTTTCACTTCGCGTTGCGGAATCCTTCCGCAGAAGTGCGAGCAGCAGCGATATCGCAGCCGGCGTCATGCCGTCAACACGAGCGGCCTGGGCAATATTCTCAGGACGGGCTTTTTCCAGCTTTTGTTTAAGCTCATTGGAGAGGCCGGACAAACTCTTAAAATCAAAATCATCCGGGATTTTTCTGTCTTCGTCCCGCTTGATATCGATGATATCGGCGCTCTGTCTCTGCATATAGACCGCATAACTCGCCTCGATCTGCAAGACCTCTGCAACTTTGCTGTCAAGGGCACCCAATTCCGGCCAATGTTCGGTAAGGACTTCGAGAGTCATATCCGGATAGGCCAGCAATTCATAAACGGACCGGCGTTGGCCGTCCTGATTAAGTTTCAACCCCTGCTTCGCCGCCTGGGACGGGCTAATGGAAATCGCCTTCATCAGCTCTCGACCGCGATCCAGATCGGAAATGAAGTTTGCAAAGCGTTCCTGCCGCGCGCGGCCGACAATGCCAGCCATCTGACCGATTGGCGTAAGCCGCAGATCCGCGTTGTCGACGCGCAGCGAAAGACGATACTCCGCTCTGGAGGTAAACATGCGATAGGGTTCGCTGACACCTTTCGACGTCAGGTCATCAATCATGACGCCGATGTAAGACTCGGTTCGGCTAAAATAGACCGGATCGGCATCGCCGGCATAAAGCGATGCATTCAAGCCGGCAACGAGACCCTGAGCGCCCGCTTCTTCATAACCCGTCGTGCCATTAATCTGACCGGCCAGAAACAATCCGGGAATCTTGCGGCATTCCAGCGATGGCTTCAGCTCGCGCGGATCGACATAATCATATTCGATCGCGTAACCCGGCTGCAGGATCGTCACCTGTTCAAGGCCCGGTATCGTTCGGATAAATTGCTCCTGAACGGAAGCGGGAAGGGACGTCGATATACCGTTTGGGTAAATGGTGTGATCGTCGAGACCTTCCGGCTCGAGGAATATCTGATGACCGTCCCGTTCGCCGAAACGGGTGATCTTATCCTCAATCGAAGGGCAATAACGGGGACCGACCCCCTCGATCTGTCCAGAATACATCGCCGACAAATGAATATTGTCCTGAATGATCTTATGGCCAGCCGGGGTGGTGCGAGTTACACCACATTCTATTTGCGGATTGAGAATACGATCCGTCATAAAGGAAAATGGGACAGGATCCTCATCGGCGGCCTGCCGATCCACCGCATTCCACTCAATCGTGCGTCCGTCCAGTCGGGCAGGGGTACCGGTTTTCAGGCGGCCCATAACGAGCCCCAGCCTCGAGAGCGTGTCCGAGAGGCCAATAGACGGCATTTCTCCCACACGTCCCGCCGGAATCTTTTCGGAACCGATATGAATGAGACCGCGCAGGAAGGTTCCGCTCGTCAGCACAACTGCGCCACAAGGAATCCGGCTACCGTTCTTCATGATAACGGCTGCGACGCGATCATCGGCCATCTCAATATCGAAAGCATCGCCTTCAATAATGGTGAGGTTTTCAATCGAATCGATCTCGCGTTGCATGGCTTCGCGGTAAAGCCGCCGGTCGGCTTGCGTGCGCGGACCACGCACGGCCGGTCCCTTTTTGCGATTGAGCATGCGGAATTGTATGCCCGCTGCATCGGCAACACGACCCATCAAGCCATCCAGCGCATCGATCTCACGAACGAGGTGGCCTTTTCCCAGACCGCCAATGGCGGGGTTGCAGGACATGACGCCGATCGTCTCACGCTTGTGGGTAACAAGGGCGGTTTTTGCACCATGCCTCGCAGCAGCGGCCGCGGCTTCGCTGCCCGCGTGGCCACCGCCAATAACAACGACATCGAATGACTGGTGCATATCCCTGCGCCCTGTTCTCTCAGCATCGACATCGCCGCTCGGCCGCCGATGTTTCACGTGAATCATTTTCCTATGCAGAATTCCGAGAAGATCACGCCTAGCAAATCTTCCACATCAACGCGGCCGGTGATCCGTCCGAGCGATGTCGCCGCGAGTCTTAGATATTCCGACCTTATCGCAAGGTCCAGGGTCTCGGAATCGAGCGCATCACTAACATAGTTCAGCGTCTCTTCAAGTCGTTTTTTATGTCTCGCGCGCGCCGGAACCAAAGTCTGGCCGGCACCGACGCGTTTTTCTATCTCCTGCCTCAGCATCGAACGCAGTTCATTCAAGCCTATTCCTTCCTTTGCTGAGATAGACAAATCAAATCCATCATCCAAGACAGGGGAATGAAGCGCTGTTTTCGTTCTAACTCGCAAGTAACTCTGGTTCTTGAATGATTCGAAATTTTGTTTCGGAAACGAATCCTTATCCTGCAGCAGCAGAATGAGGTCTGCTGTTTCCGCTGTCAGAACCGCGCGCCGGACACCTTCGAGCTCCACGACATCCTGTGTTTCCCGTATCCCTGCCGTATCGAATATCCGGACGAGATATCCTTCTAGATTGATGTCAACGCTCAAGACATCTCTCGTCGTGCCGGCAATATCGGTAACGATCGCAACATCGCGGCCGCTAAGAGCGTTCAAAAGAGTGGATTTGCCCGCATTCGGTTCACCGACGAGCGCGACCTTGAACCCGTCGCGAATGATTTCTCCGCTTTCGCCACCCTGGAGATGATCACGGATTTCCTTTTGGAGAAGCGCCATGGCTTCCCAAACCTGAGCCGCCACGGAATCCGGAACATCCTCCTCGTCGGCAAAATCCAGTTCCGCTTCGATGAGCGCGCGAGCGCGCGTCAGGCGGCTGGCCCAGCCATCATAGAGCGCCGACAATTTGCCACTGCTCTGTTCCACCGCCAACCGCCGCTGCATTTCCGTTTCAGCCTGCAACAGATCGGCGAGGCCTTCGACCTCGAGGAGATCCATCTTCCCATTCTCGAAGGCTCTACGGGAGAACTCACCGGCATCGGCAGGCCGAAGTCCTTCGAGATTTTCAAGCTCGGCAAAAATCGAAGCCATGACCGCGCGACTGCCATGGCTATGAATTTCAACACAATGCTCACCCGTGAAGGAATTTGGAGCTGGAAAAACGATTACCAGCGCCTGGTCGATGATCTCATCGTTTCGATTCCGAATCGAGCAGAGCGTCGCCTTTCGTGGTAAAGGAAGTTCCCGGCCCGTCAACATCTCAAGGGCATCGAAAGCCTGGGAGCCGCTGATCCTGATAACAGCCACACCGGCTGGCAGAGCACCGCTGGAAAGCGCATAGATCGTATCGGCGGAAGCTGGCATCATTCACCTCGGTCTAAAACAGTCAAGCCGCATCCGAATAAACGGATACGGCTTTAAAGCTCTTACGATGAATCCGGCTAAAGTTCGGATCAGGTATTCATCGATTCGAAGAAATCCGAATTGTTCTTGGTCTGCTTTAGCTTGTCGATCAGGAATTCGATGGCGTCCATCGTACCCATCGGCGCGAGAATACGGCGAAGAACGAAAATCTTCTGCAGATCCTGACGCGGCACCAGCAGGTCTTCCTTACGCGTACCGGATTTCAGAATATCAAGTGCCGGGAAGATGCGCTTATCGGCAACCTTGCGGTCGAGCACGATTTCCGAGTTACCGGTACCCTTGAATTCTTCGAAGATGACTTCATCCATACGGCTGCCGGTATCGATCAGCGCAGTCGCTATAATGGTCAGCGAACCGCCTTCTTCGATGTTGCGAGCGGCGCCGAAGAAACGCTTCGGGCGCTGCAGCGCGTTGGCATCCACACCACCCGTCAGAACCTTACCGGAGGAGGGAACAACCGTGTTATAGGCACGGCCGAGGCGCGTAATGGAATCGAGCAGGATGACGACGTCACGACCATGCTCGACCAGGCGCTTCGCCTTTTCGATGACCATCTCGGCGACCTGCACGTGACGAACGGCCGGTTCGTCGAAGGTGGAGGACACAACCTCACCCTTCACCGAACGCTGCATGTCGGTCACTTCTTCCGGACGCTCATCGATCAGGAGAACGATCAGGTAGCATTCCGGATGGTTTGCCGTGATGGAATGGGCGATGTTTTGAAGCAGAACGGTCTTACCGGTGCGTGGCGGCGCGACGATCAATCCGCGCTGACCCTTGCCGAGTGGTGCGACGAGATCGATCACACGCGACGACAGGTCCTTCGAGGTCGGAACATCCAGTTCCATCTTGAAGCGCTCATTCGGATAAAGCGGCGTCAGATTGTCGAAGTGAACCTTGTGGCGGATCTTTTCCGGATCGTCGAAATTGATCGTATTGACCTTGAGGAGCGCGAAATAACGTTCGCCTTCCTTGGGGCCGCGGATCGGGCCTTCGACTGTATCGCCGGTCTTCAGCGAGAAGCGGCGGATCTGCGACGGCGAGATATAGATATCGTCCGGACCGGGCAGATAGTTTGCATTTGCGGATCGCAGGAACCCGAAACCGTCCTGCAGGACTTCAACGACGCCCTCGCCGATGATTTCGATGTCCTGGCTCGCGAGAACCTTAAGGATTGCGAACATGAGCTCCTGCTTGCGC
Organism: Agrobacterium sp. YIC 4121; assembly: GCF_002008205.1. Taxonomy (NCBI): domain Bacteria; kingdom Pseudomonadati; phylum Pseudomonadota; class Alphaproteobacteria; order Hyphomicrobiales; family Rhizobiaceae; genus Agrobacterium; species Agrobacterium sp. YIC 4121. The sequence goes on along the minus strand of NZ_MRDI01000006.1, from coordinate 58,275 downwards.
ATGGTGCTCGCATTTTCAACTTCCAGGGATTCGGCAAAAGTCAGCAAGTCGGTAGGCGATTTGCTCTTAAGTTCCTGAAGCTTCATTTCAGCCATGAAGAGAAGACCGTTTGATAATGTAATGTCGGGGGAGGGCGTGTTCGCGAATCAGATGCTGTGGGAGATACCGCAGATGACTGAATAATTCACATGCCACGAAGATGAGTGGCCCGAAAATAGCGATTGAACACGGTCGCTGCAAGAGGAAAGCACGAATTCCGCGAAATTTATCGTCGCAACGTCTTAACCGAAGGGTTTCACAACCACAAGTATGACGATGAGGATCATCAGCACCGTCGGAACCTCGTTCATCAACCGCCAGTGACGGGCAGGCCGCGTATTTTCATCCCGCGTGAAACGTTTTGCGCTGCGCGTGAAATAAACATGGGTCACAGTCAGAAGCACCACCAGCGCGATCTTTGCATGCAGCCAGCCACCGGAAAAACCATAAACCGACCAGGCGAGATAAAGTCCCAATATCCAGGATATCATCATCGCCGGGTTCATGATCACCTTGATCAGCCGCTGTTCCATCACTTTGAAGGTTTCGGATTGCTGCGAACCGGCGGGTGCATCGGTGTGGTAGATGAAGAGCCGCGGCAGGTAAAAAATCGCCGCCATCCAGGAAATAACGGCGATAATATGCAGCGCCTTGATCCAGAGATAGAGATCGGCCGGATCGGCATAAAATAACAGGGCGACGAAGGCAGCAAAGACACCGAGCGCGATGCCGGCGCGCAAAGCCGCCCGGTTTCCGGAACGAGCGGAGGTCTGTTTTTCGCCGCTCATGCCCCGGCTCCGCCGGCACGCACCCTCTGCACCAGCCGGGTGACGTTTTCCGGGTCAGCCTGCGGGGTGATGCCATGGCCGAGATTGAATATCAGCGGACCCTGTGCAAGAGCCTGCAGCACGGCATCTATACCATCCTGTAACGCCTTCCCTCCTGCCACCATCAGCATGGGGTCGAGATTGCCCTGCACGGGCCCTTCCTTCTGCAAGTCCCTGGCAAAGCTCAGCGGCACCGACCAGTCGAGCCCGATTGCGTCGGCGCCCGTCTTGCGACGATAATCCTTGAGAAGATAACCAGCCCCCTTGGCGAAGGCGATGATTTTTGCCGAAGGCCGACGGGCGCGCACCGATGCGATAATGCGGGCAACGGGTTTTATCGCATAATCCTCAAATTCCTTCTCACCGAGCACGCCGGCCCAGGAATCGAAGATTTGAACCGCATCCGCGCCTGCATCGATCTGCGCGACCAGATAATCGGCGGAAACGTCGGCGAGGAAAGCCAGCAGCTTTTCCATGGCCACCGGCTCCTGATAACCGAATAGTCGCGCCGGGGCCTGATCCGGCGTTCCGTGTCCCGCGATCATATAAGTCGCAACCGTCCACGGCGCGCCGCAAAAACCGAGAAGCGTCGTTTCATTGGGCAAAGAGGTGCGCAGACGGGAAACGGTTTCGAAAACGGGAGAAAGATGCGCCATGACATTTGTGGCATCCAGCTTCTCGATACCGCTGACATCGATCGGGTCCATGGCCGGACCTTTTCCCTCGCTGAAAGACACGTTGCGGTGAAGCGCATCCGGTATCACCAGAATATCGGAAAAGAGAATGGCGGCATCCAGCCCGAACCGGCGAATGGGTTGGAGAGTAACCTCCGTCGCCAGTTCGGGATTATAACAGAGATCGAGGAAACTACCGGCGCTCTTACGCGTTTCCCTGTACTCGGGAAGATAACGCCCAGCCTGTCGCATCAGCCATATGGGCGGCGGTGTGACCGTCTGCCCGTTCAACACCGTCATAACCTTGCGTTCGCTCATGGCACCCAGCTTCTAAAAAATAAAATCAAAGAGATTTAAAAGATTTTCTATTTCTTAGAGTCTGTGGGTAGCAAGGATTAAAATCATTCCAGTCGAAATGCCGCAGTCACAAAGTTTCAAGCGCGCCTGTCGATGTTATCGATCCGCTTGCTTTGGAATAATCGGGAGAATAGAAATTTTATAAATAATTTCAGTTATTTATGACGAACCAGAAAAACAGGACAACTGTGGATAATCTGGGGAAAATTTTGAATGGTTTCACATTCTTCCAACAATTCACAAGCACGTCGGAGACGATTGAAGCTACTTGCGGATTGTGGAAAAACACCACCTTATTCACGTCGCGGTTCGACCCGTAGGACAATTCGGAGATTTGTCCCGGTTTATCAACAGCGGGAGAAAAACAGCGTGGAGAACAAAAAAAGCTTCTTCCATCTGCACCTGATTTCGGACTCAACGGGAGAGACTCTGATGTCGGCCGGTCGGGCCGTTTCGGCACAGTTCCACGCTTCCATGCCGGTGGAACATGTCTATCCGATGATTCGAAACCAGAAACAGCTCGCACAGGTCGTCGACCTCATCGACAAGGAACCGGGCATTGTTCTCTATACGATCGTCGACCAGCAGCTGGCAGAGTTTTTGGATCTGCGGTGCCATGCGATCGGGGTGCCCTGCGTAAATGTCCTTGAACCCATTATCGGCATCTTCCAGACCTATTTGGGTGCGCCGTCCAGGCGGCGCGTGGGCGCGCAACATGCCTTGAATGCAGATTATTTTGCCCGGATCGAGGCGCTCAATTTCGCCATGGATCACGACGATGGGCAAATGCCCGAAACCTATGACGAGGCTGATATCGTCATCATCGGCATCAGCCGCACCTCCAAAACACCGACCAGCATCTATCTCGCCAACAGGGGAATAAAGACCGCCAATATACCGGTCGTTCCCAATGTGCCTTTACCCGACAGCCTCTATGCGGCCACGCGACCGCTGATCGTCGGGCTGGTCGCGACATCCGACCGGATATCGCAGGTGCGTGAAAACCGGGAACTCGGCGCGACGGGTGGATTTGACAGCGGCCGCTACACGGACCGCGCCACCATTATGGAAGAGCTGAAATATGCGCGAGCGCTCTGCGCCCGCAACAATTGGCCGCTGATCGATGTCACGCGCCGCTCCATCGAGGAAACGGCGGCGGCGATCCTTGCCCTTCGTTCGAGGACACGATAATCCGAATCGCACCATTCGGAGCAGACAGTCGATGCAACAAGAATTGATTCTCGCCTCGTCCAGCGCATCCCGCCAGATGCTGATGCGCAATGCGGGGCTGACATTTTCGGCCATCCCCGCGGATATTGACGAACGTGCGCTCGATGAACAGCTGGAACGAGACGGCGCCAGTCCGGAAGAGGTTGCGCTGGAACTCGCCAGGGCCAAGGCTCTTGCGGTTGGCGCGCTTTATCCAGAAGCACTGGTTCTCGGCTGCGACCAGACCATGGCACTCGGCACCCGCGTTTATCACAAGCCGAAAACCATGGCGGAGGCCGAAGCGCATCTGCTGTCATTGTCCGGCAAGGTTCATCGCCTGAACAGCGCTGCCGTTCTCGTCCGACATGGTGAGGTGGTATGGCAGATCGTTTCCAGCGCCGAGTTGACCGTCCGGACCTTGAGCACCGAATTTGTCTCCCGCCACCTGCAACGGGTGGGAGAAAAGGCCCTGAGCAGCGTCGGCGCGTATCAGCTCGAAGGAGAGGGAATCCAGCTATTCACCTCGATTGAGGGCGATTATTTCACGATTCTGGGTCTGCCGCTTCTGCCGCTTTTATCGAAACTGCGCGACATGGATGTCATCGATGGCTGATTCACGTGAAACATTAACCATAAACGCCTTCGTTGTCGGCTATCCGATCAAGCATTCGCGATCGCCTATTATCCATTCCTACTGGCTGAAGAAATTCGGCATTGCCGGTTCGTATAAGGCCGTGGAAATTCCTCCGGACGATTTCGCGAATTTCATTGCAACGCTGAAGCAGGGCAAGCCGGGCACGGCCGTCGGCGGCAATGTCACCATTCCCCATAAGGAAGCGGCTTATCGGCTGGCAGACAGACCAGATGCTCTGGCGGAAGAACTCGGCGCCGCCAACACTGTCTGGATGGAGGAGGGTGAGCTTCACGCTACCAATACGGATGGTTATGGTTTCGTCTCCAATCTCGATGAGCGGCATCCGGGCTGGGACAGGACAGAGCGGGCAGTGGTTATGGGTGCCGGCGGCGCTAGTCGGGCGGTCATTCAGTCGCTGCGTGATCGCGGCATCGCCGAAATCCACGTCCTCAACCGTACCGTCGAACGGGCGCGCCAACTGGCCGACCGTTTTGGGTCGCGGGTTTTTGCCCATCCCCAGGCAGCGCTTCATGAGGTCATGCAGGGTGCCGGGATTTTCGTGAATACGACGTCGCTCGGCATGGATGGAACGGAAGCGCCACATATTGATTTTTCGCCGCTGGCAGATCAGGCCGTCGTAACCGATATCGTCTATGTGCCGTTGAAAACACCGATCCTGAGAATGGCGGAAGAGCAGGGCGTCGCAACCGTCGATGGGCTCGGCATGCTGCTTCATCAGGCTAAACCCGGTTTCAAGCGATGGTTCGGCAAAACGCCGGAAGTCGATGAGGCCCTGCGTTCGCTCATCATCGAGGATATGGAGAAACATTGATGATCGTCATCGGTCTCACCGGCTCGATTGGAATGGGAAAAACGACGACGGCGAAGCTGTTTGCCGGGGAAGGAGTTCCGGTTCTCGATTCGGATGAGGTCGTGCACGGGCTTTACCGGGCGGAAGCCGCCCCGCTGATCGAAGCGGCCTTTCCGGGCACCACCGTTTCCGGTGCGGTGGACAGGCAGAAACTCGGTGAGATCTTGCGGCAGAATCCGGCTAATTTCAGCAGACTGGAAGAGATCGTGCATCCGCTGGTGCGCGCAACGCAGGAGGCGTTTCTGGCGCAGGCGAGGACAGAGGATCGGCAATTCGCCCTCCTCGATATTCCGCTGCTGTTCGAAACCGGGGCGGAAAGCCGGGTCGATAAAGTCGTTGTCGTCAGTTGCGCGCCGGAGATTCAGCGAGAGCGGGTTTTATCCCGACCTGGAATGACGGAAGAGAAATTCGAAATGATCCTCGCCCGGCAGATGCCCGACGCCGAAAAGCGCCGGCGTGCCGATTTTATCGTCGATTCCGGAAATGGTGTCGAAGCGGCACGGGATCAGGTAAGACAGATTCTGCAGAAACTGGCCGCTCAGTCGCGCCCCGGAGAGATGAATGCGTGAGATCATTTTCGATACGGAAACCACGGGCCTTGAATCGAAGCTGGACCGCGTGATTGAAATCGGCGGCATCGAGCTGATCAATCACTTTCCCACCGGCCGCACGCTGCATCTCTACATCAGCCCGGAAGATCGCAAGGTTCACCCCGACGCACTTGCCGTTCACGGGATTACCGACGAGTTTCTGAAGGATAAACCCAAATTCGCCGAGGTCGTCGACCAGATTCGCGACTTCTTCGAGGGCGCGCGCTGGGTGGCGCATAACGCCACATTCGATATGGGCTTCATCAACGCGGAATTCGCCCGTCTCGGCATTGAGCCAGTTGCCGCCGATCTGGTGACGGATACGCTTTCGCTCGCCCGTCGCAAGCACCCCATGGGACCGAACTCGCTGGACGCACTTTGCCGTCGTTACGGTATCGACAATTCCCACCGTACCAAGCACGGCGCTCTTCTCGACTCCGAGCTGCTCGCCGAAGTTTATATTGAAATGATCGGCGGGCGCCAGACGGCGCTCGGTTTCGGTTCCGCCGCCAAGCAGGAAACCATCATCGTCGAGGAAGACGTTGCGCTTGAGCCACTGCAAAGGCCGCGGGCTTTGCCCTCGAGGCTGGATGCGGAAACGGTCGCGGCCCATGGCAAACTCGTTCTCGGCATGGGTGACAAGGCGATTTGGAACCGTTACCAGAATTGATGCCTGTCCAGGCACCGGAAACGGTGCATGCCGTCAAAGAAAAACCCGGGCATGAACCCGGGTTTTGTTTTGTCTGAATTCTGCAGCGCAGAGCCGCGTCACTTAGTTCGGTACGGCCTGAACCTTGGCCTTTGCCTGTTCCTCGGCAACGCGCTGGGCGAACATCTGCGCAAAATCGATCGGATCGATCATCAGCGGCGGGAAACCGCCATTGCGGGTAACGTCCGCAATGATCTGGCGCGCGAAGGGGAACAGCAGGCGCGGGCATTCGATGAACAGCACCGGCAGCATATGTTCCTGCGGGAAGCCGGCGATGCGGAACACGCCGCCATAAACCAGCTCGGCCGCGAACAGCACCTTGTCGCCATCCTTGGCTTCAGCATTCAGCGTCAGCACAACATCGAAATCCGAACCCGAGATCGGGTTTGCATTGACGTTGACATTGATGTTGATCGACGGCGCATTGTCACGGGCCTGAAGCGAGCGAGGAGCACCCGGATTTTCGAAGGAAAGATCCTTGATGTACTGGGCAAGAATGTTGAGGGAAGGACTTACTGCGCCCTGTGCACCATTTTCAGCGGTCATTACATTTCCTCACGGCGTGAATTCGTGGAAGGCGGTCTATCATTTCGACCCGGGGCTTACAACCCTTCGTGATCGGGTCATCGCGATCCATTCCGCCCGGGATCAGGGTTTGGGCAGATCGCGATCATCCGGGTTGCGCGACCATGGCGAACCCTTTGGCTCTTCGCGATGAAACTCCTCCTCGTCGAGATCCACCACCTTCGAATTGCGCGCATGTCCCGGATCATTCCGAAAGCCGGAAAAATCACCGGGCTGAGGACCGGATTGCTGGCCGGATTGCCGAAACGAACCCGCAACGACGACGCGCGGCCCGAAGGCTTTCCAGAAAAAGCGCCGTACGGTGGGCGAGAGAAGCAGAAGGCCGAGAATGTCGGTAATGAAACCGGGGATGAAGAGCAGGATCCCGGCAACGACGCGCATGGCGCCATTTACCAGCTCATCCGCCGGCTGCGCACCGGTACGCCCCGCATCCTGAAGATTTCTCACCATGCCGATGCCGCCGAGCCGCAGGATGAGCAACCCCAGAAACGAGGTGAACAGGACGAGCGCCAATGTCAGCCACAGGCCTATCGCCTTGCCGACGATGATGAAACCGGCAATTTCGAGGATGGGCATCATCAGGATGACGATGGGGAGAAAGGAAAAACGCATCTTCTAGCCTTGCGTGTGCATCTCTGGCAGATTGCCGCTTCCCGGGACACCGATGATTGAATCTGCACATTTGAATGATGATAAGATGCAGACTATATGATGGTGTGGTTTTCGAATTTAAATGGCGGTTTTGGTAAAAGATGGGCTTCAGCGACTTTATCACATTGTTTTTTCTCGTTGCAGCGGTGCTGATCTTCTTTCAGCTGCGCAGTGTCCTCGGTCGCCGCACGGGCAATGAGAAGCCGCCATTCGACCCCTATAGCCCGCGAGATGTGGCCAAGGGTCCCGTTGCAGACGATAACAAGGTCGTGACCCTGCCGAGGCGCAGCGAGGGTGACGAAGAAAACCGTTTTGCCGAGGCGGATGCGCTTGCCCCCGTCGATACGCCGCTCAATGCGTCGCTGCGTGAGGTGATGACCAGGGACCCGTCCTTTGGGCCGAAGGAATTCCTGAACGGCGCCCGCATGGCCTATGAAATGATTGTCATGGGCTTTGCCGATGGCGACCGCAAGACGCTCAAGAACCTTTTGTCGAAGGAGGTTTTCGACGGTTTCGAGGCGGCCATTTCCGAGAGGGAAGGTCGTGGCGAAGTGGTGAAGTCCACCTTCGTGGGTATCGAGAAGGCAGATATCACCCAGGCCAGTGTGCGTGATTCTGAAGTGCAGATCACGCTGAGGATCGTCAGCCAGCTGATTTCGGCGACCTATGACAAGGATGGCAAGCTGGTGGATGGCGACCCGGATGCGGTTGCGGAGGTGGACGACATCTGGACCTTCTCGCGCGATATCCGCTCGCGCGATCCGAACTGGAAGCTGATCGCTACCGAATCCGAGCAATGACCGCGCCCTTTTCGATCGAAGAAGTTTCTTTCAGCGACCTGCCCGGATGGCGGCAAGACGATCCGGGCAAGCTTTTTCCGGCGATGGCGACAATCCTGTCGCATCTTCGGAATGCGAAACCCTACAGAACCGGCGCGCTCGGGGTCACGGCGGCGGAACTGGTCTCGCTTCTGGAAAGCGCAGAGAAAAACCAGACAAGCGACCCGGAACAGGCGCGCCGGTTTTTTGAAACCAATTGCGTGCCTTTCAGGATTTCTCCAGCTCAGGGAAAAAGCGGTTTCGTGACCGCTTTTTACGAACCCGAACTGGAAGTGTCGTCTGAGCCCGACGACATCTGGCGTTATCCGATTTACCGCCGGCCGTCGGAGCTGGTGGATATCGACGACGCCAATCGTCCTGCCGGTTTCGATACGTTCTATGCTTTCGGCAGGCAGGATGAAAACGGTATTTCCTATTTTCCCGACCGCCGGGAGATCGATGAAGGGTATCTGGAGGGCAGGGGCCTTGAGATTGCCTGGGCAAGATCGAAGGTCGACCTGTTTTTCGTTCATGTGCAGGGTGCGGCGCGTCTGGTGTTTCCCGACGGCGCGGTGAAGCGCATCACCTATGCGGCCAAGGCCGGGCACGCTTTTTCGCCGATTGGCCGTCTGCTTCTCGATCGCGGTGAACTCGATCCGAAAACCGTGTCGATGCAGACGATCCGCAAATGGCTCGCTGACCATCCGGATGAGGTGGATGGGGTATTATGGCATAACCGCTCCTATATTTTTTTCCGGGAGGCGGAAGTCGCCGGTCAGGACATGGGGCCGATTGCAGCTGCTAAGGTTCCGTTGGTCGCGGGGCGAGCGCTTGCGGTGGACAGGCTCATCCACACTTTCGGGCTTCCCTTCTTCATCCATGCGCCATCGCTTACCCATCTCGATGACGGAAAACCTTTTGCGCGTCTGATGCTGGCGCTCGATACCGGCTCGGCCATCGTTGGTCCGGCGCGTGGCGATATTTTCACCGGCTCCGGTTTCGAAGCGGGAGAGCTGGCCGGTACGGTGCGAAATGAGGCCGATTTTTATATACTGATACCGCAGGTGGCTGCGCAGAGGTATAGGCGATGAAGAGCAGTCGCAAGCTCGGCAAGGAAGAGCGCATTCTGTGGGGAAAGGTCGCAAAAACCACGCGGCCGATCTCCGGCAGACTGGAAGACCTGCTGGCCTTCGATGACATAGAGGAGCCTCCGGTGGAGCCCGATGTTCCGCAGACCGGCAAAGGCGCTTTTCCGCGCATGCTTTTGGAGCCGGCCGAGCCGTCGCCACCGGCTCCGGACAAGAAGCCGAAGATTCATCAGCCGATGGAAAAACCGGTCAAACGCAAGCTCACCCGTGGCCGGTTGCCGCTGGAAGGGCGGATCGATCTGCACGGTATGTTCCAGAGCGAAGCCCATGCGGTGCTGCTTGATTTTCTATTGCGCGCGCATGAACGCGGTCTGAGGCATGTGCTCGTCATAACGGGTAAGGGCCGCTCCATCGGCAGCGACGGCGCGTTGAAAAGAGCGGTGCCCATGTGGTTTTCCAAGCCGGAATATCGCCACCTGATTTCATCCTATGAGGATGCATCCGCCAATCATGGCGGCGACGGCGCGCTTTATGTGCGGTTGGCGCGTCGGCGGGGTGAAAAATCATGACGCCCTTTGCGGAGGCCGTGCGGCAACTTCGCGAGCGCAAGGGCGTGACGCAGAAGGAAATGGCCGCCGCAATCGGCGTATCGCCGGCCTATCTTTCCGCGCTGGAGCATGGCAAGCGCGGCAAGCCGAGTTTCGATCTCCTCCAGCGCATCGCCGGATATTTCAACATCATCTGGGATGAGGCGGAGGAATTGTTCTTTCTGGCCGGTTCGTCCGACCCGAAAGTGGTGATCGACACCATCGGTCTGCCGCCGCAATATACGGCTTTCGCCAACCGGCTGGCACGGGATATTCGCAAGCTGCCGCTGAGTGTGGTAGAGGAACTGTCAGCCGTGCTGCAAAAAAGCCGTTCTTGCGATTGAAACCCCTCTATCCCCTGCTTTATGCAGCATCCTGAAGCATGCGGCCTTTGGGATTGGGTGTAGAATTTCTATAGTCGCATGTCGGATTTGAGTGATTCGCTGGCTTCAGGCCCCCTCACTGGAAACCTGGCCCGAGAAAACTTTGGAAAGAGTATTTATGACCGAAACATCGTCAAGCGAAGTCGGCGCGAACGCGGAATATGGAGCCGATTCGATCAAGGTCCTCAAGGGCCTTGATGCCGTGCGCAAACGGCCCGGCATGTATATCGGCGACACCGATGACGGTTCCGGCCTGCACCACATGGTCTACGAGGTCGTCGACAACGCCATCGACGAGGCGCTCGCCGGTCATGCCGATCTGGTGACGGTGACCCTGAATGCCGACGGCTCGGTGACGGTGACGGATAATGGACGCGGCATTCCGACCGACATCCATTCTTCCGAAGGCGTTTCTGCCGCCGAAGTCATCATGACCCAGCTGCATGCGGGCGGTAAGTTCGACCAGAATTCCTATAAGGTCTCGGGCGGCCTGCATGGCGTGGGCGTGTCGGTGGTCAATGCGCTCTCCGTCTGGCTGAAGCTGAGAATCCGCCGCAACGGCAAGCTGCACGAAATCGGCTTTACGCATGGTGTCGCCGATGCGCCGCTTTCCGTCATTGGCGAATATGAAGGCCGCTCCGGCACGGAAGTGACCTTCCTTGCAAGCCCTGAAACCTTCACCATGACGGACTACGATTACGGAACGCTGGAGCATCGCCTGCGCGAACTCGCATTCCTGAATTCCGGCGTGCGCATCCTGCTCACCGACAAGCGCCATTCGGACATCAAGCAGGAAGAGCTGCTATATGATGGCGGTCTCGAAGCCTTCGTTCGTTATCTCGACCGTGCCAAGAAGCCGCTGGTGGACAAGCCAGTCGCCATCAAGGGCGAAAAGGACGGCATTACGGTTGAGGTCGCGCTGTGGTGGAACGATAGCTACCATGAAAACGTGCTGTGTTTTACCAACAACATTCCCCAGCGCGACGGCGGCACCCATATGGCCGGTTTCCGCGCGGCGCTGACCCGTCAGGTGACCTCCTATGCCGAAACCTCGGGCATCCTGAAAAAGGAAAAGGTGAGCCTGCAGGGTGAGGACTGCCGTGAAGGTCTGACGGCCATTCTCTCTGTCAAGGTTCCCGACCCCAAGTTTTCTTCGCAGACGAAAGACAAGCTCGTTTCCTCCGAAGTGCGTCCGGTCGTGGAAAGCCTTGTCAACGAAGCGCTCTCCACCTGGCTGGAAGAACATCCTTCCGACGCAAGAATCCTCGTCGGCAAGGTGGTGGAAGCGGCGGTCGCGCGTGAAGCCGCCCGCAAGGCGCGCGAACTGACGCGCCGTAAAGGTGCGCTCGATATCGCCTCTCTACCCGGCAAGCTTGCCGACTGCTCGGAGCGCGATCCGGCGAAATCCGAACTCTTCCTCGTTGAGGGTGACTCCGCTGGCGGTTCGGCCAAGCAGGGCCGCTCGCGCGAAACCCAGGCGATCCTGCCGCTGCGTGGCAAAATCCTGAACGTCGAGCGCGCCCGTTTCGACAAGATGTTGTCCAGCCAGGAAATCGGCACGCTGATTACGGCGCTCGGTACCTCCATCGGCAAGGACGAGTTCAACGCCGACAAGCTGCGTTACCACAAGATCATCATCATGACGGATGCTGACGTCGACGGCGCCCATATCCGTACCCTCCTCCTGACCTTCTTCTTCCGCCAGATGCCGGAGCTGATCGAGCGTGGCCATCTCTATATCGCCCAGCCGCCGCTTTATAAGGTCACGCGTGGCAAATCCGTGCAGTACCTCAAGGATGAAAAGGCGCTGGAAGAATACCTGATCTCCATGGGTATCGAGGAAGCGTCGCTGACGCTCGGTTCTGGCGAAGTGCGTATCGGCGCCGATCTTCGCGAAGTCATTCTGGATGCGGTGCGCATGCGCTCGCTGATCGACGGGCTGCATTCGCGTTACAGCCGCTCTATCGTGGAACAGGCCGCTATTGCCGGCGCGCTGAACCCCGAACTTTCGGCTGATGCTGCCCGCGCCGAGGAAACCGTTGCCGAAGTGGCGCGGCGTCTGGATATGATCGCGGAAGAAACCGAACGTGGCTGGTCCGGCACGGTACTGCAGGATGGCGGCTTGCGCTTCGAGCGCATGGTGCGCGGCGTCAAGGAAGTCTCGACGCTGGATATGGGACTGCTCGGTTCGGCCGATGCCCGCCATATCGATCAGCTCGCAGCCCGCACCCGTGATATCTACGCTACGCCGCCGGTCCTGCAACGCAAGGACGGCACCATGGAACTGGCCGGTCCGCGCGCGCTTCTGGATGCGATTTTCGCTGCCGGCCGCAAGGGTCTTTCCATGCAGCGCTATAAGGGCCTCGGCGAAATGAATGCCGAGCAGCTATGGGAAACCACGCTCGACGCCAATGTTCGCTCCCTGCTGCAGGTAAGGGTGAGTGACGCAACGGACGCCGACGGCCTGTTCGCCCGCCTGATGGGCGACGAGGTGGAACCGCGCCGCGACTTCATTCAGGAAAATGCGCTGAGCGTCGCCAACCTCGACATTTAATCCTGTGGGGTGTTTCGCGTAACGATTCACGTGAAACGAAAATTTAACAAAAGGCCCGGCGGTCAATTTCCGCCGGGCCTTTTGTCATTCGGAGAACATCAATCACCCTTGCCGGTGAAGCGCCCTTCGAAGGCCACATCCGAAAGCGGCAGACGCTTGCTCGGTACTTCCCGCTCCGCCAGATCATCAGGGAGAACGGACTTGTCGGTCAGCGTGCCGATGGCGACCGCGGCCTCCACCTTGTAGCCTTCCGGGATGTTCAGTTTTTCAACGATCTTGTCCTTCAATATGCCAGCCATGCCATGGGCGTGGTAACCGAGCAGGTGAGCCTGCATGGCAAGCGAAAACCAGGCAGCGCCGGCATCGAAGGAATGGGTCGCGGATGGTTTTTTCTCACCGTCGCGCGAGATGTTATAGTCGCGGGAAATGACAAACAGCAGCACGGAGGCGTTTTTCGCCCAGCGCTGGTTTCCCTCCATCAGCAGTTCCACGAAGAGCGGCCAGTCTTCGCTATCCTTGTGTGCATAGATAAACCGCCATGGCTGATAGTTGGAGGCGGAAGGCGCCCAGTGCGCGGCATCCAGAATGGTCATCAGATGCTGGGGCGGCATGGCATTGCCATCGAAGGCGCGCGGAGACCAGCGATCAAGGAAGAGGGGATCGACGGGATATTCTGATTGCCGGGAATTGCTGTTCGTCACGGGCCATGTCCTTTTGATTGACGGGAAGGAAAAGGTATTTTTCGAAACTTGGCGCAGTCAAGGGGTGACAAGTATGAATGCATCGTTCATATATGCATCACCTTGTCTGACAACCGGGAGAGAGTTCCATGAAATTGATGCGTGTCGGCCAGCCCGGCCAGGAAAAACCTGCAATCCTCGACGCGGAAGGAAAAGTCCGCGATCTGTCCGCCCATGTCAAAGACATTGGCGGCGAAGCCATTTCTCCCGAGGGCCTTAAGAAGATCGCCGCGATCGACCTCGGCACACTTCCGGTGCTGAACGAAGAGCGCATCGGCGCCTGCGTTGCCGGAACGGGAAAATTCATCTGCATCGGCCTCAACTTTTCCGACCACGCCGCCGAAACGGGTGCCACCGTACCGCCGGAACCGGTCATTTTCATGAAGGCGACCTCGGCCATCGTCGGTCCGAATGACAACGTCACCATTCCGCGCGGTTCTGAAAAGACCGACTGGGAAGTCGAGCTCGGCGTCGTCATCGGCAAGACCGCCAAATACGTCTCGGAAGCCGATGCTCTCGATTACGTCGCCGGTTATTGCGTTTCGCACGATGTTTCCGAGCGCGCCTTCCAGACGGAGCGCGCCGGTCAGTGGACCAAGGGCAAGTCCTGCGACACTTTCGGCCCCATCGGCCCATGGCTGGTGACGAAGGACGAAATCGCCGATCCGCAGAACCTCGGCATGTGGCTGAAAGTGAACGGCCAGACCATGCAGGATGGCTCCAGCAAAACCATGGTTTACGGCGTCGCCCACGTTGTCTCCTACCTCAGCCAGTTCATGTCGCTGCATCCCGGTGATGTCATTTCCACCGGCACCCCTCCTGGCGTTGGCATGGGCCTGAAGCCGCCGCGTTACCTGAAGGCTGGTGACGTCGTGGAACTCGGCATCGAGGGTCTCGGTTCCCAGAAGCAAACTTTCGTCGCCGACATCTGATCACCGGCAGGCATTCAACGAAAAGTGAGGCGCCGGCGGGAAACCGCCGGCGCCTTCGATTTTGTGCACCTGCGAAAAGCTGCTATGGTTGAAAAAAAGAGCGTGATCGCGAGGGAGGCGTCATCAGTGTTCTACCACCTCTATGAAATGAACCATGCGGCCATGGCGCCGCTGCGCGCCGGCGCCGACATGATGCGTCAGGCTTGCAACAATCCGCTCAACCCGCTTTCCAGCACGGCTTTCGGAAGAAGCCTCGATGCCGGTTTTGAGGTCTTTGAGCGCATGACGCGCCGTTACGCTAAACCGGAATTCGCTCTTTGCAGTACGATTGTCGATGGCCACACCGTCAATGTTGTCGAAGAGACCGTCTGGTCGCGTCCGTTCTGCAATCTGCTTCGTTTCAAGAAGGAACTCGATCCAGCCCGTAAGTCCGATCCGAAGGTGCTGCTGGTGGCGCCGATGTCCGGCCACTACGCCACCCTGTTGCGGGGAACGGTGGCGGCCCTGCTGCCTTCGGCGGATATCTACATCACCGATTGGACCGACGCCCGCACCGTGCCGGTGAGTGAGGGCACCTTCGATCTCGATGATTACATCAGCTATGTCATCGAGATGCTTCGCGCGATCGGACCGGGGGCGCATGTGGTAGCCGTCTGTCAGCCATCCGTGCCGGTACTGGCCGCCGTTTCCCTGATGGAGGCTGATGGGGATAAATTCGCGCCGGCATCCATGACGCTGATGGGCGGTCCGATCGATACGCGCATCAATCCAACGGCTGTCAACGGTCTTGCCAAGGCGAAACCCATTGAATGGTTCCGCGACAATGTCGTCATGCAGGTGCCGTGGCCGCAGCCGGCTTTTGGCCGCAATGTCTATCCGGGCTTCCTGCAACTCTCCGGTTTCATGTCCATGAACCTCGACAAGCACATGACGGCGCACAAGGATTTTTACCTCAACCTCGTCAAGAATGACGGCGATTCCGCTGAAAAACACCGCGAATTTTACGATGAATATCTAGCCGTCATGGATCTGACGGCGGAGTTCTATCTGCAGACAGTGGAAACCGTCTTTATCGACCATGCGCTTCCGAAAGGGAACATGCTGCACCGGGGCAGGGCGGTCGATCCCGCAGCCATTCGCAACGTCGCACTGTTTACGGTGGAAGGTGAGAATGACGATATTTCCGGCGTCGGCCAGACGAAGGCCGCGCATGATCTCTGCCGGAATATCCCTGAAGACAAACGCGCCCATTACATGCAGCCGGATGTCGGGCACTACGGCGTCTTCAACGGTTCGCGCTTCCGCAAGGAAATCGTGCCGCGCATGCTGGATTTTATCCGCAAACATCAGACAGCTTAAGGACAAGACGGCCGGCCGTGCCGCGCATTTGCATGGCCAAGCGACGGACGAATCGGTTATGAAGAGTTCATGTTTTCGCTCCTCAGAAAATCCCTGAAGTCGCCGGTCCCAAAGAAGATTGCGCCCAGCCAGCGCACCGTCGCAGTGGCGGGCAGGCAGGTGCCGATTACGGTCAGGGAAAATCCGCGTGCCACGCGCATTACGCTGCGCATCGAACCCGGCGGCCGGGCGCTGAAGCTGACGATCCCGATGGGCCTGCATCACCGCCAGGTGGATGATTTTCTCGAGAGGCATCAGGGCTGGCTGGAAGGCAAGCTTGTGAAATTCAGCCCCGACGACGGTTTGCGGTCGGGTGCGACCATCGATATTCGTGGCATAGCCCACCGCATTGACCATACTGGCAGCCTGCGAGGGCTGACACATGTCACGAAAGACGCCGATGGGATGGCCGTTCTGAAGGTCAGCGGCGCGCCGGAACATCTGAGACGGCGGATAGCGACATTCCTCAAGAAGGAAGCGAAGGCGGATCTGGAACGGCTTGTGGCTGTTCATGCACGCACCGCCGGCCGGCCGGTCCGCTCCATCAGCATGAAGGATACCCGCAGCCGGTGGGGCTCCTGTTCCCATGATGGAAATCTGAGCTTTTCCTGGCGCATCGTCATGGCCCCGGAAAAGGTCATCGACTATCTCGCCGCCCATGAGGTCGCGCATCTGAGCGAAATGAACCACGGCCCGAAATTTTGGGCATTGTGCGAAAAGCTCTGCCCGCACACGGAAGAAGCCAAGAGCTGGCTGAAACGCCATGGTTCGAAACTTCACGCCATCGATTTCGATTGAAACCGGCGGCGCGGATCGCCATCTGGATTCACGTGAAACATTCCATCGGGAATGGATGCGATTTGGCTCGACTCTTGTCGCATTTCATGTCAGGTCGCGGGTATGAAACCGGATATCAAGATTTGCGGATTGAAGACACCGGAAGCGCTGGAGCGCGCCGTCAGGCGTGGTGCGTCCCATGTCGGTTTTATTTTCTTTGAAAAAAGCCCGCGCAATATCGAGCCCGATCTTGCCGGCAGGCTGGCGGAAGGCGCTCGTGGCGCCGCCAAGGTGGTTGCCGTCACCGTCAATGCCGATAATGATTATCTCGATGAAATCGTCGATCTCGTCAAACCGGACATTCTGCAGCTGCATGGCAATGAAAGCCCGGAACGGCTGCTGAACATCAAGGCGCTGTATGGCCTGCCTGTCATGAAGGCGATTTCCATTCGCGATGCTGCTGATCTTGCCAAAATCGACCCTTATATTGGAATAGCCGACCGTTTTCTGCTGGATGCCAAGGCGCCTGCCGGTTCCGAGCTTCCGGGCGGCAACGGCGTGTCCTTCGACTGGACCATCCTGCGATCACTTGACGGAAGTGTGGATTACATGCTTTCCGGGGGATTGAACAAGGACAATGTCGCCGAGGCGCTGGCGGAGACCAGGGCAAGCGGACTAGATTTATCGTCCGGTGTGGAAAGTGCGCCGGGCGTCAAGGATTTGTCCATGATCGACGCATTTTTCGATGTGGTGAATGATTGGTCGAAAGGCCCAAAGGGAGCTTGAAGTGAACGACGCGCCAACACCCAATTCTTTTCGCGCTGGTCCCGATGAGGACGGCCGTTTCGGCATTTACGGAGGTCGCTTCGTTGCCGAAACGCTGATGCCGCTCATTCTGGATTTGCAGGCGGAATGGGACAAGGCCAAGACCGATCCCGCGTTTCAGGCGGAGCTCAAGCATCTCGGCGCACACTATACCGGTCGTCCGAGCCCGCTTTATTTTGCGGAACGCCTGACGGCGGAACTTGGTGGCGCGAAGATCTATTTCAAGCGCGAAGAGCTGAACCACACCGGCTCGCACAAGATCAACAATTGCCTCGGCCAGATCCTGCTTGCCAAGCGCATGGGCAAGACCCGTATCATCGCCGAAACCGGTGCCGGCCAGCACGGCGTTGCCTCGGCTACCGTCGCTGCACGCTTCGGCCTACCCTGCGTCGTTTATATGGGCGCGACGGATGTTGCCCGTCAGGCCCCGAATGTGTTCCGCATGAAGCTCCTCGGTGCCGAGGTGAAGCCGGTCACGGCTGGCCATGGCACCCTGAAGGACGCCATGAACGAGGCCCTGCGCGACTGGGTCACCAATGTCGAGGACACCTATTATCTGATCGGCACTGCCGCCGGCCCGCATCCCTATCCGGAAATGGTCCGCGATTTCCAGGCCGTTATCGGCGAGGAAGCTAAGACGCAGATGCTGGAGGCGGAAGGTCGCCTGCCGGATCTGGTCGTCGCGGCTGTCGGCGGCGGTTCGAACGCCATCGGCATCTTCCATCCTTTCCTCGATGACAAGAATGTCCGTATTATCGGCGTCGAAGCCGGCGGCAAGGGTCTTTCGGGTGATGAGCATTGCGCTTCCATCACCGCCGGTTCGCCGGGTGTGCTGCATGGCAACCGCACCTATCTGCTGCAGGATGAGGACGGTCAGATCAAGGAAGGCCATTCCATCTCCGCCGGCCTCGATTATCCCGGCATCGGCCCTGAACATTCCTGGCTGAACGATATTGGCCGCGTGGAATATGTGCCGATCATGGACCATGAGGCGCTGGACGCCTTCCAGATGCTGACCCGCCTTGAAGGCATCATTCCGGCTCTGGAGCCGAGCCATGCCCTGGCCGAGGTCATCAAGCGCGCACCGAAGATGGGCAAGGATGAAATCATCCTGATGAACCTCTCCGGTCGCGGCGACAAGGATGTCCACACCGTCAGCAAGTTCCTTGGAATGGATGTATAAGATCATGACTGCACGTATGGA
Source organism: Agrobacterium sp. YIC 4121 (assembly GCF_002008205.1). Classification (NCBI taxonomy): domain Bacteria; kingdom Pseudomonadati; phylum Pseudomonadota; class Alphaproteobacteria; order Hyphomicrobiales; family Rhizobiaceae; genus Agrobacterium; species Agrobacterium sp. YIC 4121. The sequence continues at coordinate 39,823 of NZ_MRDI01000006.1, read as the reverse complement.
CAAGCGCTTTGCCGATCTGCGCGCTGAAAATCGCCCGGCCCTGATTACCTATTTCATGGGCGGCGACCCGGATTTTGAAACCTCGCTCGGCATCATGAAAGCGCTGCCGGAAGCCGGTGCCGACGTCATCGAACTCGGCATGCCCTTTTCCGATCCGATGGCGGATGGTCCGGCCATTCAGCTGGCCGGCCAGCGCGCGCTGAAAGGCGGCCAGACGCTGAAAACCACGCTCGATCTCGCTCGCGAGTTCCGCAAGGGAGATGACGCGACGCCGATCGTGATGATGGGCTATTATAATCCGATCTATATCTACGGCGTCGAAAAATTTCTGGACGACGCAATCGCCGCCGGCATCGATGGCCTGATCGTTGTCGATCTGCCGCCGGAAATGGACGATGAACTCTGCATCCCCGCTCTTGCGCGCGGCATCAACTTCATCCGTCTGGCGACGCCAACGACGGATGGCAAGCGCCTGCCTGCCGTCCTTAAAAATACCTCAGGTTTCGTCTACTACGTCTCGATGAACGGTATCACCGGTTCAGCACTTCCCGATCCCTCGTTGATCTCGGGTGCTGTCGGTCGTATCAAGGCGCATACGGAACTGCCGGTCTGTGTCGGTTTCGGTGTTAAAACGGCGGATCATGCAAAAGCGATCGGTGCCGTTGCGGATGGCGTTGTGGTCGGTTCGGCCATCGTCAACCAGATTGCGGGCAGCCTTACCAGGGACGGGCAGGCGACCGCCGATACCGTACCGGCCGTTACGACGCTGGTAAAAGGACTTTCAACGGGCGTGCGTGCATCGCGCCTTGCCGCCGCGGAATAAGCGCGCGGCCCAGTCAGGAGTAGTCAGTTGAACTGGATCACCAATTACGTACGGCCCCGGATCAATTCCATGCTTGGCCGCCGCCCGGAGGTTCCGGAGAACCTGTGGATCAAGTGCCCGGAAACGGGCGAGATGGTCTTCCACAAGGATTTGGAAGACAACAAGTGGGTCATCCCGGCTTCCGGCTACCATATGAAGATGCCGGCCAAGGCGCGCCTTGCCGATCTTTTCGATGGCGGTGTCTATGAAGCACTGCCGCAGCCGAAGGTAGCGCAGGACCCCTTGAAGTTCCGCGATTCCAAAAAATACACCGACCGCCTGCGCGACAGCCGCACGAAGACCGAGCAGGAAGACACGATCCTTGCCGGCGTCGGCCTCCTGAAAGGCCTGAAGATCGTCGCCGTCGTGCATGAATTCCAGTTCATGGGCGGTTCGCTGGGCATTGCCGCCGGCGAAGCGATCGTCAAGGCCTTCGAGCGTGCCATTTCCGAGCGTTGCCCGCTCGTGATGTTCCCGGCCTCGGGCGGTGCGCGCATGCAGGAAGGCATTCTGTCGCTGATGCAGCTGCCGCGCACCACGGTTGCGGTGAACATGCTGAAAGAAGCGGGAATGCCTTACATCGTGGTTCTGACGAACCCGACGACCGGCGGCGTCACGGCCTCCTACGCCATGTTGGGCGATGTGCATATCGCCGAGCCGGGTGCCGAGATTTGCTTCGCAGGCAAGCGCGTGATCGAGCAGACCATTCGCGAAAAGCTCCCCGAAGGCTTCCAGACTTCGGAGTACCTGCTGGAGCACGGCATGGTGGACATGGTGATCGACCGCCGCGAAATTCCCGACACGCTGGCCAATCTGCTCAAGATCATGACCAAAGCGCCTGCTGACAACGCAAATGCTGTCGTACCGCTGGCCGCTTCGGCCTGAGGAAAAAAATATGTCGCCCGGAGGCATAAACTGCCTTCGGGATGATGCTATACGTTGCATGATTTCATCTTTGGTGCGGCGGACAAATGGCAAGCAAAACGCCTGAAAGGCGAACGGAAGACATGACGAAGCCCGCGATCGGTGAGGCCGAGAAGATCATTGAAGAGCTGATGCAGCTCCACCCCAAGGGGTTCGATCTTTCGCTCGACAGAATTTCCCGTCTTCTTGAAAAACTCGGCAATCCCCAGAACAGGATGCCACCTGTTATCCATGTTGCGGGCACCAATGGTAAGGGTTCCGTCACGGCCTTTTGCCGAGCGCTTCTGGAGGCGGCGGGCCTTTCCGTTCACGTCCATACTTCTCCACATCTGGTGAACTGGCACGAACGTTATCGTATTGGCGTTTACGGGGAAAAAGGCCGTTATGTCGAGGATGCCGTCTTTGCGGATGCGCTGCGCCGTATTGAAGCTGCCAATGCAGGCCAGACGATCACGGTTTTCGAAATTCTGACTGCCGCGATGTTCGTGCTTTTTGCGGAACAGCCCGCCGATGCCGCCGTCGTTGAGGTTGGTCTGGGTGGACGTTTCGATGCGACCAATGTGATCAAAAATCCGGCCGTCTCCGTCATCATGCCGATTTCGTTGGATCATCAGGCCTATCTCGGCGACCGGGTGGAGCTGATTGCCGCCGAAAAGGCAGGCATCATGAAGTCCGGTTCCCCCGTCGTCATAGGCCATCAGGAATATGATGCGGCGCTCGAAACGCTCGTCGCCACGGCGGAGCGGCTCGGTTGCCCGGTATCGGTCTATGGGCAGGATTTTTCCGCCCATGAAGAATTCGGCCGTATGGTCTATCAGGATGAGTTCGGCCTGGCCGATGCGCCGCTGCCGCGTCTTCCCGGCCGCCACCAGCTTGCCAATGCCGCCGCCGCGATCCGCGCCATCAAGGCCGCCGGTTTCGAGGTGACGGAACGGATGATCGAAAAAGCCATGACCTCCGTGGAATGGCCCGGCCGTCTGCAGCGCATCCTGACCGGCAAAATCGCTGAAATGGCCCCGAAGAATTCGGAAATCTGGATCGATGGCGGTCATAACCCCGGCGCGGGCGAAGTCATTGCCGAAGCGATGGCCGGCTTTGAGGAAAAGACGCCACGCCCACTGTTCATCATTGCAGGCATGATCAATACCAAGGATCCGGTGGGCTATTTCAAGGCCTTCGCCGATATTGCCGAATATGTCTTCACCGTGCCGATTGGCGGCACCGATGCGGCGATCGATCCCGTCGTGCTTGCCCATGCGGCCTTCGATGCCGGTCTCGTGGCGGCCCCCACCTCGTCCCTCACGCATGCTCTGGAAGAGCTTTCGCGCCGCTTCGACCCCGAAGGACCGGCGCCGCGCATCCTGATCGGCGGCTCGCTTTATCTTGCCGGCAACGCGCTTGCCTTCAACGGCACGGTTCCCCAATAAAAAAGCCCGGCATCGCTGCCGGGCTTTTTTCATTCCACTGATATTGCTTATGCAGCGCCCGAAATCCAGGCGGACAGCGCTGTCTTGGGAGCAGCGCCAACCTTGATGTCGGCCACTTCGCCGCCCTTGAACATGGCGAGCGTCGGGATGGAGCGCACGCCGAACTGGGCAGCCAGTTCCGGGTTTTCGTCGATGTTGAGCTTCGCGACCTTGACCTTGCCGGCAAGCTCGGACGAAATTTCCTCAAGGCTCGGCGCGATCATCTTGCACGGGCCGCACCATTCGGCCCAGAAATCCACCACGACGGGTTCGGAGGATTCGAGGACTTCGGACTGGAAGTTGGCGGCATCGACTTTTACGGTAGCCATATCTGGCTCTCCTTTCAGCTAAACTTTTCCGCTATCGATGTGATGCGGGCGCGTCGGAATTTCAATGCCCCGGTATCTCACTTTGTCTTTATTGCGGCAAGAGCCTGCGTCATTGCATCATCGTCAACCCGCACAAAAGTGGCATTTTCCGTATAGATCAGCGCGCAGACAAATTCCTTGCCGGGATAGAGCGGTGCAAGAATTTCGCGATAGATGGCAAGCTGCGCGGTGTGGGAGAAAGGTATCTCACGTGCCGTGCGCGGCGGAACCCGGTTCGTCTTGTAGTCGACCAAAATAACGCGATCACCATCCACCGCCAGCCGGTCGACGCGGCCGGAGACGGCATAGTGCTGCCGGCCGATCGTCATCGTGCCCATGATGGAAATTTCCGCGCGGCTGTTGGCGGAAAAGGCCGGTTGCACCGCCGGTTCGGAGATGACCCGCAGAACCGCCCGGATCAAATGCTCGCGTTCGGCCGTAGGCCAGAAACGGGCCGCTCGTTCCGCATAGCGGCGGGCAGCCTCCTCCCGCTCCGCCTCGGCAAAATCCGGCAGTGCCTGCAGCATGCGATGCACCAGCCGGCCGCGCTGCAGCGCAAGCGAAGAGACATCGGCTTTCTCGCCGAAAAGCGGCGAACGCACGGCAAGATCATCCGCACCGTCATCGATGATGGTGCCTGTACCGGAAGGGCTGAGCGGCCTTGGCAAGGAGGGCAGGGCAGGCAGGGGAGCAAGCAGCCCGGCCGGAAGAGTATATTCTTCGTCCTGCTGCTTTTCCGGCAGCCTTTGCGGAAGAGATGTCGCGCGAGCCTCGGATTTACGCCAGACAAGCCCCTGCCATTCCTCGCCATCGGCCGTGAAAAGCTGCGGCTTGCAATGGTCTTCATTGTTGGCAAGCGCCGCCTTGACGATGGCATGCCAGCATTCGGGGTTTTCCTTCTGGCCGCGATAACCGCAGACGACGAGGTGATCGGCGGCGCGCGTCATCGCCACATAAAGCAGCCGTCGATATTCGTCTTCGGCGGCCGTCTTCAGCCGTTCCTCGTCGGAGTGAATGAGATGGTTGGAAAAGCCGCTGCCGGGCAGCCAGACCGGGAAGGCGTCCTCACCCGCTTCGACGAAGCGCAGTTTCGGTACATGGCTGTGATTGAAGGCCTTCGAACCGCCATCGACGACAAAAACGACCGGCGCCTCAAGGCCCTTGGAGGCGTGCACGGTCATAATGCGTACTTCGCCACGGTCCTTGTCCTGCTCGCGTTTCACTTCCGGTGAATCGGTTTCCAGAACGGAGAGAAAGGCCTGAAGGCCGGGCAGACCTGTCCTTTCGTGGTCCAGCGCAAAGGACAGGAACTCATCCAGAACGTCGCTCGCCTCATTGCCAAGCCGGCCCAGGAATTTCTTGCGTCCGTCATGCAGGGTGAGGACCGCTGCAAAGAAATCATGCACGGTGGCCGTTTTGGAAAGCGCGATGAAACCTTCCAGCTTGGCGGTAACGGCGGAAAGATGACCATTCTCTTCCTGCGAAAGGATTTGCAGCCGTTTCCAGACGCTCTCCGTTTCCGATCGCATGGCGGCGATGTTGAAAACGTCATCTTCGGTCAGGTTGAAAAGCGGGCTCTTCAACAGTGCGGCGAGCGAAAGATCGTCTTCAGGCAGGACAACGAAATGTCCGAGCGCCAGAAGGTCCTGCACGGCAATGTGGTCAGTCAGGCGAAGGCGGTCGGCGCCGGCAACGGGAATATTCTTGCGTCGTTTCAGCTCGCGCGTCAGCGCGTTGACAAAGGCATGGCGTTTTCTGACGAGAACCAGAATGTCGCCTGGCTCCACGGCGCGCTCGACGCCCTTTTCGATGATGGTCTCGCTTCCGATCATATCGGCGATGCGCGCGGCGATCCGGCGGGCGACGATGGTGGCCGGCGCGCTTTCCCGCAGCGCATCGAAGGGCGCTGTCCAATCCTCTTCGTCTTCGGCGGTTTCCGGCGCCACCATGTCCCACACCTCCACGGTGCCGGGATGGCCGGCACGGTTGGATCGGTGCTCCACCGGCTCGTTATCGGCACTGAGGCCGCTGGCGTTATTCGGGTCTGAAAAGACCTGATCGACGGCGGCCAGAACATCCTCCGTGGACCGGAAAGAAAGCGGCAGGCGGATACGGTGAAAGGCCTGATCGACGGAATCGACGCGCTTTTTGGTCTCTTCGCGCTCCTGCGAAAACCGTTCCGGCCGGGCGCCCTGGAATGAATAGATCGACTGTTTTTCATCGCCCACGGCAAAAAGCGTGCGCCGCCCCAGGCGGGCGCTCTCGCCGGTGAAGAAATCCGCCGCCAGCGACTGGATGATCGACCATTGCACCGGGCTGGTATCCTGCGCCTCATCGACGAGAATATGGTCGATGCCCTGATCCAGCTTGTAGTGCACCCAGGCGCCGGCCGTATCGCGGTTGAGAAGGTTGGCCGCGCGCTCGATCAAGTCTTCGAAATCGAGCTGGCTTCGCTGTTTCTTCAGGTCTTCGAAATCGCCGATCAGCCTTTCGGCCAGAACAAGGGCGCATTTTGTCGCCGCCAGCATCCGCACCAGACGATATCGGTTGCGGCAGGAAACGACATGGTCCCGCGCCAGCGTCAGCGCATCGAGAAGTTCGGGGGCGGATTTCTGCATGCCCTTGTTGATGACATAGGCATCCGATTTCTTTTCGCCCTTGGCTGTCAGCAGTGCCGCTTCGATGAATTCCATCCGCCGCACGGGGTCCGACTGTCGTTTTGCCTCCCTGAGCGCATAAGCGACATCGATGACGCGTGATCCACCTACCTCGTCGGCAAGGGCGAGATACGTATCGAGCGCAAGGCCTGAGAGGCCGGGCAGAGGCCAGAAGGCGGCTGCCGCGGTTTCTTCGGTTTCCCCGTCTGCGATCTGCATCGCCTGCCGCAACCGCGCATCGATGCCGCCCGACTGTTTGGCGTCCAGAAGAAAGGCGCGAAGGGCGCTGCGATTGGCGATGATGGCGGAAAGCAGCGATTCCAGTCCGCTTTCGTCGGCGAGATCGAGCACATAAGCGAGCGATTGCGCCAGCTCCGCGTCCCGTTCCGTCGAAACCGCCGTTAGAAGCGAACGGCGTGCTTCGGCAAGCAGCGTGGTTGCGGCGCGGTCGTCAAGAACGGAGAAATGGCCGGCGACATTGGCTTCCAGTGGGAACTGATGCAGCAACGCCTCGCAGAAGGCGTGGATCGTCTGGATTTTCAACCCGCCCGGCGTTTCCAGCGCCTTGGCAAACAGCCTGCGCGCTTCGGCAAGCTTGATGCGATCGGGCACCTTGCCTTCGATGGCGGCGATGCGGTCCTTGAGATCGGAATCCGGCAAAGTAGCCCATTCCGCCAGACGGTCGAAGACGCGGCTGGACATTTCCGACGCCGCGGCCTTTGTATAGGTAAGGCACAAAATCGCCGAAGGTCTACATCCGGCCAGTAGCAGGCGGATGACGCGTTGGGTCAGAACATGGGTCTTGCCGGAGCCGGCGTTGGCCGACACCCAGGCAGAGCTTGCGGGATCGGAGGCAAGCCGCTGCCGGGCGCTGGTCCAGTCGATCCAGCTCTCAGGCGTGTCGGCGGCGGGGCCGGAATCGAAGGGATCAATCGTCATCGCCGTCTCCCGGTTCTGCCGTCGACCATTCCGCAACGCGGGCGAGGTGGTCATATTCCCCACCATAGGATTGTTGCTCTTCCGGCACGAGGCGGGAGGCGAAGCCGTTTTCGCCGTCACGCAGGGAATGGACGAATTTGGTGAGCTGTTCGATCGATTCCGTCGCGAGCTCAATCGCCGATTTCGGCGGTCTTTTGCCGCTTCGGCTGGAATGTTCGTTATTGACCTGATCGGCAAAAAAACGCTCGCCAGGCCGCAGGCGAACATAGATGAGGTTTTCCGGTGTGGGCGAACCGGCTTCGCGGAAGGCGCCGCGCATCAAGGCCGCCGCCTCGAGCGCAAGCTGCGGGTCGAGCAGCGCGCGCGCCTGATTGACGGAAGGCGCAAGCCCCGTCTTGTAGTCGATAATATCCGCCTGACCGTTTGTCTTGACGTCGATGCGGTCGGCGATCCCCGTCAGCCTTATGCCCGCCTCGACGATTTCCTGCCCGGCGCGAGCCTCGTAGAAGCTGTGGCGAATGGATGGATGACGTTCTTTTTCCCAGTCGATAAATGCGCGCGCTACCGCTGCAAAACGCGGCCGCCAGATGACATCCACATGGGGAGGCAGGTTTTCCGCATCGAAACATTCGTCGAGAATGCGCTGCATGGCCGAAAGCGAGGCCGGTGTGCCGGGAACATGTCCCTCACGGGAATAGCGCTCGATGATCGCGTGATAGAGCGTGCCGCGATCGGCGGCGTTCGGATCGCGATTGAAGGGGTCGAGTGGGTCCAGCTTCAGGATGCGCCGCGCATAGATCGAATAGGGATCGCGGCGCAGGCGCCCCACTTCGCTGAAGGAATAGCGCGTCGGCTGCAACGCGGCTGGTGGTTTCGGCGCAGGGCGCTTTGCCGCTTCCTGATCGATGCTTTCATCCATCAATCCCGCCCAATGGCGATAGGTCTCGCCGCGCTTCCTCAGTCTATCGGCAACATCCTCGCCGCCCAGCGCGAGAAGACGCTGGAGCCAGCGTGAGGCGACGGCGGGCGTTGAGCCCTGCCTCAGCGCGCGGGTGTAAAAAATCTGTCGGGTGCCATTTGCCATCTCGAAATCATGCGCCAGCTGACCGATGCGCCGTTCAGGCGGTTCGAGGCCAATGGCGGTCTTCATGGTGCGGGACAGGAAGGGATTATTCGCCGTCTGCCCCGGCCAGAGCCCTTCATTGAGACCACCGATGACAACGGTATCGACGCTTTGCAGCCGTGCCTCAAGCGCGCCGAAGATGAAAATGCGCGGATGACGCATCGATCTTGGCTTGATCGATTCACCGGCTACCAGTGCCGCAAAAATATCGATCCATTGCGGTCCATCCGCATCGAGGATTTCGCCGCTTTCCATCAGCTCGCCGAACAGCTCGGAAAGCTTGTCTCCCGCTTCACCGGACCAGAGCGCGGCAAGATCGCTGTTTTCATCCGCGCAGATGGCTTCGATCACGCGACCCGTCCGCTCCGCCCAAACGGACAGCGGCAATTTATCGGTGAAGGCGCGGCCGGATCGATCTTTGCGGACAAAGGCGGAACCGAGCGGCTCGGTCGCAACGGCAATCCGCTGTGCCAGGTCGCGCGCAGCCTCCGCGCTTGCCTCCGGCAGCGCCAGCCGCCAGGCAGGTGGGTGCCGGTCGTCGCGCTGCGCCAGAAGCTGCGCCTCCAGAACCGCTTCCAGATTGCCGATTTCGGTCTCCACACGGCCGCCGCGCAGCGCGATCAGCTCCAGCGCTTTGGAGGCTTTCGCGAAAGCTTCATCGGAAAGCCCGAAGCGGCTAAGCGGATGTTTCAGAAGGGAAATGATCGGCACCGGGTCGCCGGGCCTCAGGATCGCTTCCAGCGCCAGTTGCGTCAGCCCCGCTTGTGGGGTGGCGGAGAGCGGCGTACCGGCCGAGTCGTCTGCTTCGATGCCGAAGCGCTGCAACTCCGTTGCCACGCGCCGCGCCAGCCCGCGGTCCGGTGTTATCAGCGCTGCCTGCGACGGACGCCCCGCGCCGGGCGCTTCAAGCGCCAGCCGCAAAGCCACCGCGATGGCTGTTGCCTCCTCGCGCTCATTGGCGGCTTCTATCAGCGTGGCCGTCGCGAAGGCGTCGTCGAAAAAGCCGGGTTGCCTGTCCTCGCGCCAGCGATTCCAGCCGCTGGTGGATTTGGCCGGCGCAAGTGCGGCCGAAAACACGGCTGCTCGCTTTTCCAGATCGCTATCGATGGCGCCGATCTGAACCACGTCGTCGCGCAGGATGCCGAGCTTCTGCAACAGCATATAAAGTCCATATTGCGAGTGGGTGCGGCTCGAAGGATCGGTAGGGTCCTCGGCGATTGCCTCCCACTGCTCCTCCGGCATGGCGAGATCTAGCCCCGGAAGCACGACGGTGCCCTGGGGCAGGGCCGCAACGGCGGCGATAAGATCGGCTGCGGCAGGAATGGAACCCGTCGACCCGGCGACGATGATTGGTCCCGTATCCGGCAAATTGGCAAGCCGGTTCGCTTCCGCCCGCAGGATGGCGTTGCGATGCCGGCCGGCCGAGGAACGGTTGAGTTCGGCAAGCCGCGCCGGCCAGAAGACGCTGGCGATGCGCAGGAAATCCGCCGTCAGTTGCCACCATTGGGCGTGATCGCCAGTATCGAGATGCTGAAGCGCTTCCCAGTCCTTTTCTTCCGTATCCATTGCATCGATCACCTCGCCAAGCGCACGCGCCAGCCATATGGCGTCTGCGGGGCTGGCGGGGGCGACAAGCGGCGAATCGGAATGGATGGCCCGGATGGCATCCGGCAGGCTGTTGCGCCAGGCGAGAATAAGACGCGCCAGCTCGATCAGTCGGCCGGTGCCGGAAATCGGCGGCGCCAGATCCATGATTTCAGGATTTTCGATCTCGAAAAAGCCGCTGTCGTCATCCGTTTCGCCCAAGGGGCGGATCAGCGGCAGAATGGCGGACCGGCCGCCCAGACGATCGACGAATTCGGAGCGCAGCACACGGGCGGAGCGCCGCGTCGGCACGTAAATCGTCACCTTGGCAAGCGACAGCGGATCGGCCGGGTCGTATTTATAGCCGGCTGTCAGTGTCCCGTCACACAGCGTTTCCGCGAGCGTCTTGAGGAACGGTGTTCCCGCAGCGATCGTCAGAACGCGCTTTGCGTGGTGGGTGAGCGTCATGCAGAGCGTTTTTCCCTGAATTGGCGGATGATGCTTTCAGCATCGTCTATCGCATCCGGCGTGCCGACAGTGATCCAGTGGCCATCCAGAGAAAGCCCGAAAAGCCGGTCTCTTTCAATGGCGCGGTCGAAATAGATATTGAGGTTGAAGGCATCCGCCGGCGCATCGTCCAGCAGCCGCGAATCCATGGCGATGGCTCCGGCATAAACCACGGGGTTCGGATCGCCATCGCGATACCGCGTCAGTTTTCCATCGGCGGAGAGGTTGAAATCCCGCTTGCCATTGTGCCCGGTGGTGCGGTCCATGTCGACGCAGAGCAGCGCCATGTCCATTTGGGTCGGGTCGAAGAATTGCGCAAGCTTGCGCAGGTTGCTGACCGCATTCAGCTGCTCGCCAATCCAGAAGAGATCGGCATTCATGACGAAGACCGGGCCGGGTTCAAGAAGCTTCAGGCCCTTGGCGAGACCGCCGCCGGAATTCATCAGTTGCGTCCGCTCGTCGGAAATCAGGATTTCGGCGTCGGTGCGCTGCTCAAGATGGGTGACCATCTGGTCCGCGTGGTGGTGCACATTGACGACAATGGTTTCCGCACCGGCTTCGACAAGCGCGTCGAGCGCATAATCGATCATCGGCTTGCCCGCGATCTGGACGAGCGGCTTCGGTATCGTATCCGTGATCGGGCGCATCCGCGTGCCAAGCCCGGCGGCCAGCACCATCGCATTTTTAATCGTCATCGTGGTCAACCGTCTTTCAGTCGTCGAATTCCATGCCCATGCGCAGGCACCAGTCTTTGAGCGGTGCGAGTTCCGGATGCGAAAGCGCTGCACTGAGATAGCGGAACGTCCTCGGCATATGTTTCATATAACCGGGTTTTCCGTCCCGTTCCAACAGCCTCACCCAGATACCGGCGAGCTTGCAGTTGCGTTGCGCCGACATGATGGCGAAAGCCTTGAGGAAAAGAGCCTCATCGAAAGAGGGCGCGCTTCTCCTGCTGTCGAGATAGTGCGAAAGCAGGCGCGCTTGCAATTCGGGTGAGATGGTGACACGGGCGTCCTGCACGATGGAGGCAAGATCGTAAGCGCTCGGGCCGATCATCGCGTCCTGATAATCGATCAGGCCGACCTGCCGGATGCCGTTATTCTGTGCCTGCCAGAGAATATTTGGCGAATGGAAATCGCGCAGCAGAAGGCCGGTTTCGCAGCCAGCGAGCGCGTCGATCAGCCTGTCCCACAGGGCGTAATAGTCGTTCTTCTCGTCATCGGAGAGCGGTGTGCCGCGTTTGTAGGGCAGATACCACTCCACCAGCAACGAGACTTCAATTTTCATCGCCTGACGGTCGAACGGGGGAACCTCATAGGCGCTGCCGTCACCCACCGGCAGCAGGCCAGGTCGCGGGGCCTGATGGAGTGCGGCAAGGCAGGCGACGCTTTGGAGATAGCGGTCCTCCATAGGCGTTCCGTCAGGCGCAAGTACGCCATCCCGCCCCAGATCCTCCAGCAATAGAATACCCTGATCGATATCCGCCGCCAGAATCTCAGGGGCGCAAAGGCCGTTGTTTCGAAGATAGTTGCCGATCGCAACGAAGGAGCGGGCGTCCTGGGCAAGATGGGCGATTTCCGCGTAGGTCTTGCCATCCGCAATGATTGCACCCTTGAGGGGACGGCGCCAATCCATAAGGATAAGGTCCGGGCCGTCAGTGGAAACGGTCTCATAGGCTCGTGTTGAGGCGTCACCGCTCAGAAAACGCCGGGCCGCGTCGCCCCTGCCATTTTTTGCGAGAAACGCGCGGATGGCGAAAACCCGTTCAAGTCGTGCTTTCAGCTTTGCCGGAGCCTCGATGGAGGCGAGCCGCCCTTCGCCGGAATGCGTCAGCCGGAGCGTGACGGTCTGTTCCGGCGGCAGGATTTCGACGGCCATATCCGGCCATTCGATCAGGCAGATGCCATCCTCCAGCATCTCATCGATGCCGAGTTCGTCCAGTTCCGAAACATCCGAAAGCCGGTAGAGATCGAGATGGGCGACTGGATTACGGGCGGCATAGGTCTGGACGATCGTGAAGGTGGGGCTCGGAACTTCAAGATCCGGCTCGTCCGCCATTGCCCGGATGAAGGCGCGGGCAAGCGTCGATTTGCCGGCGCCGAGATCGCCGATCAGGGCCAGACAATCGCCGGGTTTCAAAGCCAGCGCGAGGTCTTCACCGAGCCTGATGGTGTCCTTTTCTCCCGCAAGGGGAATGGTGATCGGCAAGATGTCTTCGCTCATTCTGCGGCGATGGAATGCGGCCGTGTGCCGGAAGGAATGCGGCAGGTGACGATGGTGCCGTTGCCGGGCCGGCTGTCGATGCTGACCGTGCCATGATGCAGGCTGACGAAGCTTTCGACGATGGAAAGACCAAGCCCCGCACCGGTTCGCCGCCCGCCATTGCCGCGCGTCGCGAAGCGGTCGAACACGCTCTTCAGCATGTCCTCAGGAATGCCCGGACCCTTATCCGCGACCGAGAACACGAAGTCTCCTTCGCTGCGCTGGCAGGAAAGCTGCACGGAGGAACCTTCGGGTGCGAAATTGATAGCATTGGTCAGGAGCTTGATGAGAATCTGCTTCAGCCGCTGATGATCGGCCACCAGACTGCCGAGATGGGCGGGTGCAACGATCTCGAGCGAAATTCCGCTCTCCTGCAGCCGGTCGGCGATCTGCACGGAAACGTCTTCAAGCAATTCGTTCAGATCGTTTTCCGAATAATTGAGCTGCATGATGCCGGCATCGACGGTCGCGAGATCGAGAATATCGTTGACGATGGTCAGGAGCACCGAGGATGAGGTGGAAATATGGTCGAGATATTCCGCCTGCCGTTCCGTCAATTGGCCGATGCCGGGTGTCTTGAGGAGATCGGTGAAGCCGATGATATTCGTCAGCGGTGAGCGCAGCTCGTAGGAAACATGCTGCACGAAATCGTTCTTAAGCTCGTCGGCCTTCAGAAGCGCGTCGTTCTTTTCTTTCAGCGCCCGCTCGGCCCGCACGCTGTCGGTCATGTTGACGAAGGTCAGCATGGTCTGCGCGTCCGGCAGCGGAATGATGGCGTAGTCGAGCACGAGGCCGGAAAGCAGTTCCAGCGTGCCCTGCCGCGACGGCCGCTCATCGTCGAAGCTGGTAATGAACTGGCTGAAGGCGCGCCAGCCGTCCGGCCTGTCATAGGATTGCGTGCAGGCGGTTTCTATGGCGCGGATATGGGTGCCGGTCTCAGCCTGTTCCGCAGTCACGCCCCAGAGCGCCCGGAATGCCGGGTTGGACAGGCGAATGCGCCCATCGGCGCCGAACACGGCCACACCTTCGGCCAGATGGTCGATGGTTTCGCCCTGCACCTTTACCAGCGTGTTGTAGCGCATCTGCAGATCGACCTGCTCGGTCAGGTTCTCGAAGACCCAGGTCGCGCCGCCCTGCGGATGGGCAGTTGCGATGACCCGAAGCGTCTGGCCGTTCGGCAGGTGCCAGAGATCAGTCTTGGTATCCAGCGAACGGTAGACGGAAAGCGCCGTCTCCTTCCAGTTCTTCCAGTTCAGCTGCTCCGGCAATTTGCCGGCGGTGCGCAGCCTGTCCAGAAGCTCGGAATTGTCAGGGCTGGATTCGAGGAAAACGAGATCGAGACCCCAGAGAGCCGCAAAAGCCTGATTATAGAATTGCAGCCGCTGCCGGCCGTCGAAAATGGCGACAGGCGTTGCCAGATGATCGAGCGTTTCGGCGTGGCTCTTCAGAACCCGCTTGAGTTCCTCGCCGATGGTCTCGGCCTCGGTGGCATCGATGGCGATGCCGGCAGACCCACCCGCCGTCTTGATGTCGACGACGTCAAAGAAGGTGCGGTTTCCGGAAACCACCGTCGAAATACGGTCGTGATAGGGCGATTCCGGTGTCGCGGCCGCGCGTATCTTCTGCCGGGTAACCGTGTTCAGCAGTTCGCGTTTTTCATGAACGGCCTGTTCGGTGTCACGGGCATCCACCGCCTGCGCATAGGCGTGGTTGACCCAGATGAGGTCACCTTCGCCATTGCGCCGCCAGACAGGCTGCTCGATGGAATCGAGAAGTTCCTGAAAGGTCGAGACGGAAGCGATCAGGCGCTCGCGCTCCACCTGCAATTCAGCGAGTTCGGCGCGCAGATTGTTGAGGGCAATAAACCGCGCAAAGGCGTTTCCGCCGGAAACCCGGCCCTGCACTTCAATGACTTCGCCGCGCTGCGTCTCGATGGTCAGGTCGAAACTCTGGGCATGGCTGCGGAGTTTTTCGATGGATTTTTCAAGCTGGCTTGCGGATGCCGGTTTCAGCCAGCGGCCAAAGGCCAGAAAATCCTGATCCGCCAGCGGCACACCCGTCTCGGCCGGCAGCTGTCCCAGAAATTCGGGCCGCTTGTCCGCACCGTCCCAGACGACGATGCGGCGGCTCTTGTCGGAAATCAGCGCCTCGTATTTCGCGATCTTGTGGTGGGACTGGGCAAGCGCCTGTCGGTATTCGCTACTTTCCGCCTCGATATTACCGCGCTGGCGCACCAGCCAGACGACGGAAAACAGCGTTGCCGAAAGCATGCCGACGAAAAGCGAATAGGTGATGGTTTCTCCGGATGAGAACAACCGCGCGCCGGTCTTTGCCACAAGCCCGTCCTGCGCCAGCGCCACGCTTGCGGAGCCGGCCAGAACCGTGCCCGACATCAGGACAGGAAGCCTCGCAAAGCCTGTCTGAACCGCACTGACGACCTGCCGGCAACGCGCAAGAGCCGCGCTCAATGCCACGCTCGCATGCGTGTTTTCAACGCGTTGAACTGTCTGCTTGCGCAGATCCGAATTTTGAACCGACATCCCCGGTCTGTCTCCGTCCTATGTGCCGCATCTTCGACAAGACATCCCATTTCGTCCCCGCCGCCCTTTGGCGTGTCCGAATCAAGTCTGATGACAATACCGCCTTCATAAATCTGCGAAAAGGGAGCGCGCAAAAAAGATGCCGCACGCTTTGTCAAGCGCACGGCATCTAGATATTGTGTAATTTCAGTGGATATTAACTATGAAATTAATATCTGTAGTGTTCGGCCTTGAACGGACCTTCCTTCGAGATGCCGATATAATCTGCCTGAAGGTCGGAAAGTTCGGTCAGGCGTACGCCGAGCTTCTCGAGATGAAGGCGCGCGACCTTCTCGTCGAGGTGCTTGGGAAGCACGTAAACTTCGTTCTTGTATTCGCCCTGCTTGGTGAAGAGCTCGATCTGGCCCAGCACCTGGTTGGTGAAGGAGGCCGACATGACGAAGGAGGGGTGACCGGTGGCGTTGCCGAGGTTCAGCAGGCGGCCTTCGGACAGAAGAATGATGCGGTTGCCCTTCGGGAACTCGATCATGTCAACCTGCGGCTTGATGTTCGTCCACTTCAGGTTACGCAGCGATGCGACCTGAATCTCGTTGTCGAAGTGGCCGATATTGCCAACGATGGCCATGTCCTTCATCTCGCGCATATGCTCGATGCGGATCACGTCCTTGTTGCCGGTGGTGGTGATGAAGATATCGGCGGAGGAAACCACGTCCTCCAGACGAACGACCTCGAAACCATCCATGGCGGCCTGAAGCGCGCAGATCGGATCGATTTCGGTGACCTTCACGCGGGCGCCGGCGCCCTGCAGCGAGGCGGCAGAACCCTTGCCCACATCGCCGTAACCGCAGACCACGGCAACCTTGCCGGCCATCATCACGTCGGTTGCGCGGCGAATGCCGTCCACCAGCGATTCCTTGCAGCCGTATTTGTTGTCGAACTTCGACTTGGTGACGCTGTCATTGACGTTGATCGCCGGGAAGGGCAGCAGGCCCTTCTTGCTGAGATCGTAAAGACGGTGAACGCCGGTCGTCGTTTCTTCCGTGACGCCCTTCAGTGCGTCGCGCTGCTTGGTGAACCAGCCAGGCGAAGCCTTGAGGCGCTTGTTGATCTGCGCGAAGAGAATTTCCTCTTCTTCCGAACCGGGGTTGGACAGAACATCCTCACCGGCTTCGGCGCGTGCGCCGAGCAAGATGTACATGGTGGCGTCGCCGCCATCGTCGAGGATCATGTTGGAGAGGCCGCCATCGGCCCACTGGAAGATCTTGTCGGTATATTCCCAATATTCCGTCAGGGTTTCACCCTTAACGGCGAATACCGGAATGCCGGCTGCAGCAATGGCGGCCGCTGCATGATCCTGCGTCGAGAAAATGTTGCAGGACGCCCAACGGATGTCCGCGCCGAGTTCCTTCAGTGTTTCGATCAGAACGCCGGTCTGGATCGTCATGTGAAGAGAGCCAGTGATGCGTGCGCCCTTCAGCGGCTTGCTTTCGCCGAATTCCTTGCGGCAGGACATCAGGCCCGGCATTTCGGTTTCGGCGATGTCCAGTTCCTTGCGGCCAAATGCGGCAAGGTTGATATCGGCGACGATGTAGTCCTTCTCAAGGCTCATGAAGTTCTCCAGATCAGAAACGCCGCACCTTGCGGTCCGGCTCTTAAACGTAGCAGCGGTTTAGCAGGCCACGAACGATCTGGCAATGATGATATAAAGAAGTCTTTATGTCTTTATATGGTTCCGGCTCAGGCTTCTTCGCCGAAGCGGTCGGCGACAAGCGCCTCCAGTGCTTCCAGCGCTTCTTTCGCCTGATTGCCGCTTGCCTCGACATAAACGCTGCAGCCGGGGCTTGCCGCCAGCATCATCAGGCCCATGATGGAGGTGCCGCCAACGGTCATGCCATCCTTGGAAACCGTGATCGTCGCGTCAAAACCTTCGACCATCTGCACGAATTTTGCAGAAGCCCGGGCGTGAAGGCCGCGTTTGTTGATGATCGGTAGTTCCCGGGAGAATGGCGACATGGGCTAACTTCTCACTTGCCGCTCAAAACGCGGCTGGCGACGTTGATATATTTGCGGCCGGCATCGGATGCATCCTGAAGGGCCTTGTCCATATTATCTTCGCTGCGAACGCCTGCAAGCTTGATCAGCATGGGAAGATTGACCCCTGCGATGACTTCGACGTTGCCGTTATTCATGACGGAAATCGCGAGATTGGAAGGCGTGCCGCCGAACATGTCCGTCAGGATGATCACGCCATTGCCGTCATTGGCGCGCGCAACGGCGTCGATGATATCCTGCCGGCGCTGATCCATGTCGTCTTCGGGACCGATACAGACCGTCTCGATCAATTTCTGGGGACCGACGACATGCTCCAACGCATGGCGAAACTCCTCAGCCAGCTTGCCATGGGTGACAAGCACTAGTCCGATCATGAAATGCTCCCTTGCACACGCACTCTCATTGCCGACTATCGCAACGCGGCAATCCTGTCCATCGGTGGGATTTCATCTTGATGAGGAAAATGGGAATCGCAAGCCTAAAATCGCCCGAATCATCGTCACTTCACATTCGTTTCAAAAAGATTCTGAGCAAGTGCAGCAAATTTTCCATAGGGCGTAAGACTGGAAAGCGGAATGCGCAGAAGCCTGATGTGCCCGCCGCAGGGCAGGGAAAACACCTCGTCATCTTCGGGAAGTCTTGGATTCGTCCCTGAAAGGACTGTCGTGACCGCAAAATGTAGTGGAGCGCGCGCAATGCTTTTGACGGAAACAATACCGCTACCGCGCAATTCCAGCAGGTCGGCGATTGCTTCCGGCCGCTCGGCAATGATGTTGTCGCCATCGCGATACACGAAAATCTGATCGTCCGCGATCAGCGCCGCCGGCAATCCGCAGCGTTCTGCCTCCGTCAGGAAGCTGAAGGCAAGCTCGCTTTTGCCGCTGCCCGACGGCCCGACGAAAAGGATGCCGGTGTCTTGAACGGTGATGGCGGTGGCGTGCAGGTTGAAGCGTTCAGCGTTCATGAGTTTCGGCCGCCGGCAGCGACAGGGTGAAGCGCGCGCCGGAAATCACGCCATATTTGTCGACCACGTTTTCCGCCCGCAAACTGCCGCCATGGGCTTCGGCGATCTGGCGGCTGATCGAAAGGCCAAGGCCGGAATTCTGTCCGAACCCTTCGCTCGCCGGCCGGTCGGTGTAGAAGCGCTCGAAAATCCGGTCGATGTCTTCGGCCTGAATGCCGGGCCCGTTGTCCTCCACCTGCACGATACAGCGATCCTTGTGACGGGAAAGGCGCACGGTGATGCGACCGCTTTCCTCGGTAACGAAGGAGCGCGCATTCTCGATGAGGTTGGTGACGATCTGGCCGATACGCAGGTCGTGGCCATTCACCACGAATGAGGTTTTCGCGCCCGCTTTCCGGTCGACGACATAGTCTATCGTCACGCTTTTCTTCTTGGTGCTTATCTGGCGGGATATATCCACCAGACCCTTCATCAGCACATCCAGATCGAGCGGCGAGGCGTCGGCGCGCGCCAGTTCGGCGTCGAGCCGCGAGGCATCCGAAATGTCGCTGATCAGGCGGTCGAGGCGGCGCACATCGTGGAAGATGATTTCGGTCAGGCGCTGTTTCGACTCTTCGGTCTTGGCGCGCGGCAGGGTTTCCACGGCGCTGCGCAGCGAGGTCAGCGGGTTCTTGAGTTCATGGCTGACATCGGCGGCGAAGCTTTCGATGGCGTCGATACGGTCGTAAAGCGCCGTCGTCATTTCACGCAGTGCAATCGAAAGATTGCCGATCTCATCCTGACGCGCCGAGAAATCCGGTATTTCCTCGCGGGTTCTCGCCCCGCGGCGCACGCGGATTGCGGCAGCGGAAAGCCGCCGCAGCGGCGTGGCGATGGTCGAGGAGAGGAGCAGCGACAGCACGATATTGACCAGCGTGGCGATGCCGAAGACACGCATGATGGCGAGGCGCTCGGCATGCACGATCTTGTCGATATCGCCCGCCTGCGTTGAGAGCAGCAGAACGCCGAGCACCGCCCGGAAGCGTTGCACCGGCACGGCGACTGAAACGATCAGCTCGCCCTTTTCGGTGACGCGCACCACCGCGCCGCGCACACCGGTCAACGCATTCATCACTTCGGGATAGATCGAGCCGTCGCCGCCAGGCGCTTCCTTATATTGCGGCAGGCTGCTCGGCTGCAGCATGCGGTTGAACATGCTGGTGAACCAGTCGCCCCAGGTCTGCGTCTCCGGCGTTACCGGCGGCAGATCGAAGCGCAGCACCTGACCGCGCGAATAAAGATGACGGGAATCGAGCAGCAGATTGGCGTCGGCATCGAAAAGCCGTGCACGGGTACGCGTCGGCGAAATCAGCCGCCGCAGCACCGGCGCCACCCGTTCAGGATTGATGGGGAAACTCAGGTCCTCATCATTGGGGGCAGGGGTGATGCTCTGCCCCGCCTGCAATTCGAGCAGCTTTTCCGGATTGATGGTGATCGAATTGGTATCGACCGAGGCGGAAGCGGAGACGGCGCCGGCGATGATCTCGCCCTGCGTCAACAGGCTTTCCACGCGCGCATCGATCAGCCCTTCACGGAACTGGTTGAGATACAGAATGCCGCCGACCAGAACCACCGTCGCTGCGACGTTGAAGAACAGGATGCGGCGCGTGAGGCTGGAAAACACCGCATTGCCGAAAATGCGCCGGATGATCGTCAGCGGATGGATACGATGGCGGCGTTCGCTGCCGCGTTCTTCGGCATCGTCGCTGTCCGAGACGGTTTCCGGCGTTTTCTTCAACACGTATTCAAGTCCTCACCACCCCCATATTGGGTGGTCCCTTCTGCGCGAGTCGGCTTCTTCAAGCCGCTTCGCGGAAGCGATATCCTACGCCATAAAGCGTTTCAATCATATCGAAGTCGCCATCGACCAGTTTGAACTTCTTGCGAAGGCGCTTGATATGGCTGTCGATGGTGCGGTCGTCCACATAGACCTGTTCGTCATAGGCGGCATCCATCAGCGCGTCGCGGCTTTTCACCACGCCCGGCCGCTGCGCCAGCGAATGCAGGATGAGGAATTCGGTGACCGTCAGCGTCACCGGCTCACCCTTCCAGGTGCAGGTGTGGCGTTCCTGGTCCATGGCGAGCTGCCCCCGCTCCAGTGTGCGCGCCTGCTGATCGGCGGTCGGCTTCAGCACGCTGCCGGTTGCGGCGGACGCCTCGCGGCTGCTGGCGCGGCGCAGGATGGCCTTGACGCGTTCCACCAGAAGGCGCTGCGAGAAGGGTTTCGTGATGAAGTCGTCCGCACCCATCTTCAGGCCGAACAATTCGTCGATCTCTTCATCCTTGGAGGTGAGGAAGATGACCGGCAGGTCCGACTTCTGGCGAAGGCGCCGCAAAAGCTCCATGCCGTCCATGCGTGGCATCTTAATATCGAAAATGGCGAGCTGCGGCGGACGGGCGATCAACCCGTCAAGCGCGGAAGCGCCGTCCGTATACGTTTCGACCCGGTAGCCTTCGGCTTCGAGCGCGATCGATACCGAAGTCAGAATATTCCGGTCATCGTCGACAAGCGCGATCGTCTGCATGTAGTTGGTCTCCATCGTCATTTTCTCGTAACTCCCGACATTCACCCAGCCAAGGTTGCGCGCCGCGAGCCACTCTCTTGAGTATAAAGGTGGAACAAATTGTGGCAAAGGAAAACTCGCTCCGAAATCGCCGCCTAGGCGGGAGCGGATTTTGCGAAAAGGCCGCAGCTGGATTTTAATGCGTCTTCAACCGATTTAAAAAGAAATAAAATCTTTTAAATCGATTAATATATTGAAATCACTAAGTTTTTTAAAGTTATGCTCTTGCGTTTCCAAAAGCTGCCACGTATTTTCCGAGGAAATTTCAACGTCCTTATCGTCATTAACAAGGAACGCGTCATGAACGAGCTTGGGGTTCATAATCCTGCCAATGGAGTTGCGGAACTCGGACTGGGCGAGGCCTCCCGCGTCTTTTATAACCTCAACGAGAGCGAATTATACGAAGAGGCGATCCGCAATGGCGAGGCCGAACTGACCATCGATGGCGCGTTGCGCGCCGTCACCGGCCAGCACACGGGCCGTTCTCCGAAGGACAAATTCGTCGTCCGCGATGCGTCCACCGAGAACACCATCTGGTGGGACAACAACAAGCCGCTTTCGCCGGAAAAATTCGAGCTGCTGCGCAAGGACATGCTGGCCCATGCCGCCGGCAAGACGCTTTACGTGCAGGATCTGATCGGCGGTGCCGATGAGGAAAATGCTCTGCCGACACGCGTCGTCACCGAACTTGCCTGGCACTCGCTGTTCATCCGCAATCTGCTGATCCGTCCGAAGCGGGAAAAACTGGCGGGTTTCAAACAGAAGCTCACCATCATCAACCTGCCGAGCTTCAAGGCCGATCCGGCCCGTCACGGTGTCCGTTCGGAAACCGTCATCGCCTGCGATCTGACCAACGGCCTCGTTCTGATCGGCGGCACCTCCTATGCCGGTGAAAACAAGAAGTCGGTCTTCACGGTGCTGAACTACCTGCTGCCGGCAAAGGGCGTGATGCCCATGCATTGCTCCGCCAATGTCGGTCCGCAGGGTGATTCCGCCGTGTTCTTCGGCCTCTCCGGCACTGGAAAGACCACGCTGTCTGCCGATCCTTCGCGCACGCTGATCGGCGATGACGAACATGGCTGGGGCGAGCACGGCATCTTCAACTTCGAAGGTGGCTGCTATGCCAAAGCGATCAAGCTTTCGGCTGAAGCCGAGCCGGAAATCTACGCCGCGACCCGCCGTTTCGGCACGGTTCTCGAGAACGTCGTGCTGGACGAAAACCGCGTTCCCGATTTCAACGACAACTCGCTGACGGAAAATACCCGTAGCGCCTATCCGTTGCACTTCATTCCGAATGCATCGGAGACCGGCATTGCCGGCCATCCGAAGACGATCATCATGCTCACGGCGGATGCCTTCGGCGTGCTGCCGCCGATTGCCCGGCTGACGCCGGAACAGGCCATGTACCACTTCCTCTCCGGTTACACCGCAAAGGTTGCCGGCACGGAAAAGGGCGTGACCGAGCCGGAAGCGACCTTCTCCACCTGCTTCGGCGCACCCTTCATGCCGCGCCACCCGGCGGAATACGGCAACCTGCTGCGCGAACTGATCGGCAAGCATGGTGTGGATTGCTGGCTGGTCAATACCGGCTGGACCGGCGGTGCTTACGGCATCGGCAAGCGCATGCCCATCAAGGCAACCCGCGCGCTTCTGACCGCCGCACTGACCGGCGACCTGAAGAATGCGGAATTCCGCACCGACGCGAATTTCGGTTTCGCCGTGCCGCTGTCGCTGGATGGCGTCGACAGCGCGATCCTCGATCCGCGTTCGACCTGGGCCGACGGCGCAGCTTATGACGCGCAGGCAAAGAAGCTGGTCTCCATGTTCGTCACGAACTTCACCAAGTTCGAAGATCACGTCGACAGCAAGGTTCGCGATGCAGCCCCGGGCCTTTTGCTCGCGGCTGAATAATAAAGCCTCATTTGTGAGGAGGAGGGGACCCGGCCTTGTGCCGGGTTCTTTCGTTTGGCCTGCTGTTTCCATTCCTGCCGATCTATGGCATCACCGGCGCGGAGAAAGATCATGGCCAGCGACCCGCTTTACATCAGCAACCGTATCACCATCGCCGGCTGGGAGCTGACGGAGCAATTCGTGCTGGCCGGCGGGCCGGGCGGCCAGAACGTCAACAAGGTCTCGACGGCGGTTCAGCTGTTTTTCGACATTGCCAATTCGCCATCGCTTTCGGACCGGGTGAAGGCCAATGCGCTGCGTCTGGGTGGCAGGCGTGTGTCGAAAGACGGCGTGCTGATGATCGAGGCAAGCCGGTTTCGCAGCCAGGAGCGCAATCGCGAAGATGCACGCGAGCGGCTTAAGGAGTTGATCCTGGAGGCGGCGGCTCCGCCGCCACCGGTTCGCAAGGCCACCAAGCCGACAAAAGGCTCGGTCGAGCGTCGTCTGAAGGCAAAGTCCGGCCGTTCGGATATCAAGAAGATGCGCGGCAAGCCCTCCGGCGACTAATCCGAAGGTGCTTGATTTTCAGAGCTTACGAAGCGCAACGGTGTCGATCAGATGGTTCCTGCCTTTGCGTAGAATAAGATCGGCGCGCGGGCGCGTCGGCACGATGTTCTGCCGCAGGTTCTTCAGGTTGATGTTCTGCCAGAGCCCTTCGGCAATGCTCAACGCCGCTTCTTCACTGATCGAGGCATAACGGTTGAAGAACGAACTGGGATCGCGGAAGGCGGTTTTTCTCAGATTCATGAACCGGTTCACATACCAGTTGTGAATAAGGCCCTCATCGGCATCGATATAGATCGAGAAATCGAAGAAGTCGGAAACGATCGGCACGATCCGTCCACCCGCCGGCAAATCGCGCGATTGCAGCACGTTGATGCCTTCGAAGATGAGAATATCGGGCTGGTCGATGACAGTGAACTCGTTCGGCAGAACGTCGTAGGTCAGGTGCGAATAACGCGGCGCTTTTACATTCGGCTGGCCCGCCTTGATCGCCGACAGGAAACGCAGGAGCGCGCCGATATCGTAGCTCTCGGGAAAACCCTTGCGCTCCATCAGGTTCTCGCGCCGTAGAACCTCATTCGGATAAAGAAATCCGTCTGTCGTGATGAGATCGACCTTGGGGCTGGAGGGCCAGCGCGCCAGAAGCTCCTTCAGGATACGCGCCGTCGTCGATTTTCCAACCGCCACGGAGCCGGCAATGCCGATTACGAAAGGCGTCTTGTTGACGTCAGCCATGTTGAGGAAGCGGTTGCGCTGTTCGAACAGCAGCTGCGACGCCTCCACATGCGATGACAGGAGGCGCGACAATGACAGGTAAATGCGCCGCACCTCGTCCAGATCGATCGGGTCGTCCAGCGAGCGGAGACGTTTGACCTCGTCGGCGGAAAGCGTCAGTGGTGTATCGGCACGAAACTTCGACCATTCTTCCGAACTGAAGAAGTGGTAGGGCGAATATTCATCCGGTCGGAAATGATCGAGTGTGCTCGGCATGCCTCTCTCCCCGCTGCCTGCCTCGACATTCATGATGTCGGCCTCGCCGCTTTTTCCGCAAGGCCGGTTTGCCCCGTACGACGCTCCAGCTCGGCAAAAACGTCGTCCAACGGAATATCTGCGATCTTCAGCACCACCAGCAGATGGTAGAGCAGATCGGCCGCCTCGTTCTTCAGCCCGTCGCGATCTTTCGCGATGGCCGCGATAACGGCTTCGACCGCTTCTTCGCCGAGTTTTTTCGCCGCGCGCTCCTGGCCCGCCGCAACCAGCTTGGCCGTCCAGGATTCTTCAGGAGAGGCAGCGGCGCGGGTCGCGACGATGCGCTCCAGATCGGAAAGGGAAAATGCGCTCATGGGAAATTCCTGCAATCAATCGAGACGCATGGCGACGCCGTGCTCCGCCATGTAGTTCTTGGCTTGCCCGATCGAATAGGTGCCGAAGTGGAAGATGGAGGCAGCGAGCACCGCAGTTGCATGGCCATCGCGCACGCCCGCCACCAGATCGTCCAGCGTGCCGACGCCGCCGGAGGCGATGACGGGCACGCGAACCCGATCGGCAATGCTGCGTGTCAGGCCGATATCGTATCCGCTCTTGGTGCCGTCGCGATCCATCGAGGTAACAAGCAATTCGCCAGCGCCGCGTTCGACCATCTTGATGGCGAATTCCACGGCGTCGATACCGGTGGGCTGGCGTCCGCCATGGGTGAAGATTTCCCAGCGGCCTTCTTCTCCATCCTTCGAAACCCGCTTGGCGTCGATGGAAACGACGATGCACTGGTTGCCGAACTTGTCGGCCGCCTGCGCCACGAAGTCGGGATCCTTGACCGCTGCGGAATTGATCGAGACCTTATCGGCCCCGCACAGAAGCAGCTTGCGGATGTCGGCGACGGCGCGAACCCCGCCACCGACGGTCAGCGGCATGAAGCAATGATCGGCGGTACGCGAGACGACATCGAAGATCGTGTCGCGATTATCCGAGGAGGCGGTAATGTCCAGGAAGCAGAGTTCGTCCGCCCCTGCCGCATCATAGGCTTTCGCTGCCTCGACCGGGTCGCCGGCATCGATCAGGTCGACGAAGTTCACGCCCTTGACGACACGGCCGTCTTTCACGTCCAGGCAGGGAATAACGCGAGCTTTTAGGGTCATACGCGTGCCTCCTTTGCGGCCTTGATGAGGGCGAGCGCCTCAGCAGGGTCGATACGGCCGTCGTAAAGCGCGCGGCCGGAAATCGCGCCTTCGAGCTTTGCGGCATCCGGCTGCAACATGCGCTTGATGTCGTCGATGGAGGCGAGACCGCCGGAGGCAATGACCGGGATGGAAACGGCGTCGGCCAGTTCCAGCGTCGAAGCCCAGTTGATGCCGGCCAGAATGCCGTCGCGATCGATATCGGTATAGATGATGGCGGCGACGCCGGCACCCTCGAAACGTTTGGCCAGTTCGATGACGCCGAGTTCGGACGCTTCCGCCCAGCCCTCAACGGCAACCTTGCCGCCCTTGGCATCGATGCCGACGGCGACCTGGCCGGGGAAACGCTTGCAGGCTTCGATAACGAGAACCGGATCGCGCACCGCAACGGTCCCGAGAATGACACGGGCAAGCCCACGGCTCAGCCACGCTTCGATATGATCGAGCGTGCGGATGCCGCCACCCAGCTGTACCGGGTTTTTCGTGGCTTTCAGAATGGCGTCGACTGCCTCGCCATTCACGGTCTGGCCGGCGAATGCGCCGTTGAGATCAACGACATGCAGCCATTCGAAGCCCTGATCCTCAAAGGCCTTCGCCTGCGCGCCGGGGTCCTCGTTATAAACGGTGGCCTGGTCCATATCGCCGAGTTTCAGGCGAACGCACTGGCCGTCTTTAAGGTCGATTGCGGGAAAAAGAATCATGTCAGGGCTTCCAGCGCAGGAAATTGGAAATCAGGGCAAGGCCGAGCGTCTGGCTCTTTTCCGGGTGGAATTGCGCGCCCGCCATATTGTCGCGACCGACGAAAGCCGTCATCGCGCCACCGTAATTGGTGGTGGCGATGACATCCGTCGAGTGCTTGGCGGCCAGATGATAGGAATGCACGAAATAGGCGTGCAACCCGTCCGCGCCGGTCTTGATGCCGTCGAACAGAGGGTGGGCGTAGCGGATTTCCAGCGTGTTCCAGCCGATCTGCGGAATCTTGAGGCTGGGATCGGATGGCGTCATTTCCACGACATCGCCTTCGATCCAGCCGAGCCCGGTGCTGACAGTCTTTTCCAGCCCGCGCGAGGACATGAGCTGCATGCCGACGCAAATGCCGAGGAAGGGATGGGCCTTTTTCTCCACGGCTTCGATGAGTGCGTCATGCATGCCGGGAACGGCGTCGAGACCGGCGCGGCAATCCGCATAGGCGCCGACGCCCGGCAAAACGATGCGATCCGCCGAGGCGACATGATCCGGCTTGTCGGTCAGGTCGATGGTTGCATTGATGCCGGCTTCGCGGGCGGCACGCTCGAAAGCTTTTGTGGCCGAACGCAGGTTGCCCGAACCGTAGTCGATGATCGCGACACGCATGTCAGCGCCTTCCATTCAAGTCGAAAAGAAACGATCCGGCGGGATCGTTGACGAAGTTTTTGTCGCCGCTCTTTTGCGGCGAAGGGGTCCAGACCGGCTGGGACAGCTGTTCCGCCCTCTCGGTGTTTTCGGAGAGACCGGAGAAATATATGTCTTCGGCGCTCGAAAGATCAGGGGCGGAAACGACGGATGTCAGCGTCCAGCCCTTTCGGATCAGGTGCCGGACGAGAAAATTGCGTCCCTCCAGCGCCGTGATGAGCCCGATGGCGAAACCGCAGAGAATGCCAACCGGTTCAAATCCCGCTAATATCGAGACCTGACCGGCCAGAATGAGGGCGATCACAACAACCGCCGTCGCCAGCCACAGCCGGTTGATCGCAAGCCATAACCAGGGCGCAATGAGAGCCAGCCAGACGAAACGGTCGGCAATGAAGCGGGTCGTCTTGTGGTCCCTGTCCGGCCCGTTGGGGGCTTCCAGAACGAGATAGCTTGTCATGGGCTTCCTGACAGCTTTGGCGTCAGGCCAGCATGCCCTTTGTCGAGGGAACGCGGCCTGCCTGCCGGGGGTCGATCTCGGTTGCCGTGCGAAGAACGCGGGCAACGGCCTTGAAGCATGTCTCGGCGATATGATGGTTGTTGGCGCCGTAATGGTTCAGGATATGCAGCGTAATGCCGGCATTCTGGGCGAGCGCCTGAAAGAACTCGCGCACCAGCTCCGTGTCGAAAGTGCCGATCTTCGGCGCGGAAAAATTGACGTTCCAGACGAGGAACGGCCGGCCGGAAATATCGACGGCGGCTTTGGTCATCGTCTCGTCCATGGCAAGATCGAGCGAGGCGTAGCGGGTAATACCCCGCCGGTCGCCAAGCGCTTTCGCGATCGCCTGGCCAATGGCGATGCCGGTATCCTCCACGGTGTGGTGGTCATCGATGTGCAGGTCGCCCTGAACATCGATCTCCATGTCGATCAGCGAATGGCGGCTCAGCTGGTCCAGCATATGGTCGAAAAATCCCACGCCGGTGGAAATTTTCGATTTGCCGGTGCCGTCGATATCCACACGCACCGAAACCGAGGTCTCGTTGGTCTTGCGGATAATCTCGCCTTTACGTTCTGCCATTTTGGCCGCTCCGTGAAAATGTTGCCGTTCCTTATCAGCACGGGACACAAATATCCAGTTGTTCCCTCGTCTTGCCTGACATGCTCAAAACGGTGCGTCGCCTCGAAGATTGCAATCGTGAAAAGCAAACTTACATAGAACCCGAGAAGGGCCGCATCCCGGCCCGTTAACCGCAGGCCCGGCAGGGCAGACAGGTGTTTGATGACAACAATTATTACAGTCAGAAAGGGCGGCAAGGTCGTCATGGCTGGCGACGGGCAGGTAAGCCTTGGCCAGACGGTCATGAAGGGCAATGCCCGCAAGGTTCGCCGCATCGGCAAGGGTGAAGTGATTGCCGGTTTTGCCGGTGCAACGGCGGATGCTTTTACGTTGCTTGACCGTCTTGAAAAGAAACTCGAGCAATATCCGGGCCAGCTCATGCGCGCCGCCGTAGAGCTTGCGAAGGACTGGCGTACAGATAAATATCTGCGCAATCTCGAAGCCATGATGCTGGTGGCCGATAAATCCACCACGCTTGCCATCACCGGCAATGGCGATGTGCTGGAGCCTGAGCACGGCGCGATCGCCATCGGTTCCGGCGGCAATTACGCCTTTGCGGCTGCCCGCGCCATGATGGACACGGACAAATCGGCGGAGGAGGTGGCGCGCCAGTCGCTCGATATTGCCGCCGATATCTGCGTTTATACCAATCACAATCTCGTCGTGGAAACGCTCGACGCCGAGTAAGCCTATTTCTCACCAATGGGTCCTGTGGGCCGGGCCGAACGGCCGGCCGGAACAGGAAAGCCGAGAGGACAGAATGACCACTTTTTCTCCCCGGGAAATCGTCTCGGAACTGGACCGCCACATCATCGGCCAGCACGATGCAAAACGTGCGGTCGCGATTGCGCTGCGAAACCGCTGGCGCCGTCAGCAGCTCGATGAGAGCCTGCGGGATGAAGTCATGCCCAAGAACATTCTGATGATCGGGCCGACCGGTGTCGGCAAGACGGAGATTTCCCGCCGCCTCGCAAAGCTGGCCGGCGCGCCTTTCATCAAGGTCGAGGCGACCAAGTTCACCGAAGTCGGTTATGTCGGCCGCGATGTCGAGCAGATCATCCGCGATCTGGTCGAGATCGGCATCGGCCTCGTGCGTGAAAAGAAGCGCGCCGAAGTACAGGCGAAGGCGCACCAGAGCGCCGAAGAGCGGGTGCTCGATGCGCTGGTTGGCGCAACCGCCTCGCCCGGCACGCGTGAAAGCTTCCGCAAGAAGCTGCGCGATGGCGAACTGGACGACAAGGAAATCGATATCGAAGTGGCGGATAGCGGATCGGGCATGCCCGGTTTCGAAATTCCCGGTATGCCGGGCGCCAATATCGGCGTTCTCAACCTGTCGGAAATGTTCGGCAAGGCCATGGGCGGACGCACCAAGAAAGTGCGTACCACGGTATCGAAATCCTATGCCGATCTGATCCGCGATGAATCCGACAAGCTGCTCGACAATGAAATGATCCAGCGCGAGGCGGTGAAATCGGTCGAAAATGACGGCATCGTCTTCCTCGACGAAATCGACAAGATCGCCGCCCGTGACGGCGGCATGGGCGCCGGCGTCTCGCGCGAAGGCGTGCAGCGCGATTTGCTTCCGCTTGTCGAAGGCACGACGGTTTCGACGAAATACGGGCCGGTAAAAACCGACCACGTTCTTTTCATCGCATCGGGCGCTTTCCATGTGGCAAAGCCGTCGGATCTTCTGCCGGAGCTTCAGGGCCGTCTGCCGATCCGTGTGGAGCTGAAGCCGCTGACCAAGGAGGATTTCCGCCGTATCCTGACGGAGACGGAAGCAAGCCTCATCCGCCAGTATAAAGCGCTGATGGCGACGGAAGAACTCGACCTCGATTTCACCGATGATGCAATCGATGCCCTGGCCGATGTGGCTGTTCATCTCAATTCGTCGGTCGAGAATATCGGTGCGCGCCGTCTGCAGACGGTGATGGAGCGTGTTCTGGACGAGATTTCCTTCAATGCACCGGATCGCGGTGGCTCCGCCGTCAAGATCGATCAGGAATATGTTCGCAAACATGTCGGCGATCTCGCCGCCGATACGGATTTGTCCCGCTATATTCTCTGAAGATTTCAGGGACACGAGAAAGAAGAGTGCGGCCATATTTGCCGCACTCTTTTATTTTATCCGCCTTGTCTCGCATTCAGCTCGCATTTTGTTTATGGGAAGGGCTGCATTCCGGTTGGAACCGCTTTAGTGGAATGATCCGGTTTCCTCAGCATCTTTCGCTGGCGGAAATCGCAGGCTTGAGAAAAGGCATTCGCTCGTGCGCAAAACTCTTCTGGCATTTGCCGCTGCTTTGACGTTCACCGTCACCGCGTCTTCTTACGTCGAAGCCGCGACGGTCGTTCCGCCAGGCAATCGCAATGCCGAACAGCCCGGCGTTCCCGGCGCTTCCGCAAAAAGAACAAAGGCGTCCAACACCTCCTTCGAGCGCAAATACCAGAAGGTCATCGACCTTTTGTCCTCCGACAAGGCGCTGATCGCCAAGATCAAGTCGACGGCCGGGCGCTACGGCATCGATCCGATCCATATGATAGGCGCGATCGTCGGCGAACATACCTATAATGTCGACGCCTATGACCGGCTGCAGTCCTATTACGTCAAGGCGGCGTCTTATGCGGGCAACAGCTTCCGTTTCGGCTACAAGGACGAAACCATTGCGCAGTTCCTGACCCATTCGCAATTTGCCAAATGCCAGTCGAAAAAGGATTCCTACAGCCTCTGGAACTGTCGGGAAGATGTCTGGGAAGACAGTTTCCGCGGCAAGACGGTCGATGGTGTCGCCTATCCGAACAACCGTTTCAGCGCCGTGTTTTTCCAGCCCTTCTATGCCGGTCAGACCTTCGGCCTCGGCCAGATCAACCCCCTCACAGCGCTGATGTTGTCCGATATGGTGTCCAGAACTTCGGGCTATGAGAAGCTGGATGAGAACGACGCCACCGCCGTCTACACCGCCATCATGGATCCTGACCGGTCGCTCGCTTTCATGGCGGCGTCCATCCGCAAGTCTATCGACGACTATAAATCTATTGCCGACATGGATATTTCGAAAAATCCGGGTGTGACCTCTACGCTTTATAATGTCGGCGGATCGCAGCAGCGTGCTGCCGCTCTTGCCCAGAAGAACCGCCAGCGCGCCTCAGGCGGGGAGCAGCCCCTGTTGCCGGAGGAAAATTATTACGGCTGGCTGGTGAATGATCGCATCAAGGATTTGCAGGCGCTTTTGTAGAAAAAGGCGACTATCGCCCGCATTGTTTCCAAAACGGAAATAATATTTGGCTGTCTGCCGCAATTGACGAGCGGCCGTCTCCGCGTCCAATCTGTGCCTCCAGAATAGAGGAGGCGCATGTGAGCCGCACGAATAAATTCGGTCTTTCCATCGATGACAGGCTTTATGCCTTTTTGACTGACGACGTCCTGCCCGGCACGGGTCTGGATAGCGAGGCGTTCTTCGAAGGTTTTTCGACCATTGTTCACGAGCTTTCTCCGAAGAACCGCGAATTGCTGGCAAAGCGTGACGCTCTGCAGGAAAAGCTGGATGGCTGGTATCGGCAGAATGGCGCGCCGGCGGATTTTGACGCCTATGAGGGCTTTCTGAAGGAAATCGGCTATCTGCTGCCGGAAGGTCCCGGCTTCCAGGTGGAAACCAGCAATGTCGACCCTGAAATCGCCGCCGTTGCCGGCCCGCAGCTCGTCGTTCCGGTCATGAATGCGCGTTATGCGCTGAATGCGGCCAATGCCCGCTGGGGTTCGCTTTACGATGCGCTTTACGGCACGGATGCTATTTCTGACGCCGATGGTGCGGAGAAGGGCAGGGGGTATAATCCGAAGCGCGGTGAAAAGGTCATTGCCTGGGCGCGAAACTTCCTCGATGAATCCGCGCCGCTGGAAACGGGAAGCTGGTCCGAGGTGACCGGTTTCAAGATCGAGGATGGCCTGTTGCAGCTTGCTATCGGCGACGCCAGGACTGGTCTCAAGGATGCAGCCCAGTTCAAGGGTTTCAGCGGCGAAGCGGCAAAGCCTGCAACGATCCTGCTCGGCAAGAATGGCCTGCACACCGAAATCGTCATCGATCGCACGACCGAAATCGGCAAGGGCGACAAGGCGGGTATCTCCGATGTCGTTCTCGAATCCGCTCTCACGACCATCATGGATTGCGAAGATTCGGTTGCCGCCGTCGACGCCGAAGACAAGGTGCTGGTTTATGGCAACTGGCTTGGCCTGATGCGCGGCGACCTGACCGAAGAAGTATCCAAGGGTGGCAAGACCTTCACACGCAGCCTCAACCCGGATCGCTATTACACGGCTCCCAATGGTGCCGCGCTGACCTTGCCGGGTCGGTCTCTGATGCTGGTGCGCAATGTCGGTCATCTGATGACCAATCCGGCGATCCTGGACAGGGATGGTCGGGAGGTTCCTGAAGGCATCATGGATGCCGTCGTCACGGCGTTGATCGCCCTTTATGATGTCGGTCCATCCGGGCGGCGTCAGAATTCCCGCGCCGGCTCCATGTATGTCGTCAAGCCGAAGATGCACGGGCCGGAGGAAGTGGCCTTCGCCAACGAAATCTTCAGCCGGGTCGAAAAGCTTGTCGGCATGGCGCAGAACACCATGAAGATGGGCATCATGGATGAGGAGCGCCGCACCACGGTCAACCTCAAGGAAAGCATCCGTGCCGCGAAGGATCGCGTCGTCTTCATCAATACGGGCTTCCTCGACCGCACTGGCGACGAAATCCACACCTCGATGGAGGCGGGTCCTATGATCCGCAAGGGCGACATGAAGCAGGCGGCATGGATCGCGGCTTACGAGAACTGGAACGTCGATATCGGCCTCGAATGCGGCCTTTCCGGCCATGCGCAGATCGGCAAGGGCATGTGGGCCATGCCGGACCTGATGGCGGCGATGCTGGAGCAGAAGATCGCGCATCCGAAGGCCGGCGCCAATACGGCCTGGGTGCCATCGCCGACGGCGGCGACGCTGCATGCCACGCATTATCACAAGGTCGATGTCGCTGCTGTTCAGGAAGGTTTGAAAAGCCGCGGCCGGGCGAAGCTTTCCGATATTCTGTCGGTGCCGGTCGCGCCGCGTCCCAACTGGACGCCGGAAGAAATCCAGCGCGAACTCGACAACAACGCGCAGGGCATTCTCGGATACGTCGTGCGCTGGGTCGATCAGGGCGTTGGCTGCTCGAAGGTGCCGGATATCAACAATATCGGGCTGATGGAAGACCGCGCCACGCTGCGCATCTCCGCACAACACATGGCGAACTGGCTGCGCCACGGCGTGGTGACAGAGGACCAGATCGTCGAAACCATGAAGCGCATGGCCGCCGTGGTCGATGCGCAGAATGCCGGCGATCCGGCCTATCTGCCGATGGCATCCGATTTCGATGGCTCGGTGGCATTTCAGGCGGCTGTCGAACTGGTGCTGAAGGGCCTTGAACAGCCGAACGGCTACACCGAGCCGGTTCTGCACCGCCGTCGTCTGGAGCTGAAGGCCAAACAGGCGGCCTGAAGCCGTCAGCAGTCCTGAGAAACAAAAAAGCCGCCGGGGGAAATCCACGGCGGCTTTTTCTTGTCTGGTATGTGATCTTTACTGGATCACGATGACCTTGGTGCTGCGGCCGGGACGAACGCGGCTGTAAAGGTCGATGACGTCCTGATTGATCATGCGGATGCAGCCGGAAGAAGCGGCGGTGCCGATCGAGGCCCATTCGGGCGAACCATGGATGCGGAACAGCGTGTCCTGTCCCTTTTCATTGAAGAGATACATGGCGCGCGCGCCGAGCGGGTTGGTAAGACCCGGACCCATGCCAGCCTCGACATATTTGGCGACTTCCGGCTTACGGTCCGCCATTTCTTTCGGCGGATGCCACATCGGCCATTCCTGCTTCCAGGCGACATAGGCCTCACCGGCCCAGGCGAAACCTGCCTTGCCGACGCCGATGCCGTAACGAACCGCGCGGTTGCCGGACAGGATGTAATAGAGGTAACGCTCACGCGTATTGACGATGATGGTGCCGGCGCGTTCGGATGTCTGGAATTCGACGATCTGACGGCGATACTTCTCATTCACACGATTGATTGGAATGGCCGGCAGCGCATAGCCCGCATCGGTCACGGGACCGTAGACATCGTTGAAGATCTGGACCGTTTCGACCTTTGCCGGAACGGGGTCAGCAACCGGTACAGACGCTGCGATCTTGCCGGAGGTCGGAGCGGAGGATTGGGAAGTCGTTTCGGCGCAGCCGGCCAGAGCCAGTGCTGCCGTCAGACCGAGTGCGGTCAATGGGGTACGGATGCGCATGTCGTTCTCGCGGAAAATTCGCCAAATTGTGCGAAAGAGTAGGCTTAATTGGATAAATCGGTTATTTTCCATTCAGCCGCTCTTGGCAAGCCGTTGCGCCGCCGCGAAACGGTCGGGCATTTAAAATTGCCGGTTGATTGCCTTTTTGCAACAATAGGCCAAACGCTTCAGCAGCCTTTATCCATGACTATTCTTTCCGTTACCAACAATAATCCGTTAATAGACGGTCGCCAGTCGGACAAGGCGATGCTGGTGCGCCGCGGCGTTCAGG
The DNA here is from genome assembly GCF_002008205.1 of Agrobacterium sp. YIC 4121. Classification (NCBI taxonomy): domain Bacteria; kingdom Pseudomonadati; phylum Pseudomonadota; class Alphaproteobacteria; order Hyphomicrobiales; family Rhizobiaceae; genus Agrobacterium; species Agrobacterium sp. YIC 4121. Next base: position 5,253 of record NZ_MRDI01000006.1, on the reverse strand, counting down.
TGCTTCTGCACGAAATGCGCCATTCGGTGCTGCCCGAACTGCCGCTTGCAAGCGGGCGACGGGCCGATCTCATCAGCCTGTCGGTCAAGGGTGAGATCTGGATCATCGAAATCAAATCCTCCATCGAGGATTTCCGTGTCGATCGCAAATGGCCGGAATACCGCCTGCATTGCGACCGGCTGTTCTTCGCAACCCATCCTGAAGTGCCGACCGACATATTCCCGGAGGAATGCGGGCTGATCCTGTCGGATGGATATGGCGCCCATATGCTGCGCGATGCGCCCGAGCATAAATTGCCGCCCGCGACCCGCAAGTCGGTGATGCTGGATTTCTCGCGAACCGCTGCGACCCGGCTGATGCTGGCGGAATGGACGACCGGGCGCAGCTTCGGAGAATGACTTCCGTTATTTGGGGGCGCGTTTGGCGAGAATGCGTTGCAGCGTTCGCCGGTGCATGTTCAGCCGGCGGGCGGTTTCCGAAACGTTGCGCTCGCACATTTCATAGACACGCTGAATATGCTCCCACCGAACCCGGTCTGCCGACATCGGGTTTTCGGGAACTTCGGTCTTTTCGCCCTTGCGCTGCGTCAGCGCATTGAACACATCGTCCGCATCGGCGGGCTTGGCGAGATAATCCAGCGCTCCAAGTTTCACGGCGGTGACGGCGGTTGCGATATTGCCGTAACCGGTCAGAACGACGATCTGCGTATCGTCCCGGTTCTGCCTGATGGCCTCGATGACTTCCAGACCGTTGCCATCCGCAAGCCTCAGATCGACAACCGCATATTTCGGCGGTGCAGCTCTGGAGCGGGCAATGCCATCGCTGACCGTCTCGGCGGTGTCGACGGTAAAGCCGCGTGTTTCCATTGCCCGGGCAAGCCGGCGCAGGAACGGGCCGTCATCATCGACGATCAGCAGCGATCTGTCGGGTCCGATCGGGTCGATGTCGTCCGTTGGCGCGCTGGTGGAGTTGTTCTGGTCTTCTATCTTCATGTTTCCGGCCTTCCGGCAACTTCGTCGGCTTGGTTTTCTTCTTCTTATCGCCGCTTCAACGTGGATGGTAAAGTCAACGGCTTCTTTTATCGTCCATAAGCGCTCGAGGCCAGACGATTGTGACCCGCGCTCCGGTTCCGCTCGTGCCGCGATTCTCAAAGGTGACGGTGGCGCCGGAGCGCTCCAGCAAGGTCTTGGCGATGAAAAGTCCGAGCCCGAGCCCGCCGGCCCGTGTGTCATTGTGACGTTCGGTCACATAGGGCTCGCCGATACGGGCAAGCACGTCGTAGGCATAACCCGGCCCATCGTCTTCAATGATGACGGCGACGTTCTGCTGGTCGTAATCCACCGTCACGGTCACCTTTTCCCGCGCATAATCCACGCCGTTTTCAATGAGGTTGCCAAGACCGTAGATGATGCCGGCATTGCGGATGCCGACCGGCTCGTCGGCGCGATTGTTCTTTTCAACGAGTTCGAGACGGATGCCGAATTCCCGGTGCGGCGCCATCACCTCCTCTATCAGCGAGGAGAGCGGCAGGCGGCGCATGTGCTCCTCATTGTCGGCGGAAAGCGAGGTGAGGCGGCGCAGAATATCGCGGCATCTTTCGCTCTGGCTGCGCAGCAGGGCTATATCTTCGCCAAATTTTTCGTCGTTTCCGAGTTCCCGCTCCATCTCCTTCGCGACGACACTGATGGTCGCGAGCGGCGTACCGAGCTCATGCGCCGCTGCCGCCGCAAGCCCATCCAGCTGCGAGAGATGTTTTTCCCGCTCCAGCACCAGTTCGGTTGCAGCCAGCGCATCCGCCAGCTGATTGGCCTCATGCGAAACGCGATAGGCGTAAAAGGCCGCAAACGAGGTCGTGGCGATGATCGCGACCCAGGTGCCGACATGCAGCAGAAGCTGGATCGGCAAAACCTCGCCGGGATACCACGGAACCGGAAAGGGTGAAAAAGCGATCGCGGTCGAGCAGATGACGGCAAAGCCGAGGAGAATGAGCGAATGTCGCAGTGGCTGGGAGGCAAAGGCAATGATGACCTGCACGCAGATCAGCGGCGCGAAGGGATTGGAAAGTCCGCCGGTGATGTAAATGAGCGCCGTCAATTGCAGCAGGTCGAAGGCCAGCAGCAATGTCGCTTCCCAGGGCTCCAGACGATAGGTGGAGGGAAAACGGGCGGTAAGAAACAGATTTGCAAGAGCGAGTGCCGCGATCAGAAGGCCGCAGGCCAGAAGCGGCAGGGGGAAATTGAGCCCGAAAGCGACAAGCAGGATCGTTGCCGTCTGTCCCGCAACCGCCAGCCAGCGCAGCCAGACGATGGTCTGCAGCCTTATCCTGCGGCTGGCGCGGCCGAGCCTCGTGGTTTCGATAGAATGGCCAGCCACCTTCATCTCCTTTGCCCTGTTCATCATCGTCACGTCCCGCGCGGTTTTGCACGGCTGGTCGGCAGGGCCGATGCCGGGTCTTCCGGCCATGGATGGCGTGGATAACGCCCGCGCATATCCGCCCGTACATCCTTCCAGGACCCCGACCAGAAGCCGGGAAGATCGCGTGTCGTCTGTATCGGCCTGTGCGCCGGGGAGGTCAATTCCAGCAGCAGCGGCAACCGTCCCTGCGCAATGGACGGGTGGGCTCTCAGCCCGAAAAGTTCCTGCACGCGAATGGAAAGCGTCGGTTCGCTGGCGTCGTAACGGATGGGATGCCGCTGGCCCGTCGGTGCTTCGAAATGCGTCGGCGCCAGCTTGGCGAGATCGCGCGCCACCTCATGCGGCACCAGAGACAGGATCCCTTCGGAGAGGCTGCCGGGCCGGATGTCCTGCAGGCTGCGCGCACCGTTCTGAAAAGGGACGAACCATTCGTCCAGCCTGGAAAGCAATGCCTCGTCGCTGACATCCGGCCAGGGCTCCCCGATACTGGCGTTCAGAAAGCCGATCCTGTCGCGCAACTGCAGCGTCTCTTTCGAAAAAGGAAGAATGCCGATGCCGAATTCCCGAACGCCATTGGCGAGCGCCTGTGCCGCCTGCTCGCCCTCGGGACGGGGCAGGGGTGTCTCATCGAGGATGATGGCGCCAAGCCGCGTCACCTTTCGCGCGCGCGCCTGGCCGCTCGCCTTGTCGAAAAGCAACTGGTCCTGCTGAACGATGAGATGCGGCATCCGCTCTTCGACATCGCTCCTCTCTATGCCTGCCGCCGCAAGGATGCGCGGCTGCGCCGCTCGCCCGGTAATATCGGCAACCACCAGCATTTTGCTCGCCGCCAGCCGTTCTGTCTCGGCAAGCTCTGCGCCACGCCCGTTGGCCATCACATAACGTCCCCGCGCGCCGCGCTGAAGCGCGATCCTGTCCGGATAAGCATGCAGCAGCAGCGGACCGGCCTCGCTGGGCAACTCGACTGTCGCCGTTTTGTCGCCGATTGCGTCGAACAGCCTCGATGCCAGCTTGCGCGCCGCCTGTGCCCTTTCGCTTCTGTCGGAAAGAAAGCGCCGCAGCCGTTCATCGAGATCGATATCGTTTCCGCCGAGCCCCTGTTCCGTGAGCATGACGGCGAGCATCGCCGCCTTTTTTCCCGCGCCTTCGCTTGCCGCCGCAATCACCATGGCCGCCAGCCGTGGCGGTAGTGAAAGGCCGCGCATCAGATGGCCGCGCTGCGTCAGCGCTCCGCCTTTGTCGAGCGCGCCCAGATTTTTGAGAAGCGCCACTGATTCTTTAAGTGCGGCTTCGGGGGGCATATCCAGAAAGGCAAGAGAAGAGGGATCCTGAACGCCCCAATGGGCGAGATCGAGCGCAAGGCCGGCAAGATCGCTCGCCAGAATTTGCGGTGGCGTAAAGGCGTTGAGCGCCGCCGTCTGCCCCGGATGCCACAGGCGGATCGCAACACCGGGTTCTGTCCGCCCGGCGCGACCCGCCCGCTGGTCGGCGGAAGCGCGCGACACCCGCACCGTCTCCAGTCTCGTGATTCCCGTTGCCGGCTCGAAGACAGGTAGTCGCTGCAATCCGCTGTCGATCACCACACGCACGCCATCGATGGTAATCGAGGTCTCCGCAATCGAGGTGGCGAGCACGATCTTGCGTCGTCCGGCCGGTGCCGGCTTTATCGCTGCATCCTGCTCCTTCTGTGAAAGATTGCCGTAAAGCGGAATGATATCCGTATCTGCGGGAAAACATCCCTCCAGCCGCGTGGCCGTTCGGATAATTTCCGCCTGTCCCGGTAGAAAGGCGAGGATGGAGCCGGTTTCCGACCCATGGGCTTCGGTGATCGCCTTGGTGACTTTCTCTTCAATCGGCACGCCCTGCCAACGATCCTCATAACGGACCTCGATTGGAAACGTCCGCCCAAGGCTCTGAATGACCGGCGCGCCTGCCATGAGCGTGCTGATGCGTTCGACATCGAGAGTGGCGGACATGACGAGGATACGCAGATCGTCGCGCAACCCACCCTGCACATCGAGTGCAAGCGCCAGTCCGAAATCGCCGTCGAGCGAACGTTCGTGAAACTCGTCGAAAATCACCGTCGAAACGCCGGCAAGTTCAGGATCGTCCAGAACCATCCGGGCAAACACGCCTTCGGTCACCACTTCTATCCGGGTTTTCGAGGAGACGCGATTGTCGAGCCGCATGCGATAGCCGACGGTTTGCCCGACATCCTCGTGAAGCAGTTCGGCCATGCGCCCGGCTGCGGCACGGGCGGCAAGCCGGCGTGGTTCGAGAAGAATGATCTTGCCGTCACCCCGCCAGTCCTGCTGCAAAAGATGAAGCGGCACGAGCGTCGTTTTACCCGCGCCCGGTGGAGCCGAAAGAACTGCGCGCTTCGCCCCGGCCAGAGCCTGGGCGATATCGCCGAGAACGGCACTGACGGGAAGTTCGGGCAACTCGGTCTTTATAGGAACGGGCATTCTGGTCATGCAAACAGGCCTGCGGCATCTGGGGTGGTGTTTAAGCGTCTCATATGCCGTTTCTAATGCACGGCCCCGCACTTTGACAGCCGTATGTAAGGAGCAGGCAAATGCTCCGACGTCAAAGTTACGGTTCCTTGCGTGCTATTTGTAGTCAGGACCGGAGGGCAGGCATTGGGCGTGTGGCAAAATGTCGGAAGATTCCGTCTCTTCCGCTTGTTTTCGCTTCCCTCCACGAAACTACCTAATAAAATCAATAGCTTGATAAAAATGTCAGTTTTTTGACGGTGGGTGTGTTGACTTGTTTGGCTGGGTAGATTTATAAGTCCGCTCACTGAACGAGGGCGGCGGCGCTGCTGGCGACGGCGACTTT